>URLM01000051.1 GCA_900548775.1 uncultured Olsenella sp.
GTTCGGGGCGTAGCGCAGCTTGGTAGCGCATCTGCTTTGGGAGCAGAGGGTCGCTGGTTCGAATCCAGTCGCCCCGACCATAGAAACGCAGGTGGGGCGGGGTAAAACCCGCCCCTTTTCTATTTCAACTACCGAGAGAAGCGCCGGCTATCTGTCAGACGCCCTGACGCTGCTGTCCGGCTGCGTGTAGGTTATTGAGTTGCGCAGGCGCCCGGTGTCCACGGGGCACCTGGCCTTCGCGTGGCCCTCGGCGGCCAGGCCCACCTGCTCCAGGCCGCGCGAGAGCGCCGGGGCGAGCGCCGATAGCCACTCCTGCGTGTGGTCGCTCACGTCTACGACGGGTCGCCCGGGTAGCGCAGGCCGTTCGAGAAGCGGCCGTCGTTGCCCACAAGGCGGCACAGATTGCCTCTTCCGCGAAGCCTCACACGTGTTGTTTCTTATTTGATTTTGTCAGCAGACTAACAGGGATTTTCTCGCAACAGATAAGAATAGAAATAATACGTGTGAGGTTTAGGCGAGGCCGCAGCAACACAAAAGGCGTCTTCGCTAAGAGAAAAAGGGGCCAGGCGACAATTCGCCTGGCCCCTCTCGCCTAACGCCGCAACAGCTCACTCCCCCTATGCGAGAAGCGCGGTGAGGTCCTCCTCGGGCGTCGAGATGGGAGAGATGCCAAACTCGCGCACCAGAATGTCAAGGACGTTGGGGCTCACGAAGGCAGGGAGCGTAGGCCCAAGCTTGATGTCCTTGATGCCCAGGTAGAGAAGGGCAAGCAGGTCCGCAACAGCCTTCTGCTCGTACCAGGAGAGCACGATCGAGAGCGGCAGGTCATTCACGCCACAGTCGAAGGCATCCGCAAGAGCCAGGGCAATCTCGACGGCGCTGTAGGCGTCGTTGCACTGGCCGATGTCGAGAAGCCTGGGGATACCGTCAATGTCGCCCAGGTCAAGGTCGTTGAAGCGGTACTTGCCGCACGCAAGGGTGAGGATGACCGTGTCATTGGGAGCCTGCTTGACGAGCTCAGTGTAGTAGTTACGGCCGGGCTTGGCGCCGTCGCAGCCGCCAACGAGGAAGAAGTGCTTGATGTCGCCAGCCTTGACGGCGTCGACAACCTTGTCGGCAACCGAGAGCACCGCCGCGCGAGCAAAGCCAGTCACGACCTTGGTGCCGCCGTTAATGCCCGTGAGCTGCACATCCTCGTCGTAGCCACCAAGCTCCTTGGCCTTCTCGATGACCGGGGTGAAGTCCTTCGTACCATCGGGGGCAGCGGGGATGTGCACCAGCTCGGGGTACGAGACGACCTCGGTCGTGAAGACGCGGTCGGCGTAGCTGGGACGAGGCGGCATGAGGCAGTTCGTGGTGAACACGAACGCCGCCGGGACATTGGCGAACTCCTTCTGCTGGTTCTGCCATGCCGTGCCGAAGTTACCCTTGAGCTGCGGATAGCGCTTGAGCTCGGGATAGGCGTTGGCGGGGAGCATCTCGCCGTGCGTGTAGACGTTCACGCCCGTGCCCTCGGTCTGCTCGAGGAGGAGCTTGAGGTCATGCAGGTCGTGGCCGGAGATGACGATGAAGGGGCCCTTCTCGATCTTGAGGGAGACCTCGGTGGGCTCAGGCATGCCGTAGGCGCCGGTATTGGCTGCGTCAAGCAGGCCCATCACATCGTGGCTGAGCTTGCCCACCTGCATGGAGACGCCAAGAAGCTTGTTGAGGTCGCTCTCGGTGGCGAGGGCGGCAAGGCAGTCGACAAAGGCCTGCTGCGCCTCGTCGCTCACGGACCCGAGCATTCGAGCGTGGTACGCGTAGGCGGCGGCACCACGAAGCCCAAAGAGGATCAGCGACTTAAGAGATCGCACGTCTTCGTTGTCCGTCCAGACGTGACAGAGGAGCAGGTCCTGGGCAGCCTCGACGCCAGCGGCAGCGGCGATGCGCTCCTTCTCGGCGCGAACTTCCTCAGTGATTGCCTGGACGGTGTCCTTGGAGAAGTTGACGTTGGTGATGCAGGTGAAGAGCCCGCTCACGATGAGCTTGTCGGCAAGCTCGCTGCGAGTCCCGGCAAGCTTGCAGGTGCTGGCAAGGCCAACCAGCGCACCGGTGAGCTCGTCCTGGGCAAGCGCAACGTCGAAGGGCTTGCCGCAAACGCCAGCCCTGCCGGTGCATGCCTTGCAGCCCGCGGTCTGCTCGCACTGGAAGCAGAACATCTTCTCGTCCATTGGGTTCCTCTCTCTTTGGGCGGTTCGTTGACTGCCAGTGTGAGAGTCAGGCGAGAAGTGGTATGTTGTGGTCACAACATACTCATACAATTGGTGGTGCATAATGCGCGATGTGAATCCCGAGTTCTTGTGCAAGACAAGCCTCTTCCAAGGCGTCACGCCCCAGGAGGTAACCACAATGCTGGGGTGTTTGGCGGCGCAGCCAAAGACGTACGAGAAGGGCGAGCTCGTGTGGATGGAGGGCAACCCAGTCACGAGCGTGGGAATCGTCCTCGAGGGCGCGGTTCGCGTCGAGGGCGCCGACGTGTGGGGAAACGCCAGCGTGATGGGGAGCTTCTCGGCCGGCGAGATGTTTGGCGAAGCGTTTGCCGCCCTTCCCGGAGAGCCGCTGCTCACGAACGTGGTCGCGACAAAGACCCCCACCAAGGTGCTCTTCATCGACGTGACGCACATCATGCACAGCTGTCCAAGGGCTTGTGCCTACCATGCAAAGGTGGCCGAGAACCTCCTGGCATCCGTTGCACGCAAGAACGTACGCCTCACGCGAAGGATTCGCGACGCCGCACCAAAGTCCATTAGGGGGAAGCTTCTCGCCTACCTCTCGACCCAGTCCAAGCTTGCGGGTTCGAGCGAGTTTGACATCCCCTTCACGCGCCAGCAGCTTGCCGATTACCTGGGTGTCGACAGGTGTGCGCTCTGCACCGTCATCGGGGAACTCGAGCGGGACGGGAAGCTCAAGGCCAACCGTCGGCACTTCTCGCTTGCCGAGGTGGCAGAACGCCGATAGCGCTCCCCTATCGACCCAACGCAGACGCGACCTCCTCGCGAAGGCGGGGAAGGACGTCCGTCTCGAACCAGGGGTTCCTGCTCATCCAAAGCCGGTTTCTGGGAGAGGGGTGCACGAGCGGGAAGTACGTGGGGAGATACGCCTCGTAGCCACGGACAATATCGGCTAGCTTGGCCGAGGGCGGAAGACCGAGGTAGCGCCGCGTGGCGTAGGACCCAACGAGGACGGTGAGGCGAACCTGAGGCATCATGCCGAGAAGGGCGGGGTGCCACTTCTCGGCAAACCCCTTCCGAGGGGGCAGGTCGCCGGACTTGCCTTTGCCGGGATAGTAGAAGTCCATGGGGAGAAGCGCGACCGCGGAGGGGTCGTAGAAGGTCTCGCGATCGATGCCGAGCCACTCACGCAAGCGGTCCCCGCTCTTGTCGTTCCAGGGGATGCGCGTCTCCTGGGCGACCCTTCCCGGGGCCTGGCCGATGATCACCAGTCGAGACGAGGTGGACGCCGTGTAGAGCGGGTCGATACCCTGACGCGTGAACGACTCGTTCTGCTCGTCCGCACGAATTGCCTGGAAAATGCTGTTGAAGTCCGCCTGCGTTCCTGCCATGAGGAGCCTCCCGTCTCGCCTCTGCGATCTTCACTGTGGCACGCGTGACGAGTTTGATGTGTTGCAAATGCAACGGATACAGATAGCTTGTGGTTCTCGCCAGCTTGACTTGACGTCCGCCCGCGGGCTCCAATCTTGTTGTATACTCTCCTATGCTCTGCGGCGGTAGTTCAATTGGTAGAGCGTCAGCCTTCCAAGCTGATTGTTGCGGGTTCGAGTCCCGTCCGCCGCTCCACGCAATCGCAGCCCGGGTTTAATCCCGGGCTTTTATTATGTGTCCTCCCCTGATGCATTATTCTCGGCGAACGTCCTGTCAAACCAGGCAACTCGCTTGCCATACAATGAGACTGCAACGCGACAAGGGAGGTTTCGCATGGGCACTTCTCCGCTCGGCAGAACGCTCGTCATAGCCAATCCGGCGGCGAACCGGGGCCAGGGATCTGAGGGTGCCGCCTTTGTCCAGTGCTTCCTTGACTCCTACCACAGCGCAACCACCCATCATGAGCTCATCCTCACGAAGGCCGCGGGAGATGCAGAGAGCCTCGCTCGAGAGGCGAGCGGCTTTGACACCATCCTTGCCCTCGGAGGAGATGGGGTCATCCACGAAGTTGTCAATGGCCTGATGAAACGCGATGCGAATGACCGTCCTCAGCTGGGCATCATTCCCATGGGGTCAGGCAACGACTACGCTCGCACGCTGGGGATGGCAATAAACGACCCATCCCGCGCTCTTGCACAACTTGTTCGCGGCCACGTCTTTTCCCTTGAAGTGGGGCATGTAAATGGCGTGTACTTCATGGAGACGCTCTCGTTTGGCATGGATGCGGCGATCGCTCTTGACACTGTTCGGCGCCGTCAGGAGGAGACTACGTCCCAGCACGGCGAGGGGCTCTTCATCACCTCTGGAATTCGCATTTTCTCCGCGGGCTCAAACGGCTGGCCCTGCCGCGCGCAGTTTGATGGCATGCCCGAAGTTAAGCTCCCCACGGTTATCTTTGCAGTGCAGGTAGGGCCAACCTATGGCGGGGGCTTCGCCATTTGTCCGGAGGCTGACCCCTCGGACGGTCTCCTTGACGTGTGTTACAACGTCAAGATCCCAGGCCGCCCAAGACTGCTTGCCCTTCTGGGGCTAGCTAGGTTTGGTCGTCACACGGGCTCTGACTGTGTGAACTTGCTCAGGTTTACACGAGCAACCATGGACTTCGAGACCCAGCCACCTTGTCAGGTAGACGGTGAGGAGCTCCGTGGGACGCACTTCGAAGTTGAGGTGGTTCCAAAAGCGCTTCGGGTCATCGCTCCGTAGGGTTTTCATTGCGTGACGGCAACGGCGTGCTCCAGAGTACTCCCCTGCTCGTCAGCCCGATGCATCGAAGTGGCCTTCGTTACATGAAACGCGACTCAATTGCGCCGAACTAGCCTTCGTTACACCCCTTTTCCGACGGGACAATAACTTAGTGTAATAATTTAATACTTTATATATCCGCTGACCTGCGGATTTTCGTTAGCCACTTCCCAGGCCTACTTCGGGGCAAGCCATAAACCCATGTAACGAAGGGCAGTTCGGCGCAATAAGCGCTTTGAGTATGTAACGTAGGCGAGTTCGGCGCACGTGTCCAGCCTTTCGCAGTATGCCAAATGCATTCGTCCAGAATTCCCATTCCGATATCGTGCAGCCACGCCCGCAGTGCAAGGCAATTGCGGCGCAACGTACCGCCCGCGAGTCAAGAAAGGCCCCCGATGCGGGGTTCGCATCGGGGGCCTCGAAAAACATACTAAGCGGCGCGCTCCCCTACTTGGCTGCCGCCTGGAGCATTGCCTTGACCTCGGTCGCGGTCTTGAGGGCCATGACCTTCTCTGCCAAAGCGTCGGCCTCCTCCTTGGTCCAAAGGGAGAGAATCCTCCTCGTGCGGAGGATCGAAGGAGCGGAGACGGAGTACTCGTCCAAGCCAAACGACATGAGGATGGGGATGAGCAGCGGGTCTGCCGCGGCCTCGCCGCACATGCCTACCATGATGCCGGCCTTGTTGCCCTCGCCGATGATGCGCTTGAGCGAGCGAAGGACCGCAGGCTGGTAGACCTGGTAGAGGTAGCTCACGCGGTCGTTGCCGCGGTCGGCGCACATGGTGTAGCCGATGAGGTCGTTGGTACCAATGGAGAAGAAGTCGCACTCGGCGGCAAGGTCGTCGGCGATGAGCGAGGCAGCGGGAGTCTCGATCATGGTGCCGACCTGGATGTCCTTGTTGTACGCAACGCCACGCTCGTCAAGGTCGTGCTTGCACTCCTCGATGAGGGCCTTCGCCTGGCGCACCTCGTCAATCGTGGTGACGAGCGGCAGCATAATCTTGATGTCACCGAACGCAGAGGCACGGAGCAGCGCCGTGAGCTGGACCTTGTACTGGTCGGGATTGTTCAGGCAGTAGCGCACAGCGCGGAAGCCCATGAAGGGGTTCTCCTCCTTCTGCAGGTGCAGATAGGGGATCTCCTTGTCGCCGCCCACATCAAGGGTACGGATGATGACCGGCTTGTCCTTCATGCGAAGGGCGACCTTCTGGTATGCGGCAAACTGCTCGTCCTCGCTGGGGAGCTCCTTGGCGTCCATGAAGAGGAACTCGGAGCGGAAGAGGCCAACGCCCTCGGCATCGTGCTCGAGCGCTGCGTTTGCGTCGTCAGGGTTTCCGATGTTGGCGACGAGCAGCTTCTTGTCGCCGTCGCCGGTCACGGTCTCCTTGCCGCGGTAGGCCTCGAGGGCTGCCTTCTCCTCGGCATATGCCTTTGCCTTGGCGCGGTAGTGCTCAAGGTCGTGGTCAGACGGCTGAGAGATGACCTTGCCGTTGGTGCCGTCGACGACCACCATGTCACCGGTCTTGATGTTGACCGTTGCATCCGCCACGGAGAGAACTGCGGGAATCTCGAGCGCACGGGCGATGATGGCGGAGTGAGAGGTGCGGCCACCGGTCTCGGTGACGATGCCCGCGACGTTCTCCTTGTCGATATCGGCGGTCATCGAGGGAGTGAGTTCGTGAACCACGACGATGGAGTTCTCGGGAAGGGTCGAGAGGTCGACGACCTCCTTGCCGAGTAGGTCGGCGAGAAGGCCGGTCTTGACGTCAGCGACGTCGGCGGCGCGCTCGCGGAAGAGCTCGTCGTCCATGTTCGCGTACATGGTGTAGAACGTGCCGTAGGCCTCGCTCACGGCCTGCTCGGCGCACATGCCGGAGTCGATGGAGCCCGTGACCATCTCGCGGATTCCCTCGTCCTCTGCAAACTCGATGTGAGCGCCCATGATTGCAGCGGCATCCTCGCCAACCGTCTGCTTCATGCGCTCGATCTGTGCGTTGGTCTGCTCGACGAACTTCTCGACAGCCGCACCGTAGCGCGCCTTCTCAGCCTCCGGATCCTCCGGAGCATGCGGCGTGAACGAGAGGTCCGGCTCGACGGCGACGCGGGCAACACCAATGCCGATGCCATCAGATGCGTTTACTCCCTCAAACATTGCGATCCCCCTTAACTGGCCGCGTCGCGGCCACCTCCCAGAATGCCAGGCGCCCCTGAGGGGGCGCCGTAAAGCCAAACACAGTCTAACGCGTTACTCGCCCTCTCGGGGCCCCTTGGAATCTTCATTTCCCTCGGCGGCCAGAGCCTGGGCCTCAGCGCGGGCCTTTTCGTTTTTTATATCGTCCGCAATGCTCGCGGGCATCTCGCGGCCCATCTTCTTGTAGAGGGCAGTGACCACGCGGTCGATGGTCGAGCGCTTGGCAATTCCCTTGCTGGCGGCAGTTGCCGTACCGCACGCAGAGGCGTAGATGAGCGCGTTCTCGTAGTCCATGCCACGAGTGACCTTGGCAAGGAAGCCCGCGACCATGGAGTCGCCTGCGCCGGTCGCGTTCACGAGACGAACGCGCGCGGTGGGGACCATGTGCTCTGTGCCGTACTCGTCGAGAAGGAGCGAGCCATTGCCGCCACAGGAGATGATGACGTTGCGCGCACCGCCCTCCTGGAGCTTCTTGGCATAGGGCAGGCAGTCCTCAGGCGTCTCGGGCATGGGGTCTGCCTTGAAGATGCGTCCGACCTCGTGGTTGTTGGGCTTGATGAGGAAGGGGTGAGCCTTGATAGACTCCATGAGGAGCTGGCCGGGAGCGTCGACCACGAACTGGATGCCACGGCCGGCGAGACGGGCCATAATCTGGTTGTACATATCCTCGGGCAGCGAGTTGGGGATGGAGCCCGTAAGGACAAGGGTGTCCCCCGCCTGCAGGACGTCCATGCGCTCGAGAAGCTCGTCGACCTTCTTCTGCGGAATCTTGGGGCCCATGCCGTTGACCATGGTCATGACGATGCCGTTGAGCTTGACGTTGATTCGCGTATAGCCACGGTCGAGCTTCACAAAGTTGGAGGCGATGCCCGCGTCCTGGAGCTCGTTGATGAGGTAGTCACCGGTGAAGCCCGCGACGATGCCCATCGCTACGTTCACGACGTTGAGCTCGTTGAGCAGGGTGGAGATGTTGATGCCGTTGCCACCGCAGTACAGCTCCTCGCTCGAGGAACGGTTGGTGTAGCCCATGTCCAGCGTGAGGGGATGCATGACGTAATCGAGCGCGGGGTTGAGGGTCATCGTGTAGATCAACGCAAGCTCCTTCCAGCGGGTTACCTCGGCAAGGTACAGTATGCCGCAACGGGAAGGCAAGGATGCTGGAATCGTTCTCACCCCGCAAACCCCATGCGACGCCTGCGCCGGCGTAGTTAATACCAAGTGTACCGTATCGAAACCAAACGCCCCGGGAAAAACGACAGCCAGAGGGATTGGCTTTCGAGCAAGCTGGCCAGCTCGAAAGCGTCCCGGTTGCCAAACAAAAAAAGCCCGAGGCTCTAAAGCCCCGGGCTGCGGATTCATGGTGGGTCGTGAGGGGGTCGAACCCTCGACCTTGGGATTAAGAGTCCCCTGCTCTACCAACTGAGCTAACGACCCATATTCGGCTTTCAGATGGGGTGGGTGAAGGGGTTCGAACCCTCGACCTACGGAGCCACGGTCCGTCGCTCTTCCAACTGAGCTACACCCACCATTTGACCCACCTCGTGAAGCGCTCGTTTATTATGACAAAGAATCGGACAGATGCAAGCACTTTCTTGGAGAACTTTTTTTCGAGAACCACATTCCAACGGCGCCAATTTCGCAAAATACCAGGTCACGCTGTTGAAGCCTCGACACAGGACCTTCAAAAAGAGATTTCGGACCCGCGTCTAGTCCTCCGCCGTCGCCAAAAACTCCCGCACACGGGCGTCCGTGGGGTTCTCCATGACCTCTCCGGCAGGCCCCTCCTCCACGATTTGGCCGTCGAGAAGGAACGCCACGCGGTCGGAGACGTCGCGTGCGAAGCCCATCTCGTGCGTCACAATGCCAACGGCCATGCCGTCGCCCGCCAGCTCGCGTACGATGCGGCGCATGTCCGCAGTGAGCCTGGGGTCAAGGGCGGAGGTTGCCTCGTCGAAATAGAGGACCTTTGGGTGCATGGCGAGTGCCCGCGCAATGGCCACGCGCTGCTGCTGGCCGCCAGAGAGCTGGTTGGGGACCTTATCGGCATGGTCTGCCAGGCCAAGCCGATCGAGAATCTGCCTTGCCTCTGCCTCGACCTTGACGGGGTCTCTCCCCTGCACGGCAATGGGCGCATCGCAGACGTTTCGCATGACGGTAAAGTGCGGGAAGAGGTTGTAGTTCTGGAACACGATGCCAAACTGCATGCGCGCCTTGACACTTGCCTCCTTGGAGTAGTGCGCCACGCCGTTCTCGTCCTGCTCGGTCACTCGAAGGCTACCGTAGTAGAGCTCGCAGGCATCAAAGGTGTCAAGGAGCGTGAGGCATCGCAGGAGCGTGGACTTGCCGGCGCCCGAGGGCCCGATGACCGAGACAACCTCGCCGCGTGCTATGGAGAACGACACGTCGTGGAGTACCTCTCGGCCAGAGAAGGACTTGCGCGCACCCTTCACGTAGACGGCGGGCAGGCCGAGAATCTGTGAGACGGAGGCGTCGGGGACGGGAATCTGAATGCGCGAGGCCCGCGCATCGCGCTTCTCGGCGTTAGTCATGGTAGTAGTCCAGCCTCTTCTCGATGCGCCTCATGACGTACTCGATGATGAGGCAGGTTACCCAGTAGATGAGCGCCGCCACGGCAAAGGCCACCATGGTCCGCTGGCTTGTGACGATTGCTCGCGCTTGCGTGAACATCTCGAGGACGCCGAGGGAGAAGGCAAGTGAGGTGTCCTTGACCAGCGTGACCACCTCATTGCCCATGGCGGGGAGCACGCGCTTCACGACTTGCGGGAGCACGATGCGCTGGAAGGTCTGACGGCTGGAGTAGCCCAGCACCTCGGCGGCCTCGTACTGGCCACGTGGTATGGACTGGATGCCCGAGCGGTAGATCTCGGCGAAGTAGGCCGCATAGTTGATGACAAAGGAGATGAGCACCGCGACCATGGGGAAGGTCGCGTCGGTCTTGAGGCCAAAGACGTAGTACGGCATGAACGAGACGGCGAACATCTGCAGCATGAGGGGCGTGCCGCGCAGAACCGAGATGAAGAGCTGCATGAGAAGCGAAAGCGGCTTGAACTTGGAGAGGCGCCCCAGCGCCACCAGCATCCCCAGGGGGATGGACCCCACGAGCGTCACCGCGAATATGATCATCGAGATGCGGTACCCCGAGAGGAGCATCCCCATCATCGTCGAGAAATCCACCTTATCAACTCCCTTGTTGTACGAGCGACGGCGGCATTGCCCTGGCCGTCTTGTCTTTGGGCCTACGCCTTGGGCAGGCACCAGAGATCGTAGGAGACGCCCTGAGCGGCATACTTGTCGCAGAGCCCCTTGACGGTACCGGCTGCGTCGAGGGCTTGGAGGTCCGCCTCAACGGTCTTGGCGAGCTTCTCGCCCTCTTCCGTCTTGGCGAAGCCGACGCCAAAGTGCTCGGAGTTGAGGTTCTCGTCGAGGATACGGAAGTCTGCGGTCTTGTCGCCAATGTTGAAGACGGCCACCGGGTAGTCGATGGCAACGGCGTCCACCTGGCCGCTCTCGAGCATCATGAACGCGGTGTTGTAGTTGTCGATGGTCTGGAGGTTGCCGAAGCTCTTGCCCAGCTCTTCCTGCGAGCCACCCTCAGAAAGGACGTCGAGCGCGGCGGAGTCCGCCTGGGTGATCACGTTCTTACCAGCCAGGTCCGAGAGCTTCTGCACGTCAGACGAGGCAGGCACGACGATGACCTGGCGGTTCTCCATGTAGGGGTCAGTGAATGCATAGCCGTCCTCGCGGCCCTCGATGGTGAAGCCATTCCAGATGCAGGTGATCTGACCGGAGTTGAGAAGGGTGTCCTTTGCGTCCCAGGAGATGGGCGTTGGAGTGAACGTCCAGCCCTCGCGGTCGCAGACGGCCTTGGCGAGGTCGATGTCGAAGCCGGTATAGGAGCCGTCATCACCCACGTAGCCATAGGGCGGGAAGTCCTGGTCAAAGCCGAGGACGAAGTTGCCGTCAAAGGAGGATTCGGCACCGGTGGACTGGGAAGCCGCACTGGCGTCCGAGCTGTTCGTGCTTGCAGATGAGCCGCAGGCGGCAAGGCCGAGCATTCCCGTGAAGCCGAGAGCTGCGGTGATGAACTGGCGGCGGTTGAGCGTAGAGGAGGACATGGTTGCTCCAATCTCTTGCGAATGATGCGCGACACTTTAGCGCGGTGGAGTACGAGTGTCTAGAATAGCTGCCGCGCAGCCCGCATTCAACACTTTCGGGCTGCCCGCATACTTCGCTTAACATTTGCCGCCGAGGTTATTGCCGCATGACGGCCATCCGAATTACGCACGGTGAGAGCCGAGACGTGCAAAAGCCCAGCAATCCACAAACCTTAATCGCAGCCGTGCGTAGTTCAGACTCTAGGGAGAGAGAACACCGTAAGTCCAGACCCCAAGCGCACGGCTGAGAAAAGCGGCTATCGTAGGAAGCGACAAGGAGCACGGAGCCCAGGAGGAGCGCGTGGACGACACAACTCGGGGTCTTGGCGGCGGGAGTTCCAGCCTTGACGAGGTTCGCAGGGCACTTGAGCCAGAGCCCTCCCTCGTGGAGCGCGTGGTCATAGACGAGCATGTCTGGCAGGGCAAGATCTTTGCCGTGGACCACCTCGAGGTAGAGCTATCCGATGGCTCGCACGCATGGCGCGAGGTGGTCCACCATCATGGCGGCGCGGGAGTCGTTGCGATTCACGACGACCGGGTGTGCCTGGTTCGCCAGTACCGGGTGGTGCTTGGCCGAGTAACGCTCGAGATCCCGGCCGGCAAGCTCGAGGGGGGCGAGCAAGGCGAGAAGTGCGCCGCACGCGAGCTTGCCGAGGAGACGGGGCTGCACGCCGAGAAGCTCGTGCATCTTGCCACGGTGCTTGGCTCCCCGGGCTTTACAGACGAGCATACCGAGGTGTTTCTCGCCCAGGGACTCTCGCAAGGAGCTGCCCGTCCCGACGAGGGCGAAGTCCTTCGCGTGGTCTGGCTTCCGGTGGATGAGGTTGTGCAGGCAATCTCCGCTGGTCTCATCCAGGACGGAAAGACTGTCACAGGCGTTCTCGCCGCCAGGGCGCTACTCGAGAGCGAGCAAGCGGGCAACTTGCGCTAGAATGGCATGGCCGCAGAGGCACGCTCCCTTAACTCAGCTGGATAGAGTAGCGGACTTCTAATCCGAATGTCGAGGGTTCGAATCCCCCAGGGAGCACCAGAAAAGACAAGCCCAGGACCCGTGGCGTCCTGGGCTTTTTGCTAGGGACAGGCCAAGGATTGCACCTCGTGAGGGCGAGGAGAGCCCTACCTCACGTCCGCAAGGTCGCCGCGGTTGAGCGCCTCCTCGTAGAGGTGTTTGAAGACCACACTGCCGTGCAAACCGTCGTGCTCAAACTCGTTGGTGACCCAGGCGTGGCTCGCGCCCACACGGGAGAGCGTGTCGAGCTGCAGTCCGGAGTCCACATAGGCATCGTCGAAGTAGACGGCCGCCTGCAGCGGCACCTCGTTTCTCGCCAACTGGTCCCGGTCGTAGAGGTGTCCGAACTCGGTGTCGGCCATGAGGACACCCATCGCAGGCGAAAACGGCACAAGCGAGGG
>URLM01000052.1 GCA_900548775.1 uncultured Olsenella sp.
CCATGGTCTCCAAGTTTGGTGGTGGCATGGGCATGTACCTGGGCAAGGTTCGCGCCAAGGGCGGAAGCATCCGTGGGTTCGAGGGCGCGGCCGGCGGCGTGGTGCGCTGGATTCGCGTGATCAACGACACCGCCGTAGCCGTGGACCAGCTGGGCGTGCGGGCCGGCGCCGTGGCCGTCTACCTCGACGCATGGCACCGCGACCTTCCCGAGTTCCTGCAGCTTCGCACCAACAACGGTGACGATCGCATGAAGGCGCACGACGTCTTCCCGGCGGTCTGCTACCCGGACCTGTTCTGGCGCATGGCCGAGCAGGACCTCGACCAGCCCTGGCACCTCATGTGCCCCCACGACATCCTCACGGTGAAGGGCTACGCGCTCGAGGACTACTTCGGCGAGGAGTGGGAGCGCCGCTACCTCGAATGCGTTGCGGACCCTCGCATCCCCAAGCGTACCGTTACCGTTAAGGACGTCGTGCGCCTCGTCCTGCGCAGCGCCGTCGAGACGGGCACGCCGTTCGCGTTCATGCGCGACACCGTGAACCGCGCGAACCCCAACCCGCACGCAGGCGTGATCTACTGCTCGAACCTCTGCACCGAGATCGCCCAGAACACGAGCGAGATCCAAAGCGTCTCGCAGGAGGTCGTGACCGAGGACGGCGACACCGTCGTGGTGACCACCACGCGTCCCGGCGACTTCGTGGTGTGCAACCTCGCGAGCCTCTCGCTCGGGCGCCTGCCAGTGGAGGACGACGCCTACCTCGCCCGCACGGTCGAGACCGCCGTCCGCGCGCTCGACAACGTGATCGACCTCAACTTCTACGCCCTCCCCTACGCGAAGATAACCAACCGCCGCTACCGCTCGGTTGGCCTGGGCGTCTCGGGCTACCACCACATGCTGGCAAAACGCGGCATCATGTGGGAGGGAGAGGAGCACCTGCGCTTCGCGGACGACGTCTTCGAGCGCATCAACCGCCACGCCATCGAGGCCTCGTGCGCGCTTGCCGAGGAGCGCGGCGCGTACGAGAAGTTCGAGGGCTCAGACTGGCAGACCGGCGCGTACTTCGAGAAGCGCGGCTACAGCTCGCCCGAGTGGCGGGCGCTCGCCGAGCGCGTGGCCACCCACGGCATGCGAAACGCGTACCTTCTCGCCGTGGCACCCACCAGCTCGACATCGATCATCGCAGGCACCACGGCCGGGCTCGACCCCGTGATGCGCAAGTTCTTCCTGGAGGAGAAGAAGGGCTCCATGCTCCCGCGCGTCGCTCCGGAGCTCTCGCCCCAGACCTGGTGGTACTACAAGCCGGCCCACATGATCGACCAGACATGGAGCATGCGCGCGGCCGGCGTGCGCCAGCGCCACATCGACCAGGCGCAGTCCGTGAACCTCTACATCACCAACGAGTACACCATGCGACAGGTGCTGGAGCTCTATCTCGAGGCGTGGCGCGACGGCGTCAAGACCGTCTACTACGTGCGCAGCAAGTCGCTCGAGGTCGAGGAGTGCGAGAGCTGCTCCAGCTAGGGCGCTGGTGCGCATCGCGAAACGCACCACGCCCCAAGACCACCAGAAAGGAACCCCATGCAGCAAGCAAACGGCACGCGCCTCTCGCCCAAGGCGCTCTTCAACCCCAACGGCGACACTGACGTGCGCGCAAGGCGCCTCATCGGCGGCAACACCACCAACCTCAACGACTTCAACAACGTGAAGTATGCCTGGACTTCGGACTGGTACCGACAGGCCATGAACAACTTCTGGATCCCCGAGGAGATCAACCTCTCGCAGGACGTTAAGGACTACCCAAACCTCCTGCCCGCCGAGCGCACCGCGTACGACAAGATCCTCTCGTTTCTCGTCTTTCTCGACTCGCTCCAGACCGCGAACCTCCCCAACGTGGGCGAGTTCATCACGGCAAACGAGGTCAACCTGTGCCTGCACATCCAGACCTTCCAGGAGTGCGTGCACTCGCAGAGCTACTCGTACATGCTGGACACGATCTGCAGCCCCGAGCAGCGCAACGACATTCTCTACCAGTGGAAGACCGACAAGCACCTGCTGGCGAGAAACACCTTCATCGGCAACCTCTACAACGAGTTCCAAGAGCGCCAGGACGCACCGGCCCTGCTGCGCGTGATGATGGCGAACTTCATCCTTGAGGGCGTGTACTTCTACTCGGGGTTCATGTTCTTCTACAACCTTGCGCGAAACGGCAAGATGCCTGGCAGCGCACAGGAGATTCGCTACATCAACCGCGACGAGAACACCCATCTGTGGCTCTTCCGCAACATGATCCTCGAGCTGCAACGCGAGGAGCCGCAGCTCTTCACCGAGGAGGCCGTGGGCGAGCTGCGCGAGATGCTCGAGGAGGGCGTGCGCCAGGAGATCGCCTGGGGCCAGTACGTGATTGGCGAGAACATCCCCGGCCTCACCGGCCAGCAGGTGAGCGACTATATCCACTACCTGGGCAACCTTCGGTGGAGCTCGCTAGGGATGGGCCAGCTCTACCCCGAGTTTGCCGAGGAGCCGGCGGACATGGCCTGGGTCTCGCAGTACAGCAACGCAAACATGGTGAAGACAGACTTCTTCGAGGCGCGCTCGACCGCGTACGCCAAGTCTACCGCCCTGGTGGACGACCTGTAGGGGCGCAGCCGCTTGCGGAGCGCCGCCGTGCGACCGCGCTTCTCGCCGGCCGGGACGGACGGATGCGCCACCGCCACGCACGGCCGCGCTTCTCGCCGATACACATTCGTACCCGAATCTGTGACGCGCCCAGGTCGATACACATTCGGGCGACGAATGTGTATCGACCTCCGGCACGAGAAGCGCGACCTCACGCCACCGCCGCGACTGCCTGCCTCACAACGTGTCAGGCAGCACGTCGGCGGCAAAGAGAGGCAGGTTCACGAGCCATCCCTCGTCCTTGTAGCCGCGCAGAGAAAGCCGCTGGCACCTCTCTATGCCAAATTCCTTGGAGAACTTGGCAAGACTCCTGCTGCGCACGTTGTCGTCGGACTTCACCTCGAGCGGAATCACCTTTCCCCGACACTCGTAGACAAAGTCCACCTCGGCCTTATCCGTCCTTCCGTCAGCGGACCAGTAATACGGAACGCACGCGTTGCTCGCCACAAGCTGCTGGCACACGTACTGCTCGGCATAGGCACCCTTGCCCTGGGCGTAGAGGGAATCACCTCGCACAATAACGTCCTGGTCAAGGCCATAGGCAGCACCTAGAAGACCCACGTCGAGAAGGAACAGCTTGAAGGATCGGTCGTCGGCATACGTAAGAAGCGGGATGCCAGGCCGAGAAACCCTTGGCACCCTTGTGACCAAGCCGGCATCGACAAGCCAGGAGACCGCATCCCTGTACTCTCGTCCCCTACCACCCGCCTTGACCTTGGAATACGCGAACTTATTGATGCCAGTCTCGCGCGAAATCTGCGTGGGCACGGAGCGCCAGACTTCTCGAATTCGCTCGGAATCCGCCGGAGCCGACACGTGCTTCGAAAAATCGAACTCATAGTCACGAAGCAATCTTTGCTGCACCTTACGCGATTCACCAAGAAGGTGCGTGTCGATATATGCCTGCACCGCCTCTGGCATACCGCCGACGTAGAGATAGAGCTTGAGCAAATCCTCGTACTTCTCGCCAAGCGCACTTGCCAGGTCGAGCGAATCCCTTCCGAGTAGCTGGGAAAGTCGTGGCTCGCCCATTGCTTCCACGAATTCTTTGAAGGTCATGGGGTGCATGTCGAGGTAGTCGACTTTGCCTACCGGCCACGAAATCCGCTGGGCATCCTCCTGCTGCGAGGAGAGTCTGCTCATGGCGACGCCCAGGAGAGACCCCGCTGCAACAACGGGAATATCTGGGCGCAATTCGCAGAACTGCTTGAGAGACGCAATGGCGCGCGGGCACTCTTGAATCTCGTCAAAGAACACGAGGGTGCGCCCGTTGGAGGCATCGGTCCCCGTATATGCCGAGATCGCCGTGAGAAGACGAGCAGGATCAAGCGATCCTGCAAACACGTTCTTCATTACCTCGTTGTCGAGAAACGTCACGTGCGCGACGGCATCAAAGTGCTCGCGACCAAACTCCAGGACAAGCCAGGTCTTTCCCACCTGGCGCGCGCCAGTCACAACAAGCGGCTTGCGTTTTGGAGACTTTGCCCATCGCTCAAGATCGCTCATTGCCGCGCGCTTCATAACGATGCCCCCCGAAAAAGAATCTGTGATGACGTAACGGTCTGGTAGTGTGGGATACGTCTCATACTCTATCGCAAACAGACGGTATTGGCGATTTGCGATGTCGAATACAGCCATAATTGGCTATTTGCGAAATCTCAAACGTCCATTATTGGCTGTTTACGAACATTCATGATATTAAGACGTCACTGATCGGTCCCCAGCTGAGAAAAGCGGGCGACCCCTCCTCCGGAGCCACCCGCCAAAAGACCGCCGTCGCTGCAGCGCCTACTGCCGCCGCAGCACGCCGCCTATAGGTTGTGCTTCTTCAGCTTCTGCTCGAAGATCCCGTTCACGATCTGGCTCAGCTGCTCGCGCGCGTCAGCCGGCAGCTCGCCCTCCTGCGCCGCGACGGCGTAGAGGTCCGGATGCTCGAGCTCGATCTTCTCGAACGTCTTGCTCAGCGCGTGCTTGCGCACGAAGAACGGAATCCGCTTCACGCTCTCCTCGGGCACCAGCGCCAGAATCTTCTCGTTAGTGACCTTGCTGCTCGACGACCCAACCGGACCAACTTCCTGCTCTGCCATGGTTTACCCCTTCTCGAAGTGACCGGAGCCATTCTATCCGCACGAGACAAACGCTATACCGCAGCCCACAATTCCACGGCGGCTCCACGCGCGACGGGGGGCGCAGCGCGCGTGCTCCGTTACCATGGGAGCAGCAAAACAAGCAGAGGAGACCCATGGCAAACGAGAACAACGCAAAGGCAAAGACGCACGTCAAGCTCCGTCGCGCAGCGCTGGGACTGCTCGCGGCGCTCGCGAGCGTCGTGGTCGCCTTTCTCGCCTACGCAAGCACTTACTCTCGGGCGACTGCGCGTGCGGAGGCTGCGCTCGCAGGCAGCGACTCCGTCCGCGTGACAGCAACCGCAAACGGTTACCTCTTTGATGGGCCTGGCACAGAGAACGCGCTGGTGTTCTATCCCGGCGGCAAGGTCCAGTGCGAGGCCTACGCAGCCCAGTTAGAAAGCATCGCCGAGAAGGGAACGGACGTGTTTCTCGTGCGCATGCCGCTCAACTTTGCGTTTCTCGACATGAACGCCGCGGACTCCATCCTAGGCAGTGGCGAGTACCACTACAGCCACTGGTACGTGGGCGGTCACTCCCTTGGCGGCGCGATGGCCGCCGTCTACGCCGCCGACCACACCAGCGAGCTTGACGGGCTGGTGGTTCTCGCCGCGTACCCCACCAAGAGCCTGCGCGCGCCGGGCTTTAGGATGCTCTCCGTCTATGGCTCCGAGGACGGCGAGGTAGACAAGCTGCAATCCCATGCCGACCTGCGGCCGGACGACTACGCGGAGCTTGTGATCGAGGGCGGCAACCACGCCCAGTTTGGCGACTACGGCGCGCAGGACGGCGACGGAGTTGCCACGATAAGCGTCGAGGAGCAGCAGGAGCTCACCGCAAACGCCGTGGCCGCGTTCACGCAGGGCGAGTAGGGCCAAGCAGGGCGCCAGCCCCCCTACCGCCGCGCCCGCCTCTCCAGCACCAGCATCACGGCGCCGAGCAGCACAATCGCCACGCCACTGATGCCAAACCACGTGCTCACGCCAAGGACCTCCGCAACGGGCGAAGCCACGGCAAGGCCAATGGGCGTCGAGATCATCGAGACGATCTGGAACGCCGAGAAGGCCCGGCCAAGCTTCTCGGGCGCGATGCTCTTCTGCATGTACGCCACGATTGGCACGTCGTAGCAGGTCGCGGTTGCCCCCATCGCGCCGCAGAGAACAACGAACGCCACCCAGCCGCCAAAGCTCCGGGGCAGCAGCCCCGAGGCAAGGCAGGTCGCGCCCAGAGCCACCGTCGCCCAGAACGACGCGCGAACCTCGTTCTTGAGGTTGGCCTTCGCCACCGCGATGCCCGCCACCAGCATCCCCAGCGCCCAGCTCATCTCGACGAGGCTCCCCTCGAAGGCCCCAAGCCCAAAGAAGTCGCTGGTCATGAGCGGATAGAAGGACGAGAGCGGCATGAAGAACACCATGAACACGAGAAGGGAGACTATGACCTGCGTGAGCACGCGGTCCTCCCAGAAGACCGAGAGGCCATCGCGCAGCTCGCGGACGGGGTGGAGCCTGGGGCGCTCCCCCTCTGCACGGTGGTCGGGCACGGGAACAATGCCCAGCGTGACGGCGGCGACCACCGCGCCAACGAGGTCCGTCACCAGGATGAGCGCCAGCGGGAACGCCGCAAAGAGCGCACCGCCAACAACGGGGCCAAGAATATAGGAGGCGCTGCTTATGGCCTGCGCCATGCCGCCGGCCTCAACAAGGGACTCGGCGGGCACGATCTGCGGTACCATCGCCTGCATCGCGGGAGCCTGGAACGAGGTCGCTGCCGCACGGGCGGCGAGAAGCGCGATCACTGCGGCGACCGAGACGCCCCACGAGCCCATTGCCAGCGCAAACACCGTCGCCATGATGCCCGCAGCAAGGTCCGCCGCGATGCAGACGCGCTTTCGGTTGTGGCGGTCCGCCACGATGCCCGCCACAGGCGAGAGGATCGCGCCGGGTAGGAACGCCGCGAGGCCCGCAAGTCCCATCGCAGCGGGCGACGCCGTTTCCTGCGCAAGGAACCAGACCAGCGCAAACTGCACCGCCGAGCTTCCCACCTGCGAGACTGCCTGACCCGCTAGGATGGTGTAGTAGCGGCGCCGCCACGCGGGGTTAGGGCGCATGGCCTCCTGCGGGCTCTTGGTTTCCTGGTCATCCACGTCGAGGCTCCGTCCTTCTCGCCAGAACGAAAATGGGGCGAGACTATAGCACGCGCGGGCGAGGGTGTCTAGGAACCGTCACTCGCACCAGGTGGTGCGCACCGCTGCCGCAGGGGTACCATGAAGCCGTTTTGCAACGCAACGCTGGGAGGACGCATGGGCGAGCTCACACTGGAGGAACGCGGACAGAGGATTGTCGACGCCTGCCTGGGCGAGAGGAGCGCGAGCCCCTACGAGGTCTTCCGCAATGTCGCACGCAGGGACTTCGTGCGCATGCACGGACCCGAACACCACGTTCTCGACGGCGCGGCCGTGCTCACCGCGTACCGCAACGCCGGCGGGGAGGTCGACCTTCCCTCGGCGCTTGCCGAGCTCATGTCGCGCGGCCTGCAGATGCCCGGCGCCATGTGTGGCCGTTGGGGGGTGTGCGGCGCCACGGCATCCGTTGGCGCAGCGCTCTCGATCCTTGAGGGGACCGGCCCGCTCACGAGCGACGACTCGTGGGGCAGCCACATGGTGTACACGTCCCGCGCGCTCGAGGCCCTCTCGCGCATCGGCGGGCCGCGCTGCTGCAAGCGCGACGCGTACGTCTCGCTGGAAACCGCCGTCGACTACATACGCGAGCGCTTTGGCGTTCGCCTCGAGAAGGACGACGTCCGCTGCGAGTTCCACCAGCAGAACGCCCAGTGCCTGGGCGAGCGGTGCCCGTTCTATCCCAGCCGCTGAGGCATCTCGGGCACTCTCTTGGCGTCTCAATACGCGAGATCACAGCGTCGCGCATCGTGGCTCTCGACGCGCGGTTCGTGCACGTTTCGCCCGTTTCGGGTAGCCTGTGATACGCGAGCTGCAGCTCCGCGCACCGGCGCAAGCCGGGACGAGCAGCCCGCACCAACCTTCCAACCAGCAGCCACAAGACGGATGGGGCGAGAAGATGCACATACCCGAGAACTACCTAAGCCCCTCCACCTGCGGAGTCATGGGTGCCGTGATGGTTCCCGTGTGGCTGCACGCCGCCCGAAGGGTCCGCCAGACGGTCCCTCGCGAGAAGATGCCACTTCTCGGGGTAGCCGCGGCGTTCAGCTTCCTCGCCATGATGTTCAACGTGCCCATCCCGGGCGGCACCACGGGACACGCCGTGTGCGGCACGCTCGTCGCCATACTCTTTGGCCCCTGGGCGGCGGTTCTCGCCATCTCCATTGCCCTTGCCATCCAGGCCGTCCTGTTTGGGGACGGGGGCATCCTCGCCCTTGGCGCAAACTGCTTCAACATGGCGTTCGTGCTCCCCATGGTGGGGTACGGCATATACGCGCTGGTCATGCGTGCCTTTACGAGCAGGTCCTCCGCCGAGAAGCCCCAGGCGCGCGAGGGCCGGGCACAGGCGCCGGCGCTCGAGCTGGTGGCCGCCGGGGTTGGCTCGTACGTGGGCATCAACGCCGCCGCGCTGTGCGCCGCCATCGAGTTTGGCATCCAGCCGCTGCTCTTCTCGAACGCGGCCGGGCAGGCGCTGTACTGCCCCTACCCGCTCTGGGTCTCGGTTCCCGCCATGCTCGCCGGCCACCTCACGGTTGCCGGCACCGCCGAGGCCATCTTCACCGTGGGCATCCTCGCCTACGTGAGGAAGACCGCGCCCTCGTTTGGAATCGAAGGCGCGCTGGCCCCTGCCGACGAGGCCGCCAAGACCGCGCCCACCGCATCCCAGGCGCACGCGGCGCGCGCGAGCCTGGCCGCGCTCCTCGTTGCCCTCGTCGTTCTCACCCCCCTGGGGCTTCTCGCCACGGGCGACGCCTGGGGCGAGTGGGCAACCGAGGACGTGGCCCAGAGCGTGGGCTACACCCCCGCTGGCATGGCCGACGGCTGGGAGTGGCAGTCGCTCCTGCCCGACTACTCGCTTGGCGGCCTGCCCGACTGGGTTGGGTACGTGCTCTCGGCGGTCATAGGCGTTGCCCTTCTCGTCATAGCGTTCCGCGCGATCGCCGCCGGGATGAAATCGAAGGTTGACTTTGGGACGCGCTAGCGACAGAACGCAACTGGAGGAGGCCGAGCCGGCCGGGGACTCCCTCCCCTCCTGGCTCGTTGAGCCCGAGGCATACGTGCCCGCCGCCGACCGCGACGGCTTTGTCCAGAAGAGCCTGCTGTCACTTACCGGCGTGCTCTCGCGCCTGCGCATGGACGACGGGCAGTCGACGTCCCTCTCGCCATCCGCGCCCGTGAAGCTCGCCTGCGGCCTCGCGGTCATCCTCATGACGTCCCTTAGCTCAAACTTCGCGTTTACGCTGGTGGTGCTGGCAGGCATGCTGCTGAGAACCGCAGCGCTTCCGCCCAAGGCGCTGCGCCGCGTCGTTGGCGTGTCATTCACCGCCGCGGGCGTGAGCGCCCTTGTCATGGTACCGGCCGTGCTCCTGGGGCAGTCGCAGTCGGCGCTACTCATGGGGACAAAGGTCCTCGTGTGCGTGGGCACCGCTATGGTCGTCGCGCTCTCCACGCCCGTCCACGAGGTGACCGGCGCGCTGCGCGCCTTCCACGTATCGAACCTGGTGATCATGACCCTCGAGCTTGCCCTCAAGAGCATCGTGACCCTGGGGAAGGTTGCCACCGAGGTGCTCTGCGCCCTTGACCTGCGAAGCGTTGGCAAGAACCGCTCGAAGGGCACGTCCATGGGCGGCGTTGGGGGCGTGACCTTCCTGAAGGCAAACGAGGCGGCACGCACCACTGCCGACGCCATGCGCTGCCGTGGGTTCGGGGGCGAGTACCAGGCCGCGCCGCGCGGCGCCCACAAGCCCATCGACCTCGCCTGGCTTCTCGCCCTCGTGGCGGTGGGCGTCCTGTTTGCCTACCTGCAGGGGGTGGCCTAGCGTGGTCCACACCTCAGGGCACCCGCGGTCGCTGCACCACCCGCAGCACGAGAGTTCACGCCCCCTCATGGAGTTTCGCGACTTCTGCTTTGCGTACGAGGAGCGCCCCACCCTCTCGCACATCGACTTCACCATCGACGCCGGCGACTCCGTGGTTCTCATGGGCGACAACGGCTCTGGCAAGTCGACGCTGCTCAAGGCCATGTGCGGGCTCGTGTTCCCTCAGCAGGGCTCCTACCTGTTTGACGGCAAGCCCGTGGATGCCCAGAGCATGCGCAACCCCGCGTTCTCGAAGTGGCTGCACCAGCGCGTGGGCTTCATCTTCCAGGACTCCGACTCCCAGCTGTTCTGCGCGAGCGTGGAGGAGGAGATCGCCTTTGGGCCACGCCAGATGCAGCTCGGCGAGGACGAGGTGGCCCGCCGCGTGAGCGACGTGTGCCAGATTCTGGGCATTGACCACCTGCGCGGCCGCGCGCCCTACAACCTCTCCGGCGGCGAGCAGAAGAAGGTGGCCATCGCCTGCGTGCTCTCCATGAACCCCGACGCGTACTGCTTTGACGAGCCGCTCAATGGGCTCGACCAGCGCACGCGCGAGTGGCTGCTGGGCTTCCTTCGCCAGCTCAAGGGCGCGGGCAAGACGCTGGTGGTGGCGACCCACGACCAGTCCCTCGCCGACGAGGTGGCCGACTACTTTGTCTACTTTGGCGACTACCACGGCTACGAGGACCGCCCGCACATCCACCTCAATCGCTAGCGGGGGCGGGCCTCTCGCGCGGCGCTCCCCTCTCGGCCTTCTCGTCCATAATGGGCACTGGCAACAAAGTGTCATCCGGACATGACGGCCCGTCAGCGAAAGGCGCATCATGAACGACTTTGTTTTCCAGTCCCCCACGCGCTTCGTGTTTGGCCGTGGCTATGCCGATAAGATTGGCGAGGAGGTCGCCGCCCTTGGGGCCAAGCGCGTCCTTCTGGTGTACGGCGGTGGTTCTGTGGTGAGGACGGGTCTTCTCGCCCGTGTGACCGCATCGCTCGACGCCGCCGGCGTCACTTACGTGGAGCTTTCCGGCGTGCGTCCCAACCCCGAGGTTGGCCTGGTGCGCAAGGGCATCGAGGTCGCACGTGCCGGGAAGGTCGACCTCATCCTCGCCGTGGGCGGCGGCTCTGTGATCGACTGCTCAAAGGCCATCGCGTTTGGCATCCCCTACCAGGGCGACGTTTGGGATTTCTTCTCGAAGAAGGCAACCATTGGCGCCTGCCTGCCGGTGGCATGCGTGCTCACCATCCCCGCCGCGGGCTCCGAGGCCTCGGCCTCCTGCGTCATCAGCAACGACGCGCTCAACCTCAAGCGCGGCGTGAACGGCGACGTCTTTCGTCCGCGCGTGGCCGTCCTCGACCCCGAGGTCACCTTCACGCTGCCGCAGTACCAGACGGCGGCGGGCTCGGTGGACATTATCTGCCACATCTGCGAGCGCTTCTTTAGCGGCGCAGGTCCTGTTCCCGTGACCGACAACATCGCCTGCGGCATCATCCGCGCGGTGATCGACGCCGCCAACACCGTTGCCGAGAAGCCCGACGACTACGACGCCCGCGCCACCATCATGTGGTCGGGCACGCTTGCCCACAACGACCTCTGCGGGTGCGGGCGCTCCGCCGCGCCCGAGAAGCGCGCCGGCGGCTGGGAGAGCCACGGCCTGGAGCACGAGATCTCTGCGCACCGTCCCGAGGTCACGCACGGCGCTGGCCTGGCCGTGATTCTCCCCGCCTGGATGCGCTACGTGTGGCGCTCGAACCCTGAGCGCTTCCTTACCTTTGCGCAGAGCGTCTTTGACGTGGAGCCGGTGGACGAGACGGACGAGGCAACCGAGGACGCCATCACCTATGCCATCGACGAGCTGCAGCGCTTCTTTGTGGGGCTGGGCATGCCGCGCACGCTGGGCGACCTTGGGCTTGCCCCGGAGGAGGTCGACGGCTGGCTGGAGACCCTGCGCCAGAACAAGGGCGAGCGCTTCGGTGAACTCAGGCCGCTTACCATGGACGACGCACGCGCAATCTACCTCTCGGCGTTCTAGCGGCGGAGGGAGCGAGGGGAGCGTCCCTACGCGTTCTTCTCGACAAACCGACGCCAGCAGGCGTCTGCCTCGGCGGCCGCGCGCTCCTCGTCGATGCCCACAAGGTGTCCGCCCTGCATGACGGTCCTGCCGGCAACAACGGTGCGGTCCACCGGCCCGCGCCAGCCCACCACGGCCAGCACAGCCTTGGGGTCCTTCATCGCACCCGTGAGCTCCAGCCGGTTGGCGTCGATCATGAAGAGGTCCGCCGCCTTGCCGCTGGCCAGCTGCCCGATCTCCGGGCGGCCAAGCACCCGCGCTCCCCCGCGCGTGGCAATCTTGAGCATGTCGTAGCCGGTGGGCGCGTTGTAGCTCTCGTTGAGGCGGTGGAGCAGGAAGCCCACGCGCATCTCCTCCAGCAGGCTGGAGCCGTCGTTGCTCGCCGAACCGTCGACCCCCAGCCCCACGGGAATCCCCAGCCTGAGCATATCGCCCACGCGCGCAACGCCCGAGGACAGCTTCATATTTGATATGGGGCAGTGCGCCACGCCCGTACCCGTCTGCGCAAGGACGCGCAGCTCGTCATCGTTAAAGTGGATGCCATGCGCAAACCACACGTCGGGGCCCACCCAGCCGACGGACTCCATGTACGCCAGAGGGCGCATGCCCGTTGCCTCGATGGTGAAGCGCTCCTCGTCCAGGGTCTCGCACAGGTGGGTGTGCAGGCGCACGCCCAGCGAGCGGCCCAACTTGGCGGACTCTACCAGCAGGTCCTTGGTCACGGAGAACGGCGAGCACGGCGCCAGCA
>URLM01000053.1 GCA_900548775.1 uncultured Olsenella sp.
CGTTTCCGCAGGTCGCGAGAAACCCTTTTCACAGATACCGATAAAGAAGGGGAAGAGGTGGGTGGAGGGGGTGGGTGGGTGGAGGGAGGGAGGAAGGAGCCCCTTACTCGCGCACGTAGGCGCGGGGATGCGCCGCCAGGTAGACGCCGCGCACGTGCGTGCGGTCGACGTGCGTGTACAGCTGGGTGGTCGAGATGTCGGCGTGGCCGAGAAGCTCCTGGACAACGCGAAGGTCGGCACCGCCCTCAAGCAGGTGCGTCGCAAAGCTGTGCCGCAGCGTGTGCGGATGCAGCCCCTGCACCCCCACCACGCGCCCGGCGCGCTCCACGATCGCATGGACGGACTGCCGCGAGATTCGCCCGCCGCGCTGGTTGAGAAAGACCGCCTGCGTGGGCGTGCGGCCAACAAGTCCCGGCCGCCACAGATCGAGGTACTCCCCCATCACGCGCGCCGCCGACCCCATGATGGGCACCACGCGCTCCTTCGACCCCTTGCCAAAGACGCGCACGACCTCCTCGTCCAGGCGCACGTCGCGCAGGTCGAGCCCGCAGAGCTCCGAGACGCGCAGGCCGCAGCCGTAGAGCGTCTCCAGGATGGCGCGGTCACGCTGGCCCGCCGCGGTCTTGGGAAACGGCTGGTCGAGAAGGGCCTCGGCCTGCTCAACGCTTAGGACGTCGGGCAGGCGCGCGGGCTTGGCCGGAAGCGGGAGGTCCGCCGTGGGGAAGTTCTCGCAGATCTCGTCCGCCACCATGAAGCGGTGGAAGCCCTTGATGGAGGAAACCGCGCGCTCGACGGAGGCGGGGGCAAGCCCCACATCCACCAGCTCCGCGACGTGCGCCTCTATCGCCTGGCGTGTCACGTCATCAGGGCTGGTGATGCCCGCGTCCGAAAGCGCCGAGAGATAACGAGAAAGGTCGCGGCCATAGGCCGCGACCGTATTGGGTGAAGCGTTCCTCTCGATGGAGAGGTAGTTGAGGTACTCGCGCAGCGCGCGCGAGAGGTCCATCGTGGTCATGAGCCCGGCAGAGCGACAGTCGCTACCTGGGGTTCACGTCGTGACGTTCGACGCCCTCGTGGTGGGCGATGGCCGCACGGACGAACTCGCGGAAGAGCGGCGCGGGCGTGGTGGGACGGCTCTTGAACTCGGGGTGGGCCTGGGACGCCACGAACCAGGGATGCATGGACTCGGGAAGCTCGACCATCTCGACCAGGCGGTTGTCGGGCGAGAGGCCCGAGATGACCATGCCGGCGTCGGTGAGCTGCTTGCGGTAGGCGTTGTTGACCTCGTAGCGGTGACGGTGACGCTCGTAGATGAGCTCCTCGCCGTAAGCCTCGGAGGCAAGCGTGCCGGGGACAACCTTGCAGGGGTAGGCGCCCAGGCGCATGGTGCCGCCCTTGTCGGTGACGTCCTCCTGGTCGGGCATGAGGTCGATGACGGGATAGGTGCACTCGGGCTCGAACTCGCTGGACATGGCGCCGGGAAGCCCCGCCACGTTGCGGGCAAACTCGCACACAGCCATCTGCAGGCCCAAGCACACGCCGAGGTACGGCACCTTGTTCACGCGAGCGCGGTTGGCCGAGAGAATCTTGCCCTCGGTGCCGCGAAGGCCAAAGCCGCCGGGGACGAGGATGCCATCGAAGCCGGCAAGCTCCTCGTCCACGTTCTCCTCGGTGAGCTCCTCGCCGTCGACGAGCTTGATCTCGACGTGGCGGTCGTAGTAGACGCCAGAGTGGTGCAGGGCCTCGATGACCGAGAGGTAGGCGTCGGGCAGCTGGGTGTACTTGCCAACAACGGCGATGCGGGTCTTCTCGGGCAGGGCGTTTGCCACGTGCATGGCGTCGGTGAAGTCGTTCCAGTCGCTCATGTCGCGGTCGCGCAGCTCGAGACCGAGCTTCTGGCAGACCTTCTCGTCAAAGCCCTGCTTGGCGAGGTGCATCGGCACGTCGTAGATGGACGGGCAGTCGGAGTTCTCGAACACGCAATCCTCGTCGACGTCGCAGAAGTGGGCGATCTTGGCGCGGATGGATGCGTCGACCTCGTGGTCGGAACGGCACACGATGAAGTCGGGCTGGATGCCCATGGAGCGCAGCTCCTTGACGGAGTGCTGGGTGGGCTTGGTCTTGACCTCGTGGGCGGCGGCGATGTAGGGCACCAGGCTCACGTGAATCACGAGGGTGTTGCCGGCGCCCTTCTCCTTGCGGAACTGGCGCATGGCCTCGACGAAGGGCTGGCCCTCGATGTCGCCGATGGTACCGCCAAGCTCGGTGATCACAACGTCGGCCTGGGTCTGCTCCTCGATGCGCAGGAAGCGGGACTTGATCTCGTTGGTGACGTGCGGGATGACCTGCACGGTACCGCCGAGGAAGTCTCCGGCGCGCTCGCGCTGGATGAGCGACTGGTAGATGAGGCCCGTGGTGAAGTTTGACTCGCGCGTGAGGTTCTCGTCGATGAAGCGCTCGTAGTGGCCGAGGTCGAGGTCGGTCTCCTTGCCGTCCTCGGTCACGAAGACCTCGCCGTGCTGGAAGGGGCTCATGGTACCCGGGTCCACGTTGAGGTACGGGTCGGCCTTCTGCATCATGACCTTGTAGCCGCGGGCCTTGAGCAGGCGTCCGAGGGATGCCGCCGTAATGCCCTTGCCGAGGGAGGATACGACACCGCCGGTCACGAAGATGTGCTTTGTCATGTGGGTTTGCCTTCCCGTAGTGGTTCAACCGTTTCTACGGGTCTTTATTCTAGCGCGAGAACCTCGTGGGCGTGAGACCGCTCACCGACTGCACATGGTTCATTGGAAAAACGCCGAGCCCGCGGACGAAGCCATCTTTTGACCGCACGCGGCACTGCTCTGCATGCGGGTTCGAAACCTTCCCCGGGGTTACCGGGAACCCTGTGCCCAAAATTTGCGGTTGCCGGTCAAAATTCTGGGTTCCGCTTAGTATCACCTCGCAAGTGCCATTTGTCTACCTGCGACTCCGCAAAAAGTTAGAGTCTTCGTACTCGGCGATTCGCCTAAAAACGACCGGCAACCGCAATTATTGGGCAGACAGCCTTCCCAAGGCGAGAAATAGAGCAATTCGGGACTCTCCTAGGCACCCATCGGCGCCCGGGATGTTCGCATCCCGGGCGCCACTAGGCGTGAATCACCGTTCAGGGAATTGCCTCCCTATAGGTACTTGCGCCAGTCTTCCTCGTCTTCGGCGTCCGACTCCTCTGCGGCGCGCTGCGACGCGCGCTTTGCGGCAAGCTCGGCACGGCTTTGGTATGGATCCTCGTTCTTTTCGGGGAATGTCGCAAAGGCGTGCTGGAAGACCTCGAGGTTCTCGTCCGCGCGACCACGCGGCACGGGGAAGGTGACCTTGGAAGCCACATGCATGCCGGATGCCAGCTCGGCACGGAAGAGCTCCGCGACGGTTGCCGCGTCCCAACCAAACGCGCCGCAACCAAAGGCACCCAGGACAAGCTTGTCGTAGCCAAGCTGGTCGGCGATGGCCATTACGAAGGCGATGCGCTCTCGCATGGCCGTGACCAGGGCGTCGTCGGAGACGTGGTACTCCGCCCGGGCACGCACGACGTTGGGCGCCGCGCACACGATCACGTCGGAGTACGAGTGATATTTGTCGCGCTCGAAGCGCACGGCGGGAACGACAAGCGCGCGGTTGCGGTAGAGTTCACAGTTGATGTTGCGACGGCGGTTCTCGCCGTACCAGTCGCGCTTCTGCGAGAGCACGTTGTAGAGGAACGACTCCGAGCAGAGCGCCTCCTCCTGCGCCCACGCGCCACGCTCGTAGCCGCCCCCGGGGTTCACGAACGAGGCAAAGTCGAGCGTCGCCATGTCGCAGCGGCTCGCGATACCACGGCCAAGTCGCAGGACTGCCGAGGCGCTGTCCTCCTCGACAACTTCCACCTGGGGCACCACGCCCTCGTGGGCGGGCGCGTCCGGCATGCCAGAGACCTCGCGCGTCCCAGCAAGAGACGACGCTATCTCAGCCGAGAAGAGCTGCTCCATCTGGGCGATGTGCCTCGTGGCGATCTGGGTGCGGCTGGGCCCGCGACGCACGCCCGTCTCGCCCCTGCCGTTTCCACCGCGCTGTCCGCTTCTACCTTGTGCCATCGGAATCCCCTCCGTAGCCGTTGTCCGCATGTTCGAGCATCTCCCGCGCGTGCGCGAGCGACGCCTCGCCCGTGTCACCCGAGAGCATGCGCGCAATCTCCTCGACGCGCTTCTCGCCTGTGACCTCGTCAATCTTGGTCTCGGGCGGCTCGCCTTTAGCCCCCGCAACCTTGTGCACCAGGTAGTGTCGGTCTGCCATCACGGCGACCTGGGCGAGGTGCGTGACAACGATGACCTGGTGCGTACGCGCGAGGTCGCGAAGCACCTGCGCCAGAGCCACGGCGGTGGCACCGCCCACGCCGGCGTCGACCTCGTCGAAGACGAGCGTGTCGCAGCCGTCGGCGTCTCCCAGGGCAACCTTGCAGGCGAGCATGACGCGGCTTACCTCGCCGCCCGAGGCAATTCGTCGCAACGGGCGCGCCGTGAGGCCGGCCGCCGGACGGTAGAGAAACTCCACACGGCTGGGACCCATGCTCCCCCACTGGTCGCGTGGCAGGCGCGTCTGGGCAACCTCAAGCGAAGCCGAGCCCATCTCGAGACGAGCCATCTGGGCGCTGACCTCTGCCGAGAGGCGCGGGGCGCCCTTCTCGCGCACGGCGTCCAGGACGTCTGCGGCATTGGCGAGCGCGGCCTCCGCCGCGTCGAGCGCCCGCCTCGCGCGCTTCTCGGCCTCGTCGCCACCCTCGCTTGCAGCCACCACGGCAGCGGCCTTCTCGCGCCTGGCAAAGACGTCCTCCATGCGCGGGCCAAAGCTACGGCGCAGGCCCTCGAGGCGAGAAAGGCGCTGCTGCATGCGCTCGAGGGACTCCGGGTCCCATTCGACCTCGTCGGCGTAGTCGCGCAGGCTCGACGCCACGTCCTCGATGTCGATGAGCGAGGACTCGAGCGCATCGGCCCAGGTCCCGAGCTTGGCGTCGTAGCCCGAGGCGTCCCGCAGCGCACGTACCGCAGCAGAGAGCGCGTCCGACGCACCGTCGTCACCGGCCACCAGGCCGTGCGCGCCGGACGCCGCGGCGACGAGCGCCTCGGCGTGCTCGGCGCGAGGAAGCGCCTCCTCAAGCTCCTCGTACTCGCCCTCGCGGGGAGCCACCTCGTCGATCTTCCTGAGCGTGAACTCGGCTTCCTCGAGCTTCTCGGCGCCCGATCGCGCAAGCTCGCGCACGCGCTCGAGCTCGTCCGCCGCAGTGCGCGCCGCAGAGAGCGCTGCCTGGTAGGCGCCAAGCGCGTCTGCGGACTCCTGCTCCAGCCACGCGTCAAGGATCTCCACATGCGAGCCAACCGAAAGCAGCCGCTGGTGCTCGTGCTGTCCGCAGAGGTCGACGGTCTGTCCCACGCCCGTCGCAAGCTCGCGAACCGAGCCCATGCGTCCGTCTATCTCCACGCGACCGCGGCCGTCGGCCGAGACGCGCCTGCGCACCACGCAGCCGTCGGGGTCTCCCCCACGCTCGAAGAAGCGGCCCTCGACCTCGAGGGCGTCCGCGCCCTCGCGCACCGAGCCGGCATCTGCCCGCTCCCCCACCAGCAGCTTGATGGCCGAGAGAAGCGCCGTCTTGCCGGCGCCCGTCTCGCCCGTGAGCACCGTGAGGCCAGCCGAAGGCTGGATGGTGACGTCGCGGATGAGGGCGACGTCTCTTGCGTGCAGCTCGTCGAGCATCAGCGACCCGCCCTGCCGTAGAAGACGCGCGACACGGAGTTGTAGAAGCTCTGCGCGCTGTGGTCGAGGAGCAGAATGTCCCCCGGGCCCCGCCGCACCGTGGCGTGTACGGGCACGCCCTCCTCGCGCTGGCGCACGTTCTGCCCATCGGCGAAGAAGTGGCACGCGACCGGCCGCTCCGGGCTCATCTCGATCTCGACCACGTCGGATGGAGCCGTGAGGAAGGCACGGGCCATGATGGTATGCGGAGCGATGGGCACGCAGACCATGCCGGAGAACTCCGGTGTCACGATGGGGCCGCCCGCCGCGAGCGCGTAGCCCGTCGAGCCGGTTGCCGTGGAGACCACAAAGCCGTCGCCGCGCAGCGTGTCGATGTGGTTGCCCGAGACCGAGACCTCGAACTGGACCATGTCGCCCTGGCCGCCGCGAGAGACCGCGAAGTCGTTCAGGGCAAAGCTGTCAACCTGGTAGGAGCTGCCGTCCTCGCACTCGAAGTCGCTCTCGATGGAAAGCGTCGCCCTGTGGGAGACGTGCAGCTTGCCGTCAAGGGCGCTCTGCACCGTCTGGATGAGCCTGCTCGGGCCAGCCGTGGTGAGAAACCCCAGGTGACCGTAGGAGATGCCGAGCATGGGGATCTGGGAGTAGCCCACGATGCGCGCCGCGCGCAGGAGCGTGCCGTCACCGCCAAGCGAGACAACCAGCTGGCAGTCCGCGGGGTTCTCGGCGTAGTTTGGGAAGCGCTTCTTGTCATGCGCCCACACGGCCTCGACACCCTGGCCAGAGAGCCAGTGCTCGAGCGCGTGCGCGCCTTCCACGGCGTCCGGGCGCGCGTAGTTTGGGACGAGAAAGACCTTCACGCTTACCTCCAGCCAAACAGGTGTACGGAACACGTCACTAGAGTGTACCCCCACTTGCTAGGCCAGAGCCACCGTTCCCCCGCTAACGACCGCCTTGAGGTCGAGGGCGGCACGCGCCGCACCGCGCTGGCCGCAGAGAAGGTACTCGACGTTGCCCTTGTGACCGTGCACGGGGCTCTCGCAGCAGCCCGTGGGGCCAAGCCCCGCGTCCGCGAACGCCGCCGCAATGCGCTCGAGCGCTCGCAGGCGGACCTCGGGGTCGCGGACCACGCCGCCCTCGCCAACCTCGTCGCGAGCGGCCTCGAACTGGGGCTTCACCAGCGTGAGAAAGGCTCCGTCCGCCGAGAGGAGCTCGAGCACCGCAGGCAGCACCGTTTCGACCGAGGTGAAGGAGACGTCGCAGACGGCAAGCCGGATGGTGCCCGCGCGCTCTGGCGTGGGCACGTCGACGATGTTCGTGCGCTCGAGGAGGGTGACGCGGGAGTCTCTTCTCAGCGACCAGTCGAACTGCGCGTAGCCCACGTCCACCGAGAGGACCGAGGCGGCGCCGTGCTTGAGGAGGCAGTCGGTGAAGCCGCCGGTGGAGCAGCCCACGTCGAGGCAGGCAAGCCCCGTGGGGTCGACGCCAAACGCCTGGAGGCCGCGCTCGAGCTTGAGGCCGCCGCGGCTCACGAAGGGGATATGGCCGCGCACATGAAGTGCAATGCCGGGCTCCACCTGCTCGCCGGGACGCTCGAGGCGTCGGTCCAGCGTGGAGACCTCGCCCGCCATCACGGCGCGCATCGCGTCCTCGCGGTTGGAGAAGAAGCCCTGCTCGACCAGCTCGTCATCGAGCCTTCGGCGACGCGTCACGAGGCGTTGCCGCCCTCGGCGGGGCCTTGTGGCACCTCGGGGTCAGCGCCGTCTGCGTGCGCGGCGTCTGCGGGCTTCTCGGCAGGCTTGGCCGAGTCCTTCTCGCCAGGCGCTTCGTCATCGGCGAGCATGGCCTTCTCCTCTGGCGAGAAGTCCGTTGCGTCGACAAGCTCGACGGCCTTCGAGCCCAGGGCGATGGCCTCGTCGAAGAGGTCGAGCGAGCGCTCGAGCGAGACGTCGCGGTCGCGCACGGCGCCCACGATGTCGTCCAGGCGACGGGAGATCTGGTCGAAGCTCTGATACTGGGACGCGTCCGGCTTGGCCATGGTTACTCCGCGACGTCGCCGGCGTCTTCGCCAGCGATGGGGGCATCGTCGAGAGGTGCCTCAAGCGATGTGCCTGCCTCGTCCTCTGGCGCGACCGTCTCCTCCAGCGGTGCGTCGTCACGAGAGGCCTGCGCGGCGTGAAGCATCTGCCGGGCCTTCTCGTAGACGTCGATGCCGGCCTCCACGTCCTTCGCGATGGTGCCGAGAACGCCATTGATGAAGCGCGGGGACTCGTCGGTGCCAAAGGCCTTGGCAAGCTCGACTGCCTCGTCGATGGCCACGGCAACCGTGATGTCGTCCTCCTCGATCATCTCGTAGAGGGCGAGCCGCAGGATGTTGCGGTCGACGATGGGCATGCGGGAGAGGCTCCAACTCGCGGAGCTGGCGCGGATGACGGCGTCGATGGCATAGCGACGGGAGTCGACGCCGAGCGCGAGCTCTTGGCCATACGGGTCGAGCGGGCCGTCGGTGATGGCGTAGTCCCCCGAGAGGACCTCCTCCACCATACGGTGGTTGACGTCTGCCTGGAAGAGAATCTGCAGAGCTTGGGCGCGTGCGAGTGTGCGCCCTCCAAAGCGACCGGACACGTTACTCCTTGGGGAAGACGAGGCTGTCGATGCAGACGTCCACGGCGGTCACGCCAACACCCACCTGCTCGGTGATGGCATCGGCGACCTCGTTGCGAACATCGGCTGCAAGCTTGGTGAACGGATAGCCGTAGAAGACGGCAAGATGGACGCAGATGCGCAGGCCGCCATCCTCGACGGAGGACTCGACCGCGGACTCTGGAGCAACGGAGTTGCTCGTAAAGACGCTGATGAGGCTCGAGGTGATGTCGTTGCCGCCCACGGAGGCAACGCCCTCAACGCGCTTGGCAGCGAGAGAGACGACGGTGGAGATGACTCGCTTCGAAATGCCGATGCCAGAAACGTAAAGCTCGCTTTCGGCCATAGGTGGCCCTCCTTGTGCTCGGTTCGTTGCCGTAGGACGACGGACGCGCTTGTCCGCCGAAGACCCCAAACACTGCCAGTATAGACGTTGCCGGCCGCTGGGAAGCAGACGCCCGCGCGGCTGTGGCCACGCGGGCGCGTGTGCGGTTGAGCTGGGCGCCGGTAGCGCCTGCGCTTGCTTGGTCCTAGACGCGAGCGACGAACTTGCCGTCGCGGGTGTCGACCTTGATCTTCTCGCCCTGGTTGAGGTACATCGGGACCTGGATGGTGGCGCCGGTCTCGATGACGGCAGGCTTGGTGCCGCCCTGGACGGTGTCGCCCTTGAAGCCCGGGTCGGTCTGGGTGATCTCGACCTCGATGAAAGTGGGCGGCTGCACCGCGTACAGGACGTCGTTGGCGTACTGGAGAAGGCAGATGTCGTTCTCCTTGAGGAACTTGTCGTTGTCGCCGATGAGCGCCCTGTCGACGGGGATCTGCTCGAAGGTCTCGGTGTCCATGAACCAGAAGGAGGTGCCGTCATCGTAGAGGTACTGCATCTCGCGGGTGCGCATGTCGACGCTCTCGAACTTGGCGGACTGCTGGAAGTTTTCCTCGTTCACGCGGCCAGTGCGGATGTCGCGGTACTTAGTGCGAACGTAGGTGTTGCCCTTGCCCGGCTTGACGTGCTGGGCCTCGAGAATGACGCAGTCCTTGCCCTTGATGTTGACGCCAAGGCCAGCCTTGAGGTCGGTGATGGAAAGTGTAGCCACGAAACGGTCTCCTTCTCCCTTGCCCGGGGACACCGGGCATTTTCGTACGGCGGTACAGTATAGACGCCTTGGCTTGGTGGCGCGAGCGGCTACGGGCGTTTTCCAAAAACGTGCAAAAAGGACGGCGAGAAACCCGACGAGCGATGGACGCCGGAGGGGGTGTTTCCGCAGCAGCTGCGGAGAAATACGGGCCTCCGGAGAGAATCCGGCGCCGGAGGACGCGTCTCGTACGGAATCCCGTCGGGAACCCCCCTCCCGGCGTCGTTTCTTCTCCGGAGGGCCCTTCTCGTACGTGATTGCTTCGATAACGCAGACTTCGGCGTCATTTCCGCGCCGGAGGACGCGCTATCGCAGCCGCCGTGGAGAAAAACGTACCTCCGGAGAGAATCCGGCGCCGGAGGACGCGTCTCGTACGGAATCCCGTCGGGAACCCCCCTCCCGGCGTCGTTTCTTCTCCGGAGGGCCCTTCTCGCACGTGATTGCTTCGATAACGCAGACTTCGGCGTCATTTCCGCGCCGGAGGACGCATCTCGTACGTGATCCCGTCGGGAACCCGCCTTTCGGCGTCATTTCCTCGCCGGAGGGCGCGCATCCGCAGCGCAGGAGCTCCCCGCTTCCCCGCGCTAGTGTCCCAGGCGACCGATGGTGTTGTTCCAGAGTCCCTTGGCCCCGGCCCCAACAACCTGGAAGAAGGAGGGCGAGCGCAGAAGGCGCTCGGCGGGCACGTGCTCTCGGATGGCACGCAGGCAGGCTTTGTTGTCGCCGGTCGAGAAGGTGAAGTGGCGGCCGTCCTTCACGAAGATCGCGAAGCGCGGGATCGTCTTGCCCGCAATGACCGACGCCGAGACGTAATCGATCTCGTCCCAGGGAATCTGTATGAAATCCTCGACGTTCTTCTCGTTGTAGTACTCAAAGGCCACGTCGCCCAGCATCACGTTGCCACCTGAGGTAAGCCCGTCGAGGTTCGTCGCCCGGTCCGTGTAGTCGACCTTCGTGTTCTGAGACTGTGCCATGTAGGAGCACCCTCCTCGATTCCGTGGAATCAGCGACTGTGCGACGGGCTGCGCCGCAGCGGCCCCAACAAAACAGGACCGCACCCCACCAGCCTAGCAGGGTGCGGTCCACGACGTACGCCATTCTCGCCAGCGCGGCGCCCGAAATATCGGGGAAGGAGCCCTAGAGCAGCCCGATAAGGCGGCCGAGAATACCCACGCCAAAGAGGGCGAGGATGATTGCGATCGGCGAGACGTTCTTCTTCAGCAGCTTGCACACGAACAGCGTGAGGGCCACGGCGGCGAGGCCGGGGATCAGCGAGTCGAGGTTCTGCTGGAGGGTGGTGACCTTCATCTGGTCGAGACCATTTGCGCCAAGAGCGGCGTACTGCGCGAGCGCGCTCTTGATGCCCGTGGCGTCCGGCGTGATGGTAGACCAGTCGATGTAGGCACCTGCCTGCTGCTGGATCGTGGAGACAACCGGCTTGAAGCTGATGGTGACCCAGCGCTCGACCAGAGCGCCGATGACGAACATACCAAGGATGGAGGCACCCTCGGTAATCTTGCCGAGCTTGCCGCCCGAGAGGTCTTTCGAGATGTCAGCGCCAGCACGGTAGCCAGCCTCCTGCGTGTACCACAGGAAGGCAAGGCGGATGACGTTCCAGAGCACGAAGAACAGGATGGGGCCAAGCGGCGAGCCGCCCAGGGCCAGCGAGGCGCCGAGGGCACCGAGCAGCGGGCGCACCGTGTACCAGAAGACGGGGTCGCCGACGCCGGCGAGAGGACCCATCATACCGACCTTGACGCCCTGAATCGTGACGTCGTCGATAGGCTCGCCGTTGGCACGGCCCTCCTCGAGGGCGAGGGTGACGCCGATGACGGGTGCGGAGACGTACGGGTGGGTGTTGTAGAACTCGAGGTGGCGCTTGAGGGCAGCGATCTGGTCATCCTTGTTGGGATAGAGCTTCTTGATCGCCGGAATCATTGAGTAGCACCAGCCGCCGTTCTGCATGCGCTCGTAGTTCCACGAGCCCTGCAGGAACTGGTGACGGTTGCACACCGCGAGACGGTCCTGCTTGGAAAGGTGGACGCCCTTGTCCTGAATCTCTTCTGCCATTGCTAATCACACTCCCTTGCAAGCCTAGTAGTTGTCGATGATGTCGCCCAGCGGGTCGCTGGAGCCCACGGCACCAGAACCGCCGCTCTGCTTGGCGTACTCCTTGAGCCCCAGGTAGATGAAGGCGAGCGAGAGGCCAATGACGCCGAGGGCGATGAGGGTGAGCTGGGAGATGGCAGCGAGGACGAAGCCCAGCGCGAAGAAGGGCCAAACCTCCTTGGTGGCCATCATGTTGATGACCATGGCGTAACCCACGCAGCAGACCATGCCGCCGCCAACGGCCATGCCGCCGGAGAGCCAGGCGGGCATCGCGTTAAGGGCCGCGGTCACGGCGTCACCGGGGATGAAGCAGAGGGCAGCGGCCGGGATGGCGATGCGGGCGCCCTGCATGCAGATGGCAGCGACCTGCCAGCGCTCGATGCCGGCGATGTCGTCGTTCTCAGCGCACTTGTCCATGCCGTGGACCATAGCCGTTGCGATAGTGCGGCAGACCATGGTGAGGAAGAGGCCGGCGACAGAAAGCGGTACGGCGACGGCGATCGAGGTGGTCATTGCCTCGTCAGGGTTGGAGCCGCCGTTGATGGCGATGACCATGAGAATGGCGGAGGCAACAGAGGCGAGGGCGGCGTCAGGAGCGACGGCGGCGCCGATGTTTGCCCAGCCAAGGGCGATCATCTGGAGCGAGCCACCCAGGAGGATTCCCTCCGAAGGGTGACCGGTCACGAGGCCGATGAGCGTGCACGCGACCAGAGGCTGGTGGAACTGCCACTCGTCGAGGATGCCCTCCATGCCTGCTAGGAAGGCAACAATGATGACGAGCAGGACTGAAATTGGTGACATAACCCCTCCTTATCCCTACTTGCTGGCTGCCTGGGCGGAAAGCTCGTCCTCGGCCTTCTTGATGATGGCGTCGTAGGACTCCGCCTTGTCGGCCGGGACCTTGCGGATGTCGAACTCGACG
>URLM01000054.1 GCA_900548775.1 uncultured Olsenella sp.
GTCGAGGGCGGCGAGCTCACGCTTCCCGCCGACTACGTGATCTTTGCCGTTGGCCAGAAGCCCGAGGACACGTGCGACATGGGGCTCGAGCTCACGCACGGCCCGTACGTGGTTGCGGACGGCGAGCACCGCACGAGCGAGGAGGGCATCTTCGCCGCCGGCGACGCCGTGACGGGCACCAAGTCCGTGATCGGCGCCATCGAGGGCGGCCGCGAGGCGGCCCAGGCGATTGACCGCTACCTGGGCGGCGACGGCGACATCTCCGAGGTCCTTCTCGACCCCGAGACTCCCGAGCAGCGCATTGGCCACGCGGGCGAGCACTTCTACGACGCCCCGCTCGAGCCCAAGATTGCGCCCGCCGCAGAGCGCCGCGACAACTTCAAGCAGTACGAGTGCCCGTTCGCGGAGTCCGAGGCGGAGCGCGAGGCAAGCCGTTGCCTCCAGTGCGACCTTCGCCTAACCCTCGAGCGCCCGAAGCTGTGGAACGAGTACACGCAAAGGAGCGCAACACGATGACTCTCGTCAACTTCATGCCGCTCGACCGCTCGCACCTCGTTGCGCTCGAGCTGCTCCGTTCTAACCTCGAGGAGGCTGCGCGGCGCGTGGCGGCGGAGGACGTCCGCCTGCTCGTGCCCGCCTCCGCCACCGACGTTGCCGCAGCGCTTCCCGAGGGGAGCTTCGTCACGGCCGACGACTCCTTCGGCTTTGTCTATGCCAACGACACGGCTGCCGCGCGCGTCCTTGTCGGCGAGAAGCCCCTGTCCTCTGCCGTGAGCGGGACCACCGAGGGCGCGGAGCCGCTCGTGTCCGGCGAGAGCTGGCTTTGCGGAGACGAGCGCAAGGTGGTCTACGTGGGCGATGCCCGCGTGGAGGGCGCCGCGCAGACCACGGTGGGGGAGCTTCTCGGCGCCGCTGGCGTCTCCGCCGACGACGTCAAGGCTGTCTACCTGGGCTATCCCATGAGCACCTTTGTGGTGCCCGCGCACTTTGGGGATGCCGTCACCCTCTCCTGCGACGACGTGCGCGTCATTGGCTCGGGCGACTGCGCCGTTGACGCCGTGCGCGATATCCTCGACGGATTCCACCGCGAGTGCTGCGGTCGGTGCGTCTTCGGCAACGAGGGCGGCCACCAGCTCTGCGCGATTCTCGCCGACGCGTGCGCCGGCAAGGGTCAGAGCGCGGACCTCGACCTCATTCGCGACCTTACGCCCACGATGGCCGAGCAGGCGCTCTGCGAGGTCGGCCAGCGTATGGCCAGCGTTGCTGCCCAGGCACTCGACCTCTTTGGCGACGAGTTCGAGGCGCACGTATCGCGTCACCAGTGCCCGGCGGGGACCTGCCGAGCGCTGGTCACCTACCACATCCTGGTCTCTCGCTGCACCGGCTGCGGCGAGTGCCTTGATGCCTGCGAGGAGGACGCCATCGAGGGCAAGGCGGGGTTTGTCCACGTGATCGATCAGCGTGCCTGCGTGCACTGCGGCAAGTGCCTGGATGCGTGCCCCAAGGGCGCCGTGGTGACGGCCGGGCTCAAGAAGCCGAAGACGCCGCCGCACCCCATCCCCTGTCGCGTGCACTAGTACTTGCCGGTTTGAGCTTGCGTTTGACCTTCGGGGCCCGCCGCCGCGTGCGACGGGCTCTTCTTGCGCCTGGGCGTCGCGGTGCTTTGCGGCTCCGAGGTGTTCCCTGCGTTGCGACAGCCCCAGCCCCTCTCTCGAAGAACATCGCTTATCCTCCAAACTGAGTCTGCGCAACTGGGCAAACGCGACTAGCAAACTGGCCCCCGATACACATTCGGCGTTCGATTGTGTATCGACCTGCGCGGGTCACACATTCGGGTGCGAATGTGTATCGGAAGGGACCTCACGCGGGGGAGAGATCCCAGATTCCGGGAGCGCTTGCGGCATCCCGTGCACAAAAATCGCGGTTGCCGGTCGTTTTTCAGGGTTCCGCTTAGTATCACCCCGCTGGTGCCATTTCTCTACCTGCGACTCCGCAAAAAGTTAGTGTCTTCGTACTCGTCATTTCGCCCAAAATGGACCGGCAACCGCAATTTTTGGGCAGAGCATGCCCCCCAAGAGGGGCCTCGCACGCCCAGACAGGCGCCAGAGCACGTCCCTCATGGCGACTCCTGCCAAGCCACGGCAACTCCGACAGCCAGCCACACCCGCTCCGGTCTAGCCACGGTAACTCCGACAGCCAGTCCGACCACTTCGACCCAACTCCGGCCGCCCCTTCCCCCAAATGCTAACGGCCGCGAGCCACCATGTTTCAAGAGTGCGAAACCCCCGTTACCATGCTCGTTTGGTTCCGATTCTTACAAGACCCAGCGAATCTCCCCACGTAAAACGGTATGCGTGGGGCAGAGAAGGCCCCGGAATGTGGGGCAGGGGAGCCCCGGAGAGCGCGGGCGAGACCCGCAGAGAGTTTGGGGAAGTGATCGCATGGGAACGCGCTTCGACGAGCATCCGATCCTCGGGACAACCGAGAGGGGGCGCCTGGTCAGCTTCACCTACGACGGAAAGACGCTCCAGGGTTACGAGGGCGAGCCAGTCGCCGTTGCCCTGAGCGCTGCCGGCGTCAAGGTGCACCGCTACACCGCCAAGCGCCATGAGCCGCGCGGCATCTTCTGCGCCATCGGCCGCTGCACCGACTGCGTGATGGTGGTCGACGGCGTGCCCAACGTGCGCACCTGCATGACGCCCCTCGCCGAGGGCATGTGCGTCCAGACCCAGTATGGTGCCACCGCAACGCCCTTCGACGACGTCGCGACCGCCGCAGACGAGAAGGGAGGCGCGCGATGAACCGCACCGACCTCATCGTCGTTGGCGCAGGCCCGGCCGGCATGTCCGCCGCCATCGAGGCCGCCAAGCACGGCGCGCGCGTGACGGTCTTCGACGAGAACTCCCGCCCCGGCGGCCAGCTCTTCAAGCAGATCCACAAGTTCTTTGGCTCCAAGGAGCACCACGCCAAGGTCCGTGGCTTCGTGATCGGCGAGGAGCTCATGGAGGAGGCCGCACGCCTGGGCGTCGACGTCCGCCTGGACTCCACGGTCATCGGCCTCTACCAGGACAAGGAGGTCGTCGTCCGCAAGGGCGACGAGGTCTCCCACCACAAGGCCGACGCCATCGTGATCGCAACCGGCGCCGCCGAGAACATGGTGACCTTCGAGGGCTGGACGCTCCCAGGGGTCATCGGTGCCGGCGCCGCCCAGACCATGATGAACCTCCACGGCGTTCGCCCCGGCGACCGGGTGCTCATGCTCGGCACCGGAAACGTTGGCCTGGTCGTGAGCTACCAGCTCGAGCAGGCCGGCTGCAAGGTCGTCGCCCTCGTGGACGCGGCCCCGCGCGTGGGCGGCTACGGTGTGCACGCGGCGAAGGTCGCCCGCACCGGCGTGCCCTTCTACCTCTTCCACACCATCAAGCGCGCCGAGGGCACAGACCACGTGACCGGCGTCACCATCGCCCAGGTGGACAGCCGCTTCCAGTTTGTACCCGGCACCGAGAAGCACTTCGACGTCGACACCATCTGCGTTGCCGTTGGCCTGTCGCCCATGTCGCAGCTCTTCAAGATGGACGGCTGCAGGGTCGTGGACGACCGCAAGAGGGGCGGCCAGGTCCCCGTGGTGGACGACCTCGGCGAGACGAGCATCCCGGGCATCTTCGCCGCAGGCGACGTCTCGGGCATCGAGGAGGCGTCCTCGGCCATGATCGAGGGCCGCATCGCCGGACTTGCCGCCGCCGAGTACCTGGGCTTCATTGACAAGGACGAGATGGACGAGGCTGTGGCGGCCAACGACGCCGCCCTCGACGGCCTGCGCCAGGGCATGTTCGCCCCCAAGAACCGCAGAAAGGTCGTGACCACCACCGAGGAGGGCATCCCCGTCTCCCAGAGCCTGCTCGAGCGCGGCTTTGTGGCAGACGACGAGATTTCCCGCTTCCCCGGCGTCACCCGCCGCGTGGGAATCCACCCCGTTATCGAGTGCACGCAGAACATCCCCTGCAACCCCTGCCAGGACGCCTGCCCCAAGCACTGCATCAAGGTTGGCGACCACATCACGCAGCTCCCCGCCGTCGAGCCAGACTCCACCTGCATCGGCTGCGGCATGTGCGTGGCGTCCTGCCCCGGCCAGGCCATCTTCCTGGTGGACGAGAAGCCCGAGGAGGGCTTTGCCGACGTCACCCTCCCGTACGAGTTCCTGCCCGTGCCCGCCAAGGGAGAGCACGGCGTGGCGCTCGGTCGCGACGGCTCGCCCGTCTGCGAGGCCGAGGTCGTCTCCGTGCGCCAGACGCGCGCGTTCGACCACACCACGCTGCTCACCATGCGCGTCCCCGCCGAGATGGCCATGCGTGCGAGGTTCTTCTGCGCCGGTTCCGCAGGCGCCACGAATGAGACAAGCGCTGCCGCAGCCACCGCGGCGGCAGAGTAGGGGGTGCCACGATGAAGGAGATCTGCGACCGCACGCGCGACCTCGGGCCCTTCGAGCCCAAGCCGGGCGATGATCAGATTGTGTGCCGCTGCGAGGAGGTCACGCAGGGCGAGATTCGCCGTGCGGTGCACGACGGCCTCTTCACCATCGCCGAGATTCGCCGCTACCTGCGCTGCGGCATGGGCCTCTGCCAGGGGCAGACCTGCGCGCGCCTGGTCAAGGGCATCGTCGCCCGCGAGCTGGGCGTCTCGCCCGACGAGCTGGAGCCCGCAAGCTCCCGCGCACCCATGCGTCCCATCGAGATGAGCGTGTTCGCGAAGGAGGCTGAGCGAGATGAGCGATAAGACCTCTGACGTCATCGTCGTGGGCGCCGGCATCATTGGGTGTGCCACGGCATACTACCTTGCCAAGAAGGGCGTCTCGGTCACCGTCCTCGAGGCGGACGAGGTCATCGGCAACGGCGGCTCCACCAGGAACGGCGGCGGCGTCCGCCAGTCCGGCCGAGACCCGCGCGAGCTCCCGCTCGCGATGTACGCCGTCAAGAACCTCTGGCCCACGCTCTCCGAGGAGCTGGACGCCGACGTCGAGTACTGCCAGGGCGGCAACCTCCGCCTTGGCAAGACCGAGCGCCACCTCGAGATCCTGCGTGGCCTGCGCGACAAGGCCGTGGCCCTTGGCCTCGACATGCGCATGATCGACGGCGACGAGGTCCGTGCCATCAACCCGTACCTCTCCGAGGAGGTCATTGGCGCGTCCTGGTGCCCCACGGACGGCCACGCCAACCCGCTCAAGGCGACCTACGCCTACTACACTGCGGCACGCCGCCTGGGCGCATGCTTCTACTCCGGATGCCCCGTGCTCGAGCTCCGCAAGGTCAAGGGCGAGCTTCGCCAGGTCGTGACGCCCGAGGGAACCTTCGAGGCGGGTGCCGTGGTGGTTGCTGCGGGCTACGCCTCCCGCAAGATCCTGAATACCGTGGGCATCGACGTCCCCATGTCCGACGTGCTCATCGAGGCGCTGGTCACCGAGATGGAGCCGCCCATGTTCAAGCAGATGCTCGGCACCGCCGACGCCGACTTCTACGGCCACCAGACGAGTCACGGCTCCTTCGTCTTTGGCGGCGACTCGGGCTTCGAGACGGTGAACGAGGACAACGGCCACGACCGCACCACCTCCGTCACAGCGCCCGCCATCTGCCGTGGCATCCTGCGCTACATCCCCAAGCTCGCCAACGCTAAGATCGTGCGCACCTGGGCCGGCTTCGAGGACGTCTGCATCGACGCCGTGCCCGTGCTCGGCCCCGTGGACGAGGTCCCCGGCCTCGTGGTCGCCTGCGCCTTCACCGGCCACGGCTTTGGCATCTCGCCCATCGTGGGCACGCTCCTCGCCGAGTCCGCCCTCGGCGAGCCCACGACGCTCGACATCTCCGCATTCCGCTACGACCGCTTCGCCGCCCGCGCCTAGGCGCGCCCACGCGCACCCTTCGAGAAAGGAACCGCAATGGACACCAAGATCGACTTCCTCTACCTGAGCGAGCCCGACATGATCGCCGCCGGCGTGAAGGACATGCCCGCCTGTGTGGACTGCATGGAGGACCTTCTCGTCACGCTGGAGAAGGGCGACTACGTTATGGGCGGCGAGAACCACAACTCCCATGGCTGCATGATCATGTTCCCCGACGACCCCAAGTTTCCCGGCATGCCAAAGAACGGCGAGGACCGGCGCTTCATGGCCATGCCCGCCTACCTCGGCGGACGCTACCAGATGGCCGGCATGAAGTGGTACGGCTCCAACATGGACAACAAGGCAAAGGGGCTGCCTCGCTCCATCCTCATGATGATGCTCAACGACAAGGACACGGGCGCCCCTCTCGCTCTCATGTCCGCGAACCTCGTCTCGGCCTATCGCACGGGCGGCATCCCCGGCGTTGGCGCGCGCCACCTCGCTCGAAAGGACGCCAAGGTCGCGGCCATCGTGGGGCCTGGCGTCATGGGCAAGACCTCGGCGGCGGCCTTCGTGGCGGCCTGCCCCACGCTCGACACCATCAAGATCAAGGGCCGCGGCAAGCGCTCGCTCGACTCCTTCGTGGCCTTCGTGAAAGAAGAGCTCCCGCAGATCAAGACCGTCGAGGTGTGCGACACGATTGAGGAGGTCTGCCGCGACGCCGACATCGTCTCGTTCACCACCACCGTTGCAGACAACATCTCGACCTTCCCCAAGGTCGAGGGCTCCTGGATCAAGAAGGGCGCGCTCGTCTCCATGCCCTCCGCCGCCCTGTTCGACGAGGAGTTCATGTTGTCGAGCAAGCTCGTGGTGGACAACATGGGTCTCTACGATGCCTGGGAGGAGGAGTACCCGTACCCCACCTACCCCAAGATGGGCATCATCGGCTGCGCCTTCACCGACCTCGTGCACGAGGGCAAGATCGAGCGCACGAACATCGTGAACATCGCCGAGATCATCACCGGCAAGGTGCCCGGGCGCACCTCAGACGACCAGACCATCATCTACTCCGTGGGCGGCATGCCGGTCGAGGACATCGCCTGGGGCGGAACGGTCTACAGGAACGCCGTCGAGAAGGGCATCGGCGTGAAGCTCAACCTCTGGGACACCCCGGAGATGGCGTAGGGCGCGTGGCAGGTTACGGGGCGCCTTGCGGGCACGTGCTTGCAACAGCCTTGTAACCGGCATTGCAATATCCCGCAAAGCTTGGCTGGTACCGTTGCATCAACAAGAAGCCAAGCAACCGGGAAGGCACGGCCACTTGCGTTTTTGTCGCTCGTTCGTGATTCGGGGGTTGCCATGGGCACGTGCATGACGAGAGACTCGGGGGCGGGGGAGTTTGCCGGCTCCCTGCAGCCGTACCTTCCGCTCACGGTCGAGAACTACGTGGAGCGTCGGATCTTGTCACCCGTGGTCGAGCTCGTGTACTCGTTTCGCTCCTCTGGGGCCGGAGCCTGCCCCTTCGCCGTGCCCGACGGCTGCGTTGACCTGGCATTTGGCATTGGGCCCAAGGACGTGCTCGTGACCATGGGCGGCACGGTTCTCTCGCCCAAGGGCTGGGGCTTCTCGGGCGCGCGCGAGTGGGTGGGTTGCCGCTTTCGACCTGGGGAGGCGGTGCTTCCCGAGGGCGTCGTTCCTGCAGACCTCGTGGACGCCGACATCGTGCTCGATTCTGCCGACTGCGACGGGCGCCTGGTGGATGCGCTTGCCGAGGCCCCGGATGCCTCCACGCGAATGGATCTGCTGACAAGGACGCTGGTAACCCACGGTGCGGGGCCCTCCACCGCCCGTCGCGGCTCTCGTTCGGTGCGTTCCCTCGAGCGCCACGCGCGGGGACGCATCCTCGCCACCGGCGGTACCGCCTCCGTGGCCTCGCTCGCCGAGGAGGCGGGCGTCTCCACCCGCTACCTGCGCCGCGTGTTCATGGAAGTCCACGGCATCTCCCCCAAGCAGCTCTCGCGCTTCGTGCGCTTCCAGCGGGCCATGGGGCTCATCTCGCGCGGCGAGGACTCCGCGCAGGCACAGGCGCTGGCGCTTTCCTGCGGCTACAGCGACCAGTCGCACCTCGTGCACGAGTTCGACGAGCTGGCGGGCATGGCACCGGGGAAGCTTCGCCGGTTGCTCAGGGATTCTCGTCAGGCAATCTGCATCTCTTAGCCAACGGGGCTGCCCGACAGCCCTGCGCATACCACTATCAGCGTATTTAGCGTATGGGGCCCAAGGTCCCGGATGAGGCGGGCAAGCGCCCGCCGCAAGGAGGCAGCTATGTCCGAGATTTCAAGGATCGACATCGTGATGGGCATGGAGAAGTTCGATGGGCTCCGCCGCGCGCTGAGCAAGGCGCACGTTCGCGGCATGACCGTCTCGCAGGTGCTTGGCTGTGGCGTCGAGAAGGGCACCAAGGAGTACGAGGTCGACGAGAATTACGACATGGAGCTGCTCCCCAAGACCATGGTGTCCATCGCGGTCGAGACAAAGCGTGTGCCCGAGCTGGTCGAGATCATCAAGAACGAGCTCTACACCGGTCACATCGGCGACGGCAAGATCTTCGTGAGCGACCTCTCGCAGGTAGTGCGCGTGCGCACGGGCGACGAGGGCATCGAGGCGCTCTAGGGGGGTTGGCATGGCTAGCCGTACCGAGAAGCCCTTGGGGCTCCACAACGTTGTCTCGGTCTCGATGGGGCTCATCGTCTCGATGAGCTGCCTCGTCTCCCTGGGGCAGGGTGCCGGCGAGGCCGGCCTCATGTTCATCCCCGCCATGGCGATCGCGCTTCTCCTCAACATGTGCAGCGCGGCCTGCATGGCGGAGCTGAACGCCCTCATGCCCAACGCCACCGGCGGCCTCGTGCAGTACACGCTGGCCGGCCTGGGGCCCCTGCCCACGCTCGTCACCATGGTTGGCGGCTACCTCATCTGCAACATCCTCTGCGGAGGGGTCGAGGCGGCGATCTTTGGCTCGGTGATGGTCGAGACAATCCCCCTGGCGATTCCCGCGGCCATCTACCCCACGATCGTCTCGATAATCGTGGCGGTGGCGGCGCTCAAGGGCGTGGACATCTTCGCCAAGCTCCAGGACTTCGTGTCCTACCTGCTGCTTGTTTCGATGAGCGTCCTGGGCCTCATCGGCGCCTTTGGGCTTGGAACCGGGGCTGTGGTGGCGCAGCCGGCCGCGGTGACCACCGATCCGGCGGCTGTCGTGAGCGCGGTTGGCGTGGCGTCGTGGCTCTTCGTGGGGGCCGAGTACGCGATTCCCATCTCCAAGGACGTGCGCAACGCAAGTCGCAACATCCCGCTTGGCATGATGATCAGCCTTGCCCTCATCTGCCTCATGGACACCCTCGTGGTTCTCGGCTTCTGGCACTACGTGCCCTGGGGAGAGCTTGCCGAGTCCGCCTCGCCGCACCTGCTCTACGGCGAGAGTCTCCTTGGCGACTTTGGCAAGGTGTGGATGAGCGTGGTCTCGGCGCTGGCCTTCATCGGTGCGCAGAACTCCACGGTGAACGGGCTTTCCCAGATCTGCGACGGCATGACCAAGGTGAACATGATGCCGAGGTTCTTCTCGCGAAAGAACCGCTTTGGCGCACCGGCGGTGGCCATCCTCTTTGTCACCATCTCGATCTGCCTCATTGCGTACTTCAGCGGTGGGTCATCGGACTCGATCTCGTTTCTGATCCTTGTGGTGACGGTGCTGTGGCTTGTCTCGTACATCTTTGCCGACATCGACGTGCTGGTGCTTCGCCGCCGCTTCCCCAAGGCTCCCCGCGCGTTCAAGGTTCCCGGCGGGCCCGTGATCCCCGTCATTGGCATTGCCGGCACGGTGTTCATGATTGCGAACATCTCGAGCGACCCGGCGGAGGCAGTGGCGATCTGGGTTCTCGCTGCCGTGACTTTTCTCGTCCTGGGCGTCTACTCGTACTTCTGGATCAAGTACAAGATGCGGATGCCGGTCTTCAAGCCGGTGCCCATCCCCGAGGTCCTTGCGATGGAGAACGACCTCTATTACGAGATTCGCCACCGCCGCGGGATCTGGCGCTAGGGGAGGAGGACGCACCTCCGGCGGCCGGATGACGCCGGAAGGAAGATCCCGTGCGCCGCAGCTGCGGAAACGCGCCCTCCGGCGAGAAAACGGCGCCGGAAGGAGGGCTCCGTACGCCGCGGCTGCGGGAACGCGCCCTCCGGCGAGAAAACGGCGCCGGAGCTGCGGTAATAGCGAGATTCTCGCTGAAGAGTGGCTTCCGGCGTCGAAATCTCGCCGGAAGGAGGGACCCCGACGGGATCACGAACGAAGTGAGCCCTCCGGCGAGAAAACGGCGCCGGAAGGAGGGTCCCGTGCGCCGCGGCTGCGGAAACGTGCCCTCCGGCGCTCCCGTCGCCGACGTCGCCGCTGCGGCCCACGCGTGGCGTCCTTGTGGTGCCGTCCGCCTCGCACCTTGACCGCCTGCCGATAAGACCCTATACTCAGCTTGCAATGCAGTAGTGATTCGTAGGAAGTGGGGTGGAGTTTCTCGCCCCGCTTCCTTTCTGTATGTACCTGTGATGTGTGAGGGAGGGGACATGCCCGCAGTGCCAGAGCACGACACGCGCCAGCGCATCCTTGACGCGCTCGAGGCAGCAGCGCCCGAGCATGGCATCGACATCGTCGACGTCGAGGTCGTGGGCTCGAAGAAGAACCCGTGCGTCCGCGTGCGCATCGACCACGCAGACGAGAGCGCCGCGCCCATCTCGCTTGACGAGGTGGCCGCCGAGACCGAGTGGATCTCTGCCGCGATCGACGAGCTCGACCCCATCGAGGGGTCTTTCACGCTCGAGGTCTCGTCACCGGGCCTCTCTCGCCCGCTCCGCCGTCCGCACGACTTCGAGCGCTTTGCGGGCGAGGACGTCTCGCTTGGAACCACGGCAACCGAGGGTCGTCGCCACTTCACCGGCCGCCTCGAGGGTCTGGATGGCCAAAACGTGGTTCTCACCGTTGACGGCGAGCGCGTGAGCATCCCCCTCGACCAGGTCAAGAGCTGCAAGATCAAGCCAAACTTCGATGTCCCGTCCAACGGGGCCAAGAGCTAGAAAGGAATCCGCATGGCATCAGAGATGATGGAAGCGCTGATGGCGCTTTGCCAGGAGAAGCACATCGACGAGCTGTACCTGCTCGACCGCCTGGAGCAGTCGCTCGCCAAGAGCTACGCCGACATCCTTCACCTTCCCTTTGGCGCGCGCGTCACCATCGACCACGCCACCGGTAAGGTCTACGTCTACGAGCTCATCCCCAAGGAGGAGTCCTACGACGAGGAGACCGGCGAGTACCTCGACTTTGACGAGAAGGACGTCACCCCGCCCGACACTTCCCGCATCGCGGCGCAGCACGCCAAGACCGAGATTCGCGCCATCGTGCGCAACGCGGCGCGCGTACAGATCTACGAGGAGTTCTCACAGCGCATTGGCGATATCATCACCGGCACGGTGCTCCAGACCACGCCCGACTTCACGATCATCAAGATCCGCGAGGGCGTCGAGGCCGAGCTTCCCCACTTTGACCAGCGCCGCTTCCCCGACGAGCGCAACGAGCGCCCCGTTGGCGAGCGCTACTCGCACAATCAGCGCCTGAAGGCCATCATCATCGACGTGCGCGACCCGAACAACGACCAGCCCAC
>URLM01000055.1 GCA_900548775.1 uncultured Olsenella sp.
GCCAGACCTTCAAGCCGGAGTTCCTCAACAGGATCGACGACGTGGTGGTCTTCCATGCGCTTGGCCTCTCCGACATTGAGAAGATCGTGGACATCCAGCTCAAGGACGTGCGCGAGCGCCTCGCGAAGGAGCGCATCACGCTCGAGCTCACGCCGGCGGCCAAGCAGTCGCTTGCCTTCGACGGCCTTGACCCCGTCTACGGCGCGCGCCCGCTCAAGCGCCTCATCCAGCGCCAGGTCGTCGACAACGTGGCCAACCTCATCATCGACGGCAAGGTCGGCGAGGGTGACGTGGTCCGCATCGACGTGGGCGACGACGACCGGCTCTTCGCCGCGCGCGACGACGCCGCCTCCGAGCGCCGTCACGCCGGAGCGCCGGCTGGCTCCGCGGCCGCCGACGACGAGCCCCTGGAGCCGGACGCCCTGGAGTAGCGCTACCATAGGCGTGAGACTCAACCACCGTTCAAGGGAGGCGACGTGGCGGACGAGAAGAACGACGACAGGACCGTCAGGATGAGCCCCGACGACCTGCCCTCGGTCGACCCGGGCGCCACGCGCCTCATGGACGACGCCACGCGCGCGGACGCGACCCGCGTCGCGCTGCGGCGCATGGCAGACCGCCTCCCCTCAATCGATGCCCCATCTGACCTGCCGCGCATTGACGACACGTCCGGGCGCGACGGCATCGACGCGCTGTCCGACCCGTACTTCTCGCCCGCGGCCGCGCCCGAGGACCTCACCACCGCACGCCCCGTCGTCGCCATCGAGTCCCCCGTGGAGAGCCTGCCGGAGCGCAAGCGCCGGATGCCGCGCTGGGGCATCGTCCTTCTCGTCGTCCTCGCGCTGGCGGCCGCCGGCGGGATCGCCTATCTCACCTACGCAAACGAGCTCTGGGGCGGCAAGACCGTCCCCGCGGTCGTCGGCCTGACCGAGGAGGAGGCGCGCACCGAGCTCGAGGCGCTCGGCTTCCAGGTGGAGGTCGAGTACCGCTCCGGCGACGAGAACATCGGCATGGTCCTGGACTGCACACCGGACGAGGGGCTCCGCGCGGACCCGGCCGCGGGCGTGACGCTGGTCATCGGGGCCGAGCGCACGATTCCTAACGTCATCGGGATGACGGAGGACGCCGCCACGCAGGCGCTCTACGACGCGGGCGCCACGGACGTCCTGGTGAAGACCAGCAACTCGGACGAGGAGGCGGGCACCGCGATCGAGGTGAGCCCCGGGGTCGGGGAGCCTTTCGTCTCCGGTGACCAGATCACGCTCGTGATCGCCCAGCCCTACAAGGTGCCCGACGTGAAGGGCCTCACGGCCGACGAGGCACTTGCCGCGCTGGAGGAGCAGGGCCTCAAGGGCGAGGTCTCCTACGTCGACTCCGACGCCAAGAAGAACACGGTGGTCGCGGCCGACCCCGGCGAGGGCACCGAGGTCGCGGGCGGCACGACGGTCAAGCTGAGCGTTTCGAGCCCCAACCCGTCCTCGCCGACGAGCCTGGCCGAGTACTTCGAGGCCACGCCCGAGCAGCTCTCCGAGTATCTTGCGGACGAGGGCTTCTCGCTGGTCTACGGCGGCGTCTACGTCCACAACGGCAACGCGCATGCGGTGTACAAGGGCTCGTCGGGCGACCTGCTCCACATCACCGACGACCCCGAGACCTCCCACTACGAGGGCGGCTCCAAGGGCGACGTGCTCGCGGAGGGCGCGGGCGTCGGCGGCGTCCGCTACGCCTTCAGCTCCGACACGCTGCCCTCCGGCGGCGGGAGGGAGAACGAGGAGGGCGTGCGTGCCGTGATGGCGGCGTGCGGCCTCGAGGGCCTCGAGGACACCTGCACGGCCGAGGACGCCGTCATGCCCGAGGAGCTCCCGGAGGACGCGCACTTCATCTGCGCCGTCGGCGAGCAGGGCGGCTACACCTGGGCCGTCAGGATCGGGGGCGTGGGCGACTCCACGGGGGTCGTGGCCATGATCGCCCCGACGTCGCACTTCTCCGGCGTCGACCTCTCCGACTTTGGAGGCAAGCTCTGCGACTACATCGCCTACATCGACCTGTTCACGGGGTGATCTGATGGACGACAAGGAAAAGACCGTCGAGAAGGACGAGTTCAGGCGCGCCGAGAACGAGGACGACGACGGCTACGACCCCTACTCGGACCGCCGCCCGGACCCCGAGCCCCTCTTCGAGCGCGACCCCTGGGCGTAGCTCAAAAGGGGTCAAAAGGGACAGTCACTTTTGACCCATCCGGCTAGCGGGCGGTGGAGCCCCAGTTGGTCTGCATGTACTCCCAGACGAAGAAGACCACGATCGCCAGCACGGCCAGCACGGCGACGAGCGCGATGGCCGTCTTGATGCGCGTCTTGCGCTCGCGCGAGGCGAAGATGTCGCGGCGTCCCTTGGGGATCTCGAGGTACTGGCCATAGTGGAGGTCGCGGCGCAGCCGCACGCCCTCGGCGCGCGAGTGCCTGTGACCGAGGGTGGGGAGAACGCCGCCGGCGACGGCCTGGCCGGAGCCCTGGTCGTCGGACTCGGGCTCGCCCGTCTCGGACGCGAGGTCGTCGATGGGCTCCACGCTGCGATGGGTGGGACGCTGACGGACGTAGGGGGCCGCGTGCCTCTCGAAGTCCCCCGTGGCGGGCTCGGTGCTGCTCATGGTGCCTCCGGCTCTCTCAGTTACCGTCGCCATTATGATACAGGCCGCGCCGTGCTCAAAATCTAAGTTGATGACGCTTAGATATGGTGAGTATATGTCGCTCAGAAAATGGTCCTTCTCGGTTTAGAAGCTGGGTGGCGGGGAATAACTACCAACGAGCGACAGGGTGCCCGAGGAGGCGCCCACCACAGACCAAAAGGAGTGAGCACCATGGCAAGCATGATTCCGTATGACCGTTACTCGAGGGCCCTTCGCAGCTGGCCGTTTGACGAGTTCGACCGCTTCTTCGACGCGCCGTTCGCCGCGCTCTCCACGGGCAACGCGGGCTTCAAGATGAACGTCGAGGACGCGGGCACCGCCTACGTCGTCACCGCCGAGCTCCCAGGCGTCAAGCGCGAGGACATCGACGTCGAGCTCAACGAGGGCCGTCTCTCCGTCTCCGTCGAGAAGAAGGAGACCGAGGAGGAGAAGGGCAAGAACTACCTCTACAAGGAGTCCGGCGAGTGGAGCGCCACGCGCGGCGTCTTCCTCAAGGACGCGGCCACGACCGGCCTCACCGCCAAGCTCGAGGGCGGCATCCTCACGGTGAACGTCCCCAAGCAGGACGAGAAGGCCAACGTCACCAAGATTGCCATCGACTAGCCATCGAGGAGTACCATCGCACGCCTGCGGGCCGGGACCTTTGGGTTCCGGCCCGTTTTTGCGTGGCCGGCGCGCGGGTTAGGGCTTAGCGTCGAAAATCTTCGCCGTGCTTATTCGCTCAGTTATGAGCTCGGGATTTCTTATGGCGTAGAAGCCGTACAGAGCGTCAAACACTGCTCGAATCGAGTCAACGGAAGCGTAGTTGCCGATTTTTACGTAAGCGTCTTCTTCGCGGGGTATAGAAAGCGAGACGGTCGCATTGTCACCGATGGGGTTTGAGTCCTCATTCGTGATGGCGACAATGGGCACATTACGCCGTTTTAAGATGCGAAACGCTTCGACTACAGCCTCCGTCCGGCCGGTGTATGAGACTACGATAGCCAAATCCTTCGGCGTCATGGAGCGTGCGGCATATCTCAGCCCAACATCGCTCTGGTTCTCGACGGCCCTGCCAAGGCGCATCATCCTGAATCTAAAATCATCGCTTGCGAGCAGGGAATATCCCTTCGCGAAGATGTGGATGCGCTGTTGAGTTTCAAGTAGCCGAACTGCCCGGTGGACGCCGCCGGGCTCAAGAGCCCGAAGACAGGTTGAGATGGCCTCAGTCTTGAGCACCCGTAGTCGGTTGATTATTTCCTGCGCGCTGCTTCCTTCGGGATACGGAAAGTTCGTATTAACCGGCTCTGAGGCCGGCGAAGGCTGAGCAAGCTCGCCCATCAACTGTAATCGCAGCTCGTTCCAGCCGCTCATCCCAAGCTTTTTGGCAAAGCGGGTGAGGGTTGCCTTTGAAACGAAGTTGTCGCGCGCAACGTCATCGGTGCTCAGGTTATGAAGGCGCTCGCGATTGCTCAGCAGGTAGTCGCGCACAGAGAGCTCTGCTTGCGTGAAGAGAGAGTCGTCTTGCATGCGATGGATAATGCGCACCCGTGCCTCCATTTGCGTCGAGTATTCCAAAGTATAGGGCAATTGACTCCCAGCGCTTCCGAAAGCTTGTTTCCCACTTTTCCGCCTCTGAGCGAGAAAAAGCGAAACGGCGAAACGTCTTGGTCTCCCGAGCTGCCCGCCGTTGACGCGGCGGGATATGTTGATTGACGAGAAGAGCGATGATGCATAGGGGGGAGTCGACGATGCGAGAACTCACGCTCGAGATGAGCCTGAAGCCCTTCAAAGAGAAAAGCGACGAGTATATCGACGCCATAATTAGGGGCCTGTTTCAGCAGTGGTCGATGCTCATCAAGAGGTTTGATTCAATCGCGGTCCTGCTCTGGACATCCGACGGAAGCGAGCTGCTGGACTACACGGGGGACATGGGCCAAACGTTTGAGTGGGCCAAGTATATTGGGCGCGCAAACGAATTCGAGGGAGACTGGAATCGCGAGAAGGACCCACTGAGGCTGAGCCCCCATGCCCGCCGTTATCTTTACACAAAGGATCCGGTCGAGTTTACCTATGCGGATCTGCAGGCAATAGTCTTAGCGATAAAAACTATCGGCTCTTCCGTGGCCGGCAAGCCCGTGCGAGTGGGAACCACGCTCGACCCTGGTCCCGAGTTTGCGGAATCGTCGTTTAAATACAGCCGCCATCCGGAGATCTGCACCGCAGGGTCGATGGGCGCGAAGAGCTTCATGGTTAGTTATGAGAAGCTCCATGCCGACGATTATCCGTACTGCGCCTATCCGACGGGAGTTCCAGAGGGCCTCTCCCTTGCGACATTTTTGGGAGCGCAAGCATCCTGCTTTCTAAGAGATATGGGGATGGATTACATCTGGCTCTCGAACGGATTCGGTTTCGGAGCAGAGAATTGGTCGACGACCGGACCGCTCTTCGACGGCGGCAAATTCAGCGAGGATAGCGAGCGCATCGAGGAGATAAGGCAGAAAACGCTGCGTTTCTGGGAAGAGTTCCGAGCTGCGTGTCCCTCGTTTGAAGTTCAAACACGAGGCACAAACCTTACGACGGGCATCGACTTCGCCACAGACGGCTGCGCCCTGAAGGCAATCTATGACGGAGGGTTCGATATGGTGCCCCCGCCCAACTCGCCTTGGGCGGCACTCGACAAGAACTTCGGCCTCGAGATAGCCGGCTTCTTATCGCGCATAGCGGAGCTTCCAAACGATAGTGATTATATGTTCCGCTACTACCTGCATGATCCGTGGTGGATTAACAGCCCCTGGTTTGACCGCTACGAGGGCGAGCCTCACGATATCTATTTGCCCTTCGCGCTTTCGAGGGTCGACGCAGAGGGCAACGTTGAGTGTCCGTCAAGAGTCAACATTCTGTCTGTCGATACCTCACTGGGCGAGATGCCTGACGATGCGGTGGCCACCGTAACCCCGCATCTGCTCCGGTCGCTGGACACGCTGCCCGACTGCGTGTCCCAGTTCCTGTGGGTGTACCCATTCCGCGAATATCAGGAGGCCGACGGGGGTGAATATCGTCTCGGCAGGTCCTTTTTCGAAGACTGGTTTATGGTTGGGGCGATAAACGACGGGCTGCCGGTGCCGTCGGTCGTGTCGTCTGACCACTTCGTCGACCTCGTCAACGGCAACCCGAAGCGTTTCTCGGAAACCGTGCTTTACGTTCCCGTTCCGGAGGCCGACTCGAGTCTCGAGAGGGCGCTTATCGACCACTGCGCGAACGGCGGCAGCGCCATCGTCTACGGGTCCCTGTCACGGGCGGGAAAGTCGCTGCTCGAGACGCTGGGCGTGCGTCTCACGGATCCGGTGTTCGGTTCCTGCGAAGTCGAGCAGCTCGGATTTCCTGAGTTTGCCAGCGAGGAGCCGTCAAGACGCTTCACGCACGACCCGGTCCTTTCGGATGGCGGAATCGATACAGTGCCTGCTCCCGGAGCGGCCTCTCGTCCGCTAACGATGGTTTCCCAGGCTGGTCAGTCTCGCGTCTTTTCGGTCGAGGCGTCCGTCGGACAAGGAACCCTCGTCTGGGTACGGGGCACAAATGGCCACACGGTAGAGGCGGGCAGTCACCTTTTGCGGCCGAACCTCAGGTCTTCTCGCTACATAACCTGCTCGGAAATGCGCTTCGCGCTCTCGCTCTTGGGGGTTGGAATCCATTTTGAGTCCCTGCTCCCCGATGCGCCGCATCCGGTTTTCGTCGTGCACCGGCACTCCGGAGGCTTCTATTTCTCCGGCTATTGTCGTGATACCACTGTGGGCTGGCGCATGAGCACCCCGCTCGGCGCGCCCGTGCCAATCGGCCACGAGGTTGTCGTCGAGGGCGCTACGGGCAGCTATCATTTCCCCCGCGCGTTTAGGAGGGAATGCCGAGTGTTCGTCGAACAGGAATCCGGCGTTGTGTCTATGACTGAGTACGGACCGGTTAGCGCGATTATGCGGCGGAGGATGCTCGTCGAGGGCCTGTGCAACGCAACCGTATACGTATTTCCGGAAAACGGGCGTCCCGAGAAGTGCGAGCTATTGCTCAACTCAACCAAGCCGAACAGTACCGGAGAGCCGTTCGATTATGAGCTGATGTCAACCGTCTGGGGCAAGGCATATCGCGTTTCTGGCGTTACCGGACACCTATTGGTGTCCACAGAATTTGACGATGTCAGCTATTTGGAAGGAGGGCTTGAGATGGAGAAGCTTGAGCGCGGAGAAAGGAGTTGGAAGTGAGCAACATAGTTGGAGCTCGTGTTGATGAGCGCTTGATCCATGGTCAAGTGGCAACGGCTTGGACCAACAACCTCAAGGCGACCCGCATCATGGTTATCGACGACGAGATTGTAAAGTCGACCATTGACAAACAGGTCCTCAAGATGGCCTGTCCCGCGAGCTGCAAGCTGTCAATCCTGCGCCTCGAAAGCGCAATAACTAATCTTCAGAGCGGCAAGTATGGTGACGACCGAATCTTTATCGTGACCAAGTATCCCCGAATCTTCCGCCGTCTCATGGAAGAGGGCGTTGATCTGCAGGAAGTTGTGCTCGGCAACATGGCGGCCCATGGAGACGACGCTGTCATGCTCCGCAGGTCGGTGTATGTCACGCGCGCCGAGGTCGAAGACCTTATGGCTGTCGGGCGCCTTGGGGCAAAGGTGGTTCTGCGGCAGACTCCGCAGGATGCCGGGGATTCGTTTGTCGAGCTTGTTGAAAGTAAGGGAGGACAGCTATGGGATTAGAGATTTGGCAGGTAGTTCTTCTGGTGCTCTTCGCCGGCTGGAGCTTTGTTGACGCAATGAGCTTCATGCTCGGCTTCTACCACAACGTGGTTCTGACGGGAATCGTTGTCGGCCTTATCGTGGGCGATGTTCAGCTTGGCCTTGTTGTCGGAGGCTCGTTCCAGCTGCTGGCGCTTGGAATGGCCGCCATCGGCGGATCGAGCATTCCGGAATACCGCTCGGCATGTATTCTGGTGGTTGCCTTGGCAAGCTTGAACGGCGGCCTTGACGTGGCGGAAAGCTATATTGTTACGTTTGGCATACCCGTCGCGGCCTTTACTATCCAGTGCGACGTTCTCGCAAAGATGGGTAACACGCTCATTCAGGGAAAGATTGATCGCGCTGTTGAGAACATGCAGCTCGACAAGATCGTGCTTCTTAATGTTGCCGGAGCAATCCCCCTGTTCCTCGGTCGCGCAATCCCCGTGGCTCTTGGTCTGATTATTGGCCAGCCCCTTGTTGACCTCCTGAACCAGTACATGCCCGCATGGCTCATGACTGGATTTAGCGTTGCCGGCGGCGTCTTGCCGATCGTGGGCTTTGTGATGCTGCTTAAGTATCTCCCCGCCAAGGAGAACATCAACTACGTGGTTCTCGGCTTTGTCCTGGCGGCGTACCTGGGGCTTTCCACGATTGGCGTTGCTCTGATTGGTTTCGTGATCGCTTATTCCATCTACAAGAAGGCGACTGAGAACGACGGCGCTCCGCAGGTTGCTCAGATCGCGGCCGCCGATTTTGAGGGGGACGACTATGACGAGTAACGATCAGGTCCGCACTGAGCCGACGAGCTCTGAGAGCCACGAGGGAAAGATCTTCACCAAGAAGGAGCTCAACCGTTTGAGCTGGCGCTGGGCTGCGATAGGTCAGCTTTGTCTCAACTACGGAAAGATGCAGGGCTCGGGATATCTTGCCACCATCATTCCGGCGCTGAAAAAGCTTTACGGGGACGATCCCGAGGCCCTGCGCCGTGCGGTTCAGGCGCACTCTCAGTATTTCAACAGCACGCCCCACATGACCCACATGATTCTTGGCATGGACCTCGCGATCGAGGAGAAGGAGGGCATCGACTCGATCGATACGGTCGCCTCACTCAAGACCTCTCTCATGGGTCCGCTCGCCGGCATTGGTGACACCATCTTTGCCGTTATGAACTCAGTTGTATTCGGCAGCATTGCCGCAACGATGGCGGCGGAGGGCAGTTTCGTAGGCGTTGTACTTTGGGAGATCTGGTACGTTTTCGTGCTGTTCTTCCTTCGCCCGCTCTTTTTTAAGATTGGCTATAAATCTGGCGCCAAGGTGGTGGGCGAATACAGCGGCCAGTTTAAGGCCATCACTAAGGCGGTCTCGATTCTGGGGCTTATCGTAGTTGGATCAATGCTCGCATCAAATGTTGGCATCAACCTCGGAACAATTGACATCTTTGGTCAGCCGCTCGAGCTCGGCGCTGGATTCTTTGACAAGATTATGCCAAAGCTTCCCCAGGCACTTCTGGCGTTCCTGGTCTACTGGATGGCGGGCCGCAAGAAGATGACCACGACGAAGCTCATCGTCGCCGTGATCGTGCTCTGCGTCGTTCTGAGTGCCACGGGTGTGTTTGTGTGATATCCGCTCACCCATAAGCCTGCCCCATAAGCCTGCGGGCCGGGATCTTTGGGTTCCGGCCCGTTTTTGCGTGGCCGGCGCGCCGACCGCGCCGGACGAGAAGCACGTCTGTGCGCGACCAAGAATCCCGAGAGGCGCGTTCTTCTCGGCATGCGCCGCTCGGGATTTTTGTCCAAACGGATACGAATTCCGAAGGACGCATGCGTTGGTTTGAAAATTACCATGCGCCGCTCGGGATTCTTGACCGCGGGCAGGCGAGAAGAACGTCCGTCTGCTACCACACGGACAGCGGCCAGTCCTGCGCGGCGCAGCAGATTGTGAGGAGCCCATCGGGCGTGCGGGCCTCCGGGCGGCCGTCCTCACCGGTTACGACCTCGGCGCCTACGGCCTCGGCCAGCGTGCGCACGCAGACGCTCGGACGGTTGTTCTCCTGCGAGAGGTGCATGGCCACCACGGTCTCCGTGTCCGGGCCCACCAGGCGTCCCAGCGCCGCGGCCGCCTGCGTGTTAGAGAGGTGGCCGCGCTCCCCGCCCACGCGCGCCTTGAGGTAGGCCGGGTAGTCGCCGGTCGCCAGCATGCGCTCGTCGTGGTTAGACTCCAGCGCCAGGATGCGCACGCCGGCCAGCGCCTCGAGCGCCTCCGGGCCCAGCTCGCCGGTGTCCGTGCAGAAGCCGAGGGCGTCGTCTGCCGTGGAGAAGCGCAGGCCAATGGGGTCGGCCACGTCGTGCGAGGTGGGAAACGTCCGCACGTGCATGCCCGCGAGCTCCACCTCGTCCGAGTGCCCCACCAGCGTGAACGGCAGCTCGCCCAGGTAGCGGCGCGCGCCCACCGTGCCAGCCGTGGCAAGGAGGGGCCCGTCAAAGCGGTTGCAGAATACCGTGAGCCCGCCCACGTGGTCCGAGTGCTCGTGCGTGAGGATCACCGCCTCCACGCGCCCCATGTCCACACCCAGCTCTCCCGCTCGGCCCAGAAGCGCGCGGCGGGAGATGCCGCAGTCCACCAGCACGCAGCCGCCGGGCCCCTCCACCAGGGCGGCGTTGCCCTTGGAGCCGCTGGCCAGCACGTGCAGGTGAATCTCGGGCGTCATGGGGGTCCTCTCGGCGTTGCGGGGCGGGGCTTCGGCGCCCCTCATCGTAGCCAAACTCTGAGATATGTACGAGCGCTCGGTTCTTCGCGCCCGGCGAGAAGAACGTCGCAAGCCGTCTAGCTGTGCATACACGAAACGCAATCAGTGCGCGGCGGGGAGCGCTCGTACATAAGTCAGAGTTCGCGCGCGGGGCGGGCTACAATCGTGCGTGTACGAACGACGTCCAACCCACCAGAGAAGGGCACCGCCATGACGAGCGTTTCTCGCCGATACGGCGCCTCGGGCGCGCGCTTCGAGCGGCCGAGCGGGCCGGCGGACGTCGAGCTCTCCGCGCCCGTCATCCTCATGGTCTCGGGCGGGGCGGACTCCACGGCGCTGCTCGTGTTGGCGGCGACCTCGGCGCTCGACCTCGGCGCTCGACATCGACGACGGCCGCGGCGTCACGCGCATCGCCCGCGAGCGCCTGCACGTGCTGCACGTCAACCACGGCCTGCGCGGCATCGACGCCGAGGAGGACGAGGAGTTCGTGCGCGACCTCTCCGCCCGCTTTGGCATCCCCTGCACCATTCGCCGCGCCGACGTGGCGGCCCTCGCCGCGGACGCGCGGGACAACGTCGAGAACGCCGGCCGCGAGCTGCGCTACGCCGAGGCCGCACGCCTCGCCAACGAGCTCTCCGAGCGCCTCGGCACGCCGCGCTCCGCCGCGCGCATCCTCACGGCGCACACCGCCGACGACCGCGCCGAGACCTTCTTCATGAACGCGATCCGCGGCACCGGGGCGGCGGGGCTCTCGTCCATCCCGCGCCGGCGCAACCGCATCGTGCGACCCCTGCTGGACCGCACGCACGACGAGCTCTGCGACCTGCTGCGCATGCGTGGCATCGTCTGGCGCGAGGATGACACCAACGCCGACACGCGCTACCTGCGCGCCTACGTCCGCCACGAGGTCATGCCCGTCGTGCGGGCGAGAAGCCCGCGCGTGACGGCCAGCCTCGCGAACACCTGCGACATCCTCTCCGACGAGGACGCGTACCTCACGGCGGTCGCCGGCCGAGCCCTGCGCGACCTCACGCGCCGTGAGGGCGACGGGCTCGTCGTGCTGGATGCGTCGCGCCTCGCCGCGCTCGAGGTGGCGATTGCCCGGCGCGTGGTGCGCGCCGCACTTCTCGCCCTGCGCCCCGACGCCCGCCTCGAGGCCCGCCATATCGCCGCGCTGCTG
>URLM01000056.1 GCA_900548775.1 uncultured Olsenella sp.
GGCTTGCCCGGCCACTCGTGCGAGAGGTGCTCGCACCCTATGAGAATTCCCATCAGTTCATCCCATCTCCCCGGGCAAGGCCCCGGAGGAGCGAAATCTCCTGCGCATAGCCCTCAAGCTCGTTGGGCGTCTCGAGGATCATGGGCAACCCGCACAGGCGCGGGTTTGTCACCACGGCCTCGAAGGTTGAAAGACCAAGCGTTCCGCGCCCGATCTTCTCGTGGCGATCCTTGTGCGAGCCGAGCGGGTTCTTCGAGTCGTTGACGTGCAGCGCCTTCAGGCGGTCGAGGCCGATGACCCGGTCGAACTCGTCGAGAACGCCACCAAGGTCGCTAACGATGTCGTAGCCGGCGTCGGCAACGTGGCAGGTGTCGAGGCACACGCCCAAGAGGTCGCCCTCGCGGGTACCCTCGATGATGCGGGACAGCTCCTCGAAGCGCGATCCCACCTCCGAGCCCTTGCCCGCCATGGTCTCGAGCAGGACGGTCGTCTTCTGCCCACGAACGAGCACCTGGTCAAGGCCCTCGCAGATGAGGCGAATGCCCTCGTCCACGCCTTGCCCGACATGGCTTCCCGGATGAAAGTTGTAGTAGTTGCCAGGCAGCCCCTCCATGAGCTGGAGGTCTCCGGCCATGGCCTCCCGCGCGAACTCGACCGTCTCTGGCTTTGCGGAGCAGAGGTTCATCGTGTATGGCGCATGGGCGACGAGAGGACCAAAGCCCTTCTCGTCCAGGAGGGCGAGAAGGGCGTTGACGTCCTCGGGGTCAGGCGTCTTAGCCTTGCCGCCACGGGGGTTTCTCGTGAAGAAGGCGAAGGTGTTCGCCCCAACTTCGAGGGCAGTCCGCCCCATCTGCGCAAAGCCGCCTGCCACAGAGAGGTGGCACCCTATGGTTATCTCGCCGTGACGCACCTCCGTCATGCACCCTCCCCTGCCACGAGCCTGGTGACGCGGTCGCATATCGCGGAGGCAACGTCCACGAGGGGCAGCGTGTCCAGCTGCTCGGTACGGTCCGGCCACACGAAGCTGATACGGCTCGTGTCGGCCCCAAATGTGGAGTCCGCCCGGGACACGTCGTTTGCCACGATGAGGTCGCAGCCCTTGCGCTCGAGCTTCTCGCGCGCGTTGGCCAAAAGGTCGTTGGTCTCGGCCGCAAAGCCCACCACGACGCGGTTGTCCTTTGAGCGCGAGAGCTCCGCAAGGATGTCCGCGGTCTTGACGAGTCGCAGCGTCGAGAGGTCGTCCGTGCCCTTCTTGAGCTTGCGGCCAGATGGCGCGGCGGGCGTGTAGTCCGCCACGGCAGCGGCGCAAATCGCAGCGTCGGCATCTACGAAGGCCGAGACGGCGGCGTCGCGCATCTGGGCGGCCGAGACCACCGGGACCACGTCCACCCCCTGTGGAGTGGTAAGGGAGACCGGCCCCGAGACAAGCGTGACCACAGCGCCCCGGCGCGCTGCCTCCCGCGCGATGGCGTAGCCCATCTTGCCCGTGGAGGCGTTCGCGATGTAGCGCACGGGGTCGATTGCCTCGTGGGTGGGGCCCGCCGTAATCACGACCCTCGTGCCAGCCATGTCCTGAGGTGCAGGAGCGAGCGCGTCGAGTGCCGCCGCAGCGATGTCGGCGACCTCCGCGAGCTTGCCCTCGCCAACGTCTCCGCAGGCGAGAAGGCCCGTCTGGGGCATCACGAAGCGAATCCCGCGTGCGCGGAGCGTCGAGACGTTCGCCTGCGTGGCGGGGTTTCTCCACATGTGGACGTTCATGGCAGCAGCGACAAGAACGGGGCAGTGCGCGGCCACAAGAGTCGTCGAAAGGCAGTCGTCAGCTATTCCGGCAGCCATCTTTGCGAGCACGTTTGCCGTGGCAGGGACAACGACCACGAGGTCCGCCCAGTCCGCGAGGAAGATGTGCGGGATTGGAGAGTCCTGGTAGTCGTAGAGGTCGTCCGCGACGGGATGACCCGAGAGGGCCTCGAACGTGGGCGTACCCACAAACCGCTCGGCGTCTGAGGTCATGGTCACGCGCACGTCGCAGCCCGCGTGCTGCAGGAGCCGCATGACCTCGACCGCCTTGTAGACGGCGATGCCCCCCGTCACGGCAAGGACGACATGCGGCGCTGCCTGCCCTGGCATTGGCTCGCTCACTTGGCCTCCCCCTCGACGTAGGGGTCGTCGACGATGAGGATTCGGTGGCAGTAGGGGCACTCGGCAACGTCGTCGCCATGCGTGAGGTCGTGGAATGAGGCCGGCTGGAGCTTAACGCGGCACACCGAGGGAACGTTGCCCACGAGCTTCTCGACGGCAAGGCCCTTGAACCGCTTGCGAGCCGCCTCGTAGTCGCTCATGTGCTTTGCCGAGATCTGTGACACGACGCCCTTGCGCTCTTCGTCAAGCGAGACGATCTTGCGCCTGATCTGGGCGCTGTCCGCCTCGAAGGACTTCTTCTGCGCTGCCTCCTCCTCGTCAAGGCGCTGGAGCGTGAGGCTTGCGTTGCTCTCCGCGCGCTTGACCTTCTCGAGGTCCTCGTCGAGCTGGGCGCGGTTGTGCTCGAGCTTCTCGATCTTCTTGGCAAGGCCGGTGAGATGGGCCTCGTAGTCCTGGATCTGTCGATACCCGTGGGAGCCCGAGGCGACCTCGGCCTTGACCTCCTCGGTGCGGGAGCGGTAGTGCTCGAGGTCCTCCTGGTTCTCGGATACATAGGTCTCGAGGTCCTTACGCTGGCCGAAGATCTTGGTCTGCTCGCTTTGGACCTTCTTGCGCGCACGCCCGATGGCCTGGATCTTCTTCTGTTGCGGCATGGCGGCGAGCGTCGAGGCGAGGCGCAGCATGTCGAGGTCGATCTCCTGAAGTCTGACGAGCGCCTGTGCTTCTGTCATTGGTCTTCTCACCTTTCCTTGGTGCGGGTTAACGTCTAGGCATTGCGTGCAGAGATCTGTGCGACAAGTGCGATGAGTTCTGTGGCAAAGGCATCGAGGTCGCCTTCCGTGACGCGCTCGTCGAAGGAGATGCGGAGCGACCCCAGTGCAGAGTCGCGCCCAATGCCCATCGCCGTGAGCACGTGGCTCGCGTCGAGCGAGCCGGACGAGCAGGCAGAGCCGGCCGATACCGCAAACCCCCGCTCGTCGAGGCCCAAGACGAGGGTCTGGGAGTCGAGGCCGGGGACCATCACGCTGACCATGCCCGGAAGCCGCGTCTCGTCGACCGCGGTCGTTGTCGTAGGGACAATGCCCGTCCCCTCGGCGCAGATGCGCTGGTAGAGACTGGCTGCGCGGGCGGCGACGAGGCCGCGGGTGCTCTCGAGGGACCCACAGCACGCCTTTGCCACGGCGGCAAAGGCAAGGGCGCCACGAACGTCCTGCGTGCCAGCACGCCTGCCAGACTCCTGGCCACCCCCAAACGAGAGCGGAGCCAGGGGCACCCGGCCACGAACGAGAAGTGCCCCCACGCCAACGGGACCGCCGATCTTGTGGGCGGCAATGCTCACGGCGTCAGCCTGCGCCACGTCGAGCGGAACGCGCCCAAAGGCCTGGACGGCGTCGGTGTGGAAGACGGCGCCGGAGGCATGGGCAGCGGCAGCAAGCTCGCCCACGGGCTGGATGACGCCCGTCTCGTTGTTTGCGCTCATGACCGAGACGAGGGCGCAGTCTGGCCCCAGCACGCCCTCGAGGGCCGCTCGCGAGACAACGCCGTCGCGTCCAGGCTTCACGAGCGTGACCTCGAACCCGTTGCCCTTGAGAGCGCCCATGACGTCCAGCTCGGAATCGTGCTCGATGGCGGAGAGCACCACGCGCGTGCGCTTGCGGTCCCGCTGGTGCGCACCGCGCGAGAGGCCCAGGAGTGCAAGGTTGTTCGACTCCGTGCCGCCAGAGGTGAACACTACGTCCGAGGGCCTGAAGCCCCCGCTGACGCACCGCGCTATGTCACGACGGGCTCCATCAAGCGCTCGTGCCGCCTCACGACCAGGGGTATGGAGAGAGTTGGGGTTGGCGCCCGCAATGGGCGACTGCTCGTAGGCCCTCTCGGCAGCCAGGGACTCCTCCCGTGCGGGGGCGCTCGCGGCGTAGTCCAGATATACGATTGTTCGGCCGGTCACGCTTCTCACGCTCTCCTGGCACGGCCGGCCTCGCCGGCATCGACGATCTTGCGGATGGCGTCGGTGCGGTCCTCCTTGCCAAACACGGCGCTTCCCGCCACGAGGAGACGGGCGCCGGCAGCGCAGACCTCGCCTGCGTTCGCGGGAGAGATGCCGCCGTCGACCTCGATGATGGGAGAGACGCGACGCTCCTCGCACATGGCCTTGAGCTGGCGGATCTTCCTCAGCGAGCCGGGGATGAACTTCTGGCCGCCAAAGCCGGGGTTGACGGTCATCACGAGCACGAGGTCCACGTCCTCGATGAGGGCATCGAGCGACGAGACGGGGGTGCCGGGGTTGATTGCGACACCGGCCTTTGCGCCCTTCTCGCGAATGAGGTTGGCAAGGCGGTTGGCATGTGCGGTGGCCTCGTAGTGGAAGGTCACCACGTCGGCACCGGCTGCCAGGTACTCGGGAACCATCTGGTCGGGGTTCAAGATCATGAGGTGGGCGTCGACGGGGGTCTGCGTCGCCTCCTTCACCGCGGCCAGGACGCCAGGGCCAAAGGTGAGGTTAGGGACGAAGTGGCCGTCCATGGCGTCGAAGTGAACGTAGCCGGCGCCCTCGATAGATGCAAGCTCGTCCGCAAGGTGGCCAAGGTCAGCCGAAAGAATGGATGGGGCCACCTGGACGCTGTTCTCTAGCATTATTGCTCCTTTGATGTGAGGTCTCGTTCTTCCATACCATAGAACTCCGTGCGGGGCGCGCGGGTGAGAAGCGTCTCCATCGCCTCGGCGATCGGCCTGCCGTCAAAGAGCACGGCATGCACCGCCCCGGTAATGGGCACCTCGATCCCGCGCTCCTGGGCTAGCTCGAGGATGGAGGCGGAGGCAGGCGCACCCTCCACGACCATGTGGGTTCTCGCCTGGTACTCCCCAAGCGACTCGCCGCCAACGAGGGCCTTGCCAAAGCTCCTGTTTCTCGAGTGCTCGGACGTACAGGTCACGACCAGGTCCCCCATGCCAGCCAGCCCCATGCATGTCATGGGGTTTCCCCCAAGGGCGGCAACGACGCGGCCGATCTCTGCGATGCCTCGCGTCATGAGGACGGCGAGGGTATTGTCGCCCATCCCCATCCCGCTCGCGATGCCGCACGCTATTGCCACGACGTTCTTGACGGCACCGCAGCACTCGACGCCACGGACGTCGTCGCTCACGTACGCCCTGAAGGCCGGCCCAGCCAGCAGGCGCTGGAACCAGGCAGCGGTCTCGGTGTCCTCGGAGGCAACGACGGCGGCCGAGACCATGCCCCGGCAGATCTCCTCGGCATGGTTTGGACCCGAGAGGGCGGCAACGCGCGACGGGTTGCCAAGCTCCTCGGCTGCCACCTCGTGCATGAGGAGGTGCGTGCCTGACTCCATGCCCTTGGAGAGGACGAGGACCCTGGAGTCCCCAGAAAGGTCCGGGGCGAGGCGTTGGCAGGTCTGCCTGAGGTACGCCGATGGCGTTGCCAGGATGGCCGCATCCACGCCGCGAACGGCGACGGAGAGGTCACTCGTAGCCGTGACGTTTGGCGCAAGCTCGTAGTCCGTGAGGTGGTTGGGGTTCCTCCGGTCGCGGTTCATAGCCTCGGCGGCGCTTGCCGTGCGAGCCCAGAGGACGACCTCCTCGACTGCTGGCGAGACGAGCCCCGTCATGGCGGTTCCCCAAGAGCCTGCCCCTATGACGGCAACGCGGCTCACTTTGACTTCCCGTCATCGTGATGGAACGAGAAGCGCTTCTCCTCGTGCCGCGCGAGCTTGCGAATGTTATCCCTGTGTGCCCACACGACGCACGCCGCCACGATGACCATGGGAGCGACGGCCGCCGGCGTGTAGCCAAGAACGATGGCCCAGATGGGAAGCGAGACCGCGGCGCAAGAGCTTCCGAGCGAGACGAAGCGCGTGGGCAGGGCGAAGGCGAGAAAGACGGCGAGAAGCCCAAAGGCGATGCGCGGGTCAAGGCCAAGCGCCGCGCCAAAGCCCACCGATATCCCCTTGCCACCGTGGAAGCCCAGATACGGCGAGAACACATGGCCAAGCACGCATGCCGCGTAGACGCAGGTGAGCGCCCAGTCGAATGGCTGGCCGGGCGCAAGCGCCTTGGCCTCGGCAAAGAAGCTGGAGAAGACCAAGGAGGCAACGCCCGTGCAGATCCAACCCTTCCCCGCGTCGAGCAGCAGCGTGAGGCCGGCTGCCCAGGCGCCCACGGAGCGGCCGACATTGGTGGCGCCGATGTTTCCGGAGCCCGTGTGGCGCACGTCGACGCCGCGGGACCTTGCGATGAGCATGCCGAACGGAATGCCGCACACGAGGTAGGCGATGGCGCAGGCGACGAGCGTTGGGATTACGAGTCTCACTTGTCCCCCTCGGACTTCTTGCGGAAGCGAAGACGGATGGGCGTTCCCTCGAGGTCGAACCTCTCGCGGATGCGATTCTCGACGAAGCGCTTGAAGTTGTCGTCCACGAGGTCCGGCGCATTGCACCAGACGGTGATGACGGGCGGCTTGCTCCCCGTCTGCGTGGCGTACTGCATCTTGAGACGGCGACCCTTGTCCGAGACCGTGTGGCCTCCCTCGCGGATCTCCTCGAGCAGATTGTTGAGCTCTGAGGTGCGGAGCTGGGACTCGCGCGCCTGCGCGGCCGCAACGGCAAGCTGCAGGACCTTGTCGGTTGCGCGGCCGGTGAGGGCAGAGATGTTCACGTACGGCACCCAGGGGGCAAACTGGAGGCGCTTGTCGATGGAGGCAACCACGCGGTCGCGCTGCGCCTCCGTCTCGATGAGGTCCCACTTGTTGAGGCAGAGCACCAGGGCGCACCCGCGGTCGATCGCCATGTTCGCGACCTTCTGGTCCTGCTCGGTGACGCCATCGGTGGCGTCGACCACGAGCAAGCACACGTCTGCACGCTCCATGGCCATGAGTCCGCGCACCATGCTGTAGTACTCGACGTCCTCGTGGACCAGGTTCTTCTTGCGCATGCCTGCGGTGTCGACTAGGCGAATCCTCTGACCCTGCCACTCGATCATGGTGTCGACGGCGTCGCGGGTCGTACCGGCAACGTCGGAGACGATCGAGCGCTTCTTGCCGGCGAGGCGGTTGGCGAGCGAGGACTTGCCGACGTTGGGCCGGCCAACGATGGCGAGCGAAAGCGCATCCTCCTCCACCTCGAGGTCGTCGTCGGAGGGCAGCGCCGCGACCACGTCGTCGAGGAGGTCGCCGGTCCCGTAGCCATGGGTTGCCGAGAGGGGCCGGGGCTCGCCGACGCCAAGAGCATAGAAGTCCCAGAGGTTGTCGTTCTCGGTGGCGGGGTTGTCCTTCTTGTTCACGACGAGAAAGACCGGCTTGTCCTGCTTGCGCAGGATCTTCGCGACCTCCTCGTCCTCGTCGGTCACCCCCGTGGAGCCGTCGACCACGAACACGATGGCGTCCGCCTCCTCGGCTGCCATCATGGCCTGCTCCCTGATGCGCGGCGCGAAGGTGTCCTTGGACTTGACGGACTCGATGCCGCCGGTGTCGATGATGACGAAGTCGCGACCGTTCCAGTCCGCGTTGTGGTAGGAGCGGTCGCGCGTCACGCCACGGCTCTCGTGCACGATGGCGTCACGACTCTGCACGATTCTGTTTACGAGGGTCGACTTGCCGACGTTGGGTCGACCGACCACGGCGACGACAGGCTTTGACATGTGGTGCTCGCTTTCTCTTGGAGTTTTAGCACTCCTGAGCATATCACGACCATGCGGGCACCTCGGGGCCGGGAGCGCTCACCCCAAACTCTGCGTTACTTCAGAGAAGATGCTCCCAGGGTCTCCGTGCGCGACCACGGCACGCCCGCCGCGCCGCGCGATCTCGGCCAAGACGTGGTCCTGCGTGTCTCCGTCAAGCGTCACGTGGTCGAAGTTGAACATCACCTCCGGGAGCACCACGATGCGTGCCGAGAGGTCCTCGGGGAGTTGCGCCAGAAGGTCCTTGGAGACGATGAGCCCAGTGACGTTCACGTCTCCCCCGAAGTAGTCGTTGTGGATTGGGAATGCCCGAACGCGGCCAGACGGCGACCATAGCTCGCAGAGGAAGGCTATTGCCTCACGCGGAGCCTCGCCGCAGACGACCAACACGGAGACGCCTTGGCTGGCAAGCTTGGCATCGCACGAGGAAAGCTCCGCCGCACGGTCGCGGGCGAGCACTGCGGAGTCGTCAAGGAAGCTGCGGAGCATGCCGATCCCGTCGTAGTACTGGGGGTAGCCGTCATAGGCCTCCGCTGGGGGCACGGGAACGCCGGCGGCAACATAGAACTCGTCGGAGAGCTGGAAGCGGGTGGTTCCAAGCTCGCGGCGGGCCCGCTCCTGGTAGGGCTCGATGAGCCGGACGACGGCCTTTGCCGCCTCCGGGTCATCAGAGAAGGACTTCGAGAAGCGGTGCGAGAACCGTGTGTACCCGAGCGGTACAACCGCCAGGGACGTGATGCTGGGCCGAGACTCCACCCAGTCGAGCGTTCGCGAAAGCTCCCCGCCGTCGTTCACCCCAGGGCAGAGCACGATTTGGGCATGTACCTCTATGCCGGCGTCAAGGAGCCGCTCGAGGACGTCTATGCCGCGCTGGGCATGGGGGCCTATAAGCCTGCGCCGCACCTCCGGGGAGATGGCGTGGATAGAGACGTTCATGGGCTCGAGGCGGCAGGCAATGATGCGCTCCACGTCCTCGTCGGTCACGTTGGTGAGCGTCACGAAGTTGCCTTGGAGGAAGGAGAGACGGTAGTCGTCGTCGCGAAGCGAGAGGGACGGACGAGCGTCTTCCGGCAGCATGCTCATGAAGCAGAACTGGCAGGCGTTCACGCAGGTGCGAATGCCGTCGAAAAGGACGTCGGTGAAGTCAACGCCCCAGTCCTCGCCTGGCTCGCGCCAGAGCTCGCAGGCGTAGGTGCCCCCATCCGTTGGGTCGAAGACCTCAAGCTCGCAGGAGGGGCCGTCGGCCTCCCAGCGCCAGTCGATCAGGTCCCTGAGCGCGTGCCCGTTGACGCTCTCTATGCGCATGCCAGGCTCGATGCCCGCCTCCCAAGCAGGGCTATCCTCCTCAACAGACTGCACCCAGGCGCCAAGCGCACGCTCGCGCGTGGAGGCGTAGTCAGCCCTGTCCCGCGTCACCGCTGCTCCCCCACCATAGACTCGATGGCCCCAACGACGGCCCTGATCTGTGACGCCGGCGTGGATGCGCCAGCCGTGACGCCCACGACCGACGCCCCCTCGAACCAGGAGGGATCAAGCTCGTCGGCGCCCTCCACGTGGTGCGTGCGGGGGCATGCGGCGCGGGCGATCTCGGCGAGGCGCGTCGTGTTCGCGGAGTTCCGCCCGCCGATGACCACCATAACGTCCGCTCGGGCCGCAAGCTCAGCGCAGGCACCCTGATGGCCAGAGGTCGCCTCGCAGATGGTGTTCACAACGCGGAGCTCCTCCGTGCGCGTGAGCAGCGCCGAGACGACCTCGGCCAGACGGGCCGCAGACTGCGTCGTCTGCACGACCACGCCAGTCTTGCGAACGTGCGGAAGCGCCAAGGCCTCGTCGGCAGTGCCAACCACCACCGCCCCTGGGGCGTGGGCAAGCGTCGCCGTCACCTCCGGATGGCCCGCCTCCCCCACGATGACCACACGATACCCCTCGGAGGTGAGCTTCTCGGCAGCGCGATGCACCTTCTTCACGAAGGGGCAGGTGGCGTCCACCACAGACGAGCAAAGCTCGGTGGCCTCGTCCTCCTCCGCAGGGGTGACCCCATGCGTGCGGAGCACGAGCGTGCAGCCGCTTGCGTCGCGCGGGTCGTCGACCACCGATGCGCCGCGGCCCTCGAGGCTTGCCACAACGCGTGGGTTGTGGATGAGAGGGCCAAGCGTGCGAACGCGAGAGCCCCCTGCGTTGAGTGCGTTCTCGGTCATCTCGAGCGCGCGCTCCACGCCGTAGCAGGCGCCAGCCTCGCGGGCAACTTCAACCTTGGTCATGGCTACATCTTCCCCGGGTGCTCTTCGCGAAGCTCGTCGCGAAGAGCGTAAACGGCGTCCATGCCGGCCTTCGACATGGCGGCAAGCTGGGCCTTCCTGCCCTCGACGCCAAGGGAGCCCCACGTGATGGGGTCTCCCGCCTTGAGCCACACGCGAGAGAAGCGATGGAGGTGGCTCCCACGCCGCGTGATGTCACGAGCCCCTACGATGGCCACGGGCTGCACGGGGGCATGCCCCAGCTGCGCCATGAGCGAGTAGCCCTCGTGAATGGTCACGGGCTCGTCATCGCTCTTGATGCGCGTGCCCTCGGGGAAGATCAGAACGCACTCGCCGCGGTCGAGTGCGGCACGGGCGCGCCGGATCGCCTTCATGTCCGCCGTCCCGCGCTGGACGGGAATGGCGCCCACGCGGGTGAAGAACCAGGTTACCACCGGGGACTTGTCGAACTCGCTCTTGTAGATGGTGCGAAGGCGCATGCCGTGCAGCCAGAGCTGGACGATTACCACGACCGGGTCGAGCATGGAGCCATGGTTCATGATGATGACCCGCGGGGTCTTGTCGTCTACGAGCTTCTCCTTGCCCTCAACGCTCCAGCGCCAGCGAAACTGCGTCCACACAAAGCAGGCGCAGACCGCCACGCCGAGAAAAGCGCGGGCAGGAAGCGGGTAGTTGCGCATCCCGGTATCGTAGTAGTCGTCGAAGGTGTTGCCGTGAAAGGCGCGAAGGCGCTTCTCGGCAGACCTCTTCTTGGCGCTCACGAGCGGGACTCCTCGAGCGCAGCCCTGAGCCTGGGATCAAGGTCGCAGATGGCGGCCACGACCTCATCGACCGAAAGCGAAGAGGAGTCGATGTGGTGGGCGTCGAGCGCGGGCTTGAGCGGCGCGGTCTTCCTCGAGGAGTCGAGTTCGTCTCGGCGGTTGAGGTCGGCGAGGATGCGCTCGACCTCGGCGGGGTCCGCCGTGGCGTTGGCATCCTTGGCGGCGTCTCCGCCCTCGCGCTGCACGGCGCGGCGCAGGGCACGCGCCGCAGGGTCCGCCGTGAGGAAGACCTTCACGTCGGCCTTGGGGAAGACCACCGTGCCAATGTCCCTGCCCTCAGCCACGACGTTGCCCGTCTCGCCATACGCCCGCTGAAGCTCGACCATGGC
>URLM01000057.1 GCA_900548775.1 uncultured Olsenella sp.
GTACTCGCCCGCCTGGTACCTCGGCGGCACCACGGGGACCTCGATCCAGGACTCCCACTCGCCACCGGTGTGGATATTGTGGGTGCCGTGGTTGTCGGTGTCCCAGGAGAGCGGCTCGAACCACCCGTCGCGGATGTAGCGGCCGGAGATCTGCACGCGGAAGCGCTCGCCCTTGTGGTAGACGCGGGCGGTGGGCACGATCGCGATGTCGACGGCGCGGACCTCGCCCTCCGCGAGCTTGTTGGTGTCGGTCATCGTGTAGACCGGGGTGTGGGCCTTGGTGAGGCCGGTGTCCACGGTCGCACGAGAGACGCGGCACTTGCCCCATGCGCCGGGGTGCGGCTCGTCGAGCGTGAGCCAGGGCACCCAGTTGCCCTCGGCGTCGGCCTTCTGGACGTTCACGAAGAGGTCCATGTCGTCGAAGCCGTCGCAGGAGACAAAGAGATGCAGGTTCATGTAGCCCGTGATCTCGACGTCCTCCGGGAGCGTGAGGTCGAAGTCAAGCTCCTCGTCCTCCGGGTTGTAGCTGGCCTTGGCCTGGTTGGCGACGGGCTCGGTCGAGAGCGAGAAGCACGCGCTCTTGTGGTCGAGCTCTGCGCACTCCTTGGGCGCGGACGCGTCGAGGTAGAGCTTCTTGTACTCCGTGCGCTTGATGGGCCAGGCCTTCTCGGGACGCTGCTCCTGGTAGTCGACGTCGTAGCCGTCCATGATGTCCAGGCGGACGCGCGGCGTCATCTCCCAGCCGTTGTGGATGCCCTTGAGGTAGCGATCGTAGTAGCGGAGCAGGTCCTCGAGGTTCTCGGGGTTATAGGTGTCCGGCCACTCGAAGTCCCTGTGGGCGCGCATCCACTTGAGGTGGCTGCGGCAGCGCCTCCAGGCGTTGAACGAGCCCGGAAGGTGGAAGTGCGACCAGCCGGCAGTCTGGTAGACGGGGATCTTGACCTTGCGAACGTCCGCGCGCTTGTCGTTCCAGTAGGCGTTCATGTCGGGGTACATCTTGGCCATGGCGACCTGGTCGTCAACGCCGTTGGGGCCCGTCACCTGCGCTGCGATGAATTTGTTGAACGAGAGGGCCGGGACGCCACCCTCGAAGAAGCTCTCGCGGTAGAGGTCGGTCGTGCACTCCCACGGGGCGATGCAGGCGAGGTGCGGAGGGCAGGTGGCCGCGATGCCCCACTGGTGCATGGCGACGCCGGAGTTGCCCGACATGCCGACCTTGCCGTTGGACCAGGGCTGAGCGGCGACCCACTCGACGAAGTCGTAGCCGTCCTCGCGGTCCTGGTGCGTGAACATGTGGACGGAGCCCTCGGAGTGGCCGGCGCCGCGCACGTCCACGTTGGCCACGGCGTAGCCCTTGTAGCACCAGTAGAGCGGGTCAGGGGACTCGAACTTGGCGCACTTGGAGACCGTCGCGGGGGGCACGCCCATGATCTGCCACTCGCTCATGCCGTCGCCCGGGCGCTTGCCAAACCAGGACCAGGAGACGATCGTGGGATAGCGGCCGTCGCCCTCGGGCCTGTAGATGTCGCAGTAGATCTTGGTGCCGTCGCGCATGACCACTTCCTGGTCCTGCATGCACACCACGCCGTCCGCGGCCTGGTAGGTGTGGGGATTGAAGGGCGGGCAGAAGCCCTGCCCCATGCGGGCCATGGGGTCGTCGCTAGCAGAGAGGTCGACCTCGGCCTGGTTGTCGTTGGGCTGGCGCGCCACGCGGTACGCGGCCATGACCTCGTCCTCGCCAAAGGCCTCGCGGTGGAGGAAGATGTAGCCCTCGGTGTCGGGGTCCCAGTAGATGGGGCACTCGTCCTCGTCGAAACTCGCGCACTCGCCCGTCATCTGGATGAGGTCATGGAGCTTCTTGTCGGTGACGGGGACCCAGTCCTCGGGAATCCTAGGCTCAAGAAACATTGCGCGCCCCCTACTGGTCGAGAAGGTCGCAGACGAAGTCCGTGGCCTCGCCAAAGGTCTCGCAGCGACGGAACTTCATGTACGGGACCTCGATGTCCAGCTCGTCCTCGAGGTAAGTCGTGATCTGGGAGACCTGCACGGACTTGATCCCGAGGTCGGCGAACTTGGTGTCCTCCGTGAACTCGGAGGGGTCCTTCCCAAAGAGCTGGCTTGCACGGGTGGTGAGCGCGTCCCAAACTTCCTGACGATCCTGGTCCATGTCTGCCCCTTTCGCAGCGATAGAACTACTTCTGACATGGTCCAGTTTGCGGTCGCACGGGCCCCGGGACAATGTAAGGGGATTCAAATTGGGGGCATGGCTTCAGGGCCGCATTGTGCAGGAGTGCAAAGGAACGCTGAGAGGTGCTGGGCCTGCCGCTATCGCTCGTCCTTCTCGGCGCCGAGAAGGGCCATGGCCTCGCGCATGCCGAGGCGCTGGACGCAGATGGCGGGCTCCTCTCGCGCAGCGCAGGTGACCACGTGGCCGTCTACCAGGACGTGCGCCGTCTCCCAGCCCTCGGGGAGCCTGCCTCCGCGCACGTCGAAGGCAAAGCCGCGACCGTCTGCCTTGAGCGTTGCCTCGACGCGCGTCCACGCAAGCGCGAAGGCGAGAGGGACGTCCGGCGACGCCTCCACGCGACAGATCCGCTCGTCCGAGAGCACCCCCCTGAGGGCGTCGCGCTCGAGCCTGCCGTACTGGGCGGGGACCTCTTCGACGTCTACGCCAATCGTGCCGGGGGCGACGGCAAGCACTGCCATACCGTCGTCGTGCGAAAGCCCAATGTGGGAGGAGCCGGCTGCCAGCTCCGGCTTGCCCTCAGGCCCAATGGCGATCTGCTCGTCTCGGCGCACGCCAAGCACGCTTGCCAAAAGAAGCCCCGCCGCAAACTCCCCCAGCCGCGTTGCCTCGGGCGCCTTCGTCGACGCCTTCTCCTGGTAGCGCGGGCAAACGATGCCCAGGTGAGAGCCCCAGTCTGCGGGAGTCCCCACTAGCGGCATGATGTGCAGGTCAACGCGCATACGCATGCTCCGATGCTCTGAGTACGAGAAAGGCGGGCCCGACGCCTGGCGCCGGACCCGCCGTGACACGTGCCAGCCTACGCCAGCACAGCGCTTCTCGTCTAGATGGCGACGATGTTCACCAGGCGCCCGGGCACCACGACGACCTTCTTGACGGTCTTGCGCGCGCGATAGCGGGCGCTGTGACTATCTCCGGAAGGGCGCTCCACAAGACCAGAGCGCTCCAGCTTTGCCACGGTGTGCGTAACAGCGGCTCAATCCTGGCGCACGAGACGGGCGAGGTCTGCCTCCGAGAGGTCGATGGCATGCTTGAAGAGGTAATTCAGCACCATGGTGTCGATCCCCCGCAGCCCAAGAGAGCCCATCTTCTCAGACTTTATGCGCTGTATTTCCTTGTTGAGAGCGTAGGCCACATCAACAAAGCTCTCAAAACGGTTGTTCATGCCTCTCCTACCACTCGCAAAGGTCCGTTGCTCCGCTTGAGTAGTTGGAGAGCCGAGATAGCGGCCCAAGTCCGTCAGTTTGTTGCTTTGTCAATATCTTACGATTCAAAACCGTTTCGAAGACGCCAAGCTGTTGCGTGACGAACCGGGACAGAAAAGGGAGGCAAAAGGAAACTACCCCGCCTCCTTTGTATCCCGCTGGGTTCTCTGACATAGAAGTATTAGAATGCCCCGGCGTTTAGCTATGCTTACCAGATGCCTTTCTGACGAGAAGCACAATTCCGAAGATGATCAGTGCAACCACAAGAACCATTGCAAGGAAAATGCCAACTAACTCCCAAGCGCCTAACCCCTGAACCACCGAAGGCACCCCCAAGCTCTACATGAAACTACCAGTGAACGTATAATAAAACTCAGCATAGAAGTCCCCGACATACGTAGGCCATCCACCGGCTGCAGCAATCTCTGCATGGAAGCAAATTGCGTTGGTACGACCACCATCGAGAACTGTTCTATGGTAGTTTGAATGCTTCACACTCGAAGCTGAACAATATAATCTTGCCCAATTGAATGGGGAGATTCTATTGGTACTTGTTACCCCATAATCAGCAGATATGATAATCACATCATTTATAAGACCAATTTGACTACGTTTTGACACGGATACGGTTCTTGCGTTCGAGTACACACCATTCAATGGGTCTACTTGGATACTGCAGAGGTCATCTTCAGACGATATGATGGGCGAGTTCTCTTGGTCGGCCCTTTTAACGGCCTCTGCCCACATTTCCCTTGCTTCAATGCTTCCGTCAAGCTCTAGTACACTAGCATTCGCCTGATCAGCATGAGCAGCGTCGGGCATCAACAGCACCCCTTGAAATGCAAGGACTGAAGCTCCCAGAAAGTCTCGCCTCGTGAGAATGCCGTTCATCTTCATCGCTCCTCCTCCGTGATGCCAAAAACTGTATATATCTAAATCGCCGTGTATATCCGATTTGCTGAAAAGGTAATGAGACGGAGAGAAGATGTCTGTAGTCAAAATGATTTGCTACATTTGCTACTTGCCAATGGCGTGAATAGACCCGCAAGCGTAGACTCAGACGGCAACGTCAATCAAGACATAAGCTTTCCAATCACCCGACAGGTTGTAACCAGAGACGCTACCACCCTCCCACGCTATGGCGGACCGATCCGGAGCTGCATCTTTCATATCCCCTATCTCACTCACGCAAAGAGTCGTACCGGGAGTGTCCAAAGATGAGCGGGGCACAAACTCTGGATAATAGTCTGCGGATGCCAAAGCGAAGGCAGCTGCATCTGCACGCATCCCCGTCACATCTGGAATATCACCGTAATCTGAAGAGATAAAGCCATTTGGAGAGTCAAGATAAGCAGGCTTGGGCCTGAGAAAGATTGAAAGCAGCACGACGGAAGAGACAACGACAAGGCTGATGACAAGACACTTCAGGAATAGCAGCGGGTAGGACTTGATTGAAACCGGGGAATCGTCACCCTCTGTATTCCGCTGCGCATCATTGTGAAACTGAGGCTCAAGCGCTCTACCAAGGGGTTCATCATCGCCTGTGGCGTCTTGGCAAAGTGCCTCTTGCCAGAGTGCGCACTCAGGAATTCTAAGAAAATCGGCCCTTGTGGTGACGCCAAGTTTCTGGAAGGCCCTCTGACGGTAGCTGCCAACGGTTGATGCCCCAACACCCATAAGAGGAGCAGCATCAGCTGCGGTGAGACCTATGACGATTGTTCGAACAGCATCTGCCTCACGCTCGGAGAGTCCCACGCTCTGGAGCAAGTTTTCAAACGACAAAGGACCATGGGGTATAGAGCTATGACCAGGCATAGATTGCTCCAGCCTCTTTGGTGTATCTGACGAGCACTACTATGAACATATGTTAAACGCGCTTCTTGGATTGATCCTGGAACTTCCGTTCACCTCTCTCTACTGTTGCCAAACAGCCACCTGCGTTAGCATTTCGGGCTGCCGGGTGGCGACTGCGGTCCTGCGGCAACCAATTCGTCACACAATCGTTGCCGAATGTGTGACGAACCGGGACAGAAAAAGGGAGACAAAGGGAAACTCCCCTTGTCTCCCGTGAGTCAGGGCAAAAAAGATGCTAGATGGCGACGATGTTCACCAGGCGCCCGGGCACCACGACGACCTTCTTGACGGTCTTGCCGGCGATCTGCTCGGCCACCGCCTCGCGGGCAGCAGCCTCCAGCTCCTCCTTGGAGGCGGCTGCGGCGACCTGGATGCGGGCGCGCACCTTGCCCTTGATCTGCACGGCGATCTCGACGGTGTCGCTCTTCGCCTGCGCGGCGTCGAACTCGGGCCACGGCTCGTTGTACACGGAGCCCTCGCGACCGAGCGCCTCGTGGAACAGCTCCTCCGCCCAGTGCGGGCAGATCGGCGCGAGCATGGTCACGATGTCGTGGGCGACGCGATGGCACAGCGCACCGTCGCGCTTCTCGGCGTCCACGTCGTTCACGTACTTGCTCGCGGCGTTCGTCAGCTCCATCACCGCGGAGATCGCAGTGTTGAACTGGCCGCGGTCGAAGTCGTTCGTGCACTTGATGCCCATCTCGTGCAGGACGCGGTTCAGCTCCTTCGCGTTCGCGTCAAGCGCCTTGGGGTCGACGTCGCCGGCCGCGGCACCCTCGACGAGCTGCCACACCACACGCCACGCGCGCTTGATGAAGCGGTTCGCGCCTGCGACGGCCTCGGGGTCCCAGTCGAAGTCCTTCTCGGGCGGCGCCACGAACAGGATCGCCAGGCGCATGGTGTCCGCGCCGTACGGGTCGATCACGCTGGAGGGCGGCACGACGTTGCCCTTGGACTTGGACATGGTGTCGCCATGCTCGTCCTTGACCATGCCCTGGCAGAGCAGGTTGGTGAAGGGCTCGTCCTCGTCGATCATGCCCATGTCGCGCAGGACCTTGGTCCAGAAGCGCGAGTAGAGCAGGTGGAGAATTGCGTGCTCGATGCCGCCGATGTAGTTGTCGACGGGCATCCAGCGGTCCACGGCCTCCTTGGAGAAGGGGGCCTTGTCGTTGTGGGGGTCGGTGTAGCGCAGGTAGTACCAGCTGGAGCACGTGAAGGTGTCCATGGTGTCGGTGATGCGCTTGGCAGGCTTGCCGCACTTGGGGCAGGTGGTCTCGTAGAACTCGGGGCACTCGGCGAGCGTCTCGCCGGCGCCGAGGTCGAGGTTGTCGGGCAGGCGCACCGGGAGCTGGTCCTCGGGAACGGGCACGTCACCACAGCAGTCACAGTGGACCATGGGAATGGGGTTGCCCCAGTAGCGCTGGCGGCTGATGAGCCAGTCGCGCAGGCGGAACTGGACCTTGGTGCGGCCGCAGCCGTGCTCCTCGAGCCAGGCGACGATGGCGTCGACGGCCTCGGAGCGCTTGCCGCCCTTCATGCCCGTGAACTGGCCGGACTGGACGAGGTAGCCCTCGGCCGCCATGGCCTGGTCCCAGTCGACGTTGGTCACGCGCAGCTCGCGCTCGTCCTTGAGCTCGTCGTAGAGGGGGTCTTCCTTCTGGCAGATGATGGGCGGGATGGGCAGGCCGTACTTGCGCGCGAAGTCGAAGTCGCGCTGGTCGCCGCAGGGGACGCCCATGACGGCGCCGGTGCCGTAGTCGAGAAGGACGTAGTCGGCAACCCACAGCGGGGCGGGCTTGCCGGTCACGGGGTTGATCACGTAGCGACCGGTGAAGACGCCGTGCTTCTCGCGCGCGGAACCCTGGCGGTCGACCGAGGAGACCTTCTCGGTAGCCTCCTTGAGGCGCAGGTAGTCTGCCTCGTACTGGGTGCCGGCGACCAGCTCGGCGGCAAGGTCGCTCTCGGGCGGGAGCACCATGAACGAGACGCCAAAGATGGTGTCGGCGCGCGTGGTGAAGACCGAGATGGTGCGGTCGGTGGGCGTCACGCCGTCCTCGGCGGCCAGCTTGAAGTCGATCTCGGCGCCCTCGGAGCGGCCGATCCAGTTGCGCTGCTGGGCCTTGACGTTCTCGGGCCAGCCGGTGAGCTTGTCGAGGTCGTCGAGGAGCTCCTGGGCGTAGTCGGTGATCTTGAGGTACCACTGGGAGAGCTCGCGCTTCTCGGGGATGGAGCCGCAGCGCCAGCAGCGGCCCTCGACGACCTGCTCGTTCGCGAGGACGGTCTTGCAGGTGGGGCACCAGTTCACGGGGCTGGTGGCGCGGTACGCCAGGCCGCGCTTCCACATCTCGATGAACATCCACTGGCCCCACTTGTAGTACTCGGGGTCGCAGGTGTTGAACATGCGGTCGTAGTCGTACGAGAAGCCCATGCGCTTCATGGTCTTGACGGCCTGTGCGATGTTCTGGTAGGTCCACTTGGCGGCCTGCGTGTGGTGCTTGATGGCCGCGTTCTCGGCGGGGAGGCCAAAGGCGTCGAAGCCCATGGGGTGCAGCACGTCATAGCCGCGCATACGGGCCTGGCGCGCCATGGCGTCGCCGATGGTGTAGTTGCGCGCGTGGCCCATGTGGAGGTCGCCCGAGGGGTACGGGAACATCTCGAGGACGTACTTCTTGGGCTTGGAGGGGTCCTCGTCGGTCTTGTAGAGCTCCTCGTCTTCCCAGGTCTTCTGCCACTTGGTCTCTATGGCCTGCGCGTCGTAGGCAGGCACCTCAAAGTCGTTCTGCTGAGTGCTGTCGCACATGTGAAGCCCCTTCTCGCTCCTTTGCATAGCCTGTCGATTCTAGCAGGTATCCCCCGGGGCGGCGTCGATGCGGAACCTGCTCGACACACTACGCCGACTGCGGCGCGGGTGCGGGGCGCACGGGATGGGCGCGGGGGCTGGGCGGGCGCGAGGGGCCGGGAGGGCGCTGCGGAGAAAAACGCACTTCCGGCGAGAATCTGGCGCCGGAACCGGGACTTTGTACGGGATTCCGTACGAGACGCGCCCTCCGGCGAGATAATGACGCCGGAGCAGGGATTCCCGACGGGATTCCGTACGAGACGTACCCTCTGGCGCCGAAATGACGCCGGAGAGAAGGTTCCGTACGACGCGCCTGCGGAAACGCGCCCTCCGGCGTCACAATCTCGCCGGAAGGCGCATCCCGTACGGAATGGGGGTGCGGACGCACCCTCTGGCGTCGTTTTCTCACCGAAGCTGCGTTTTTCTCCGCCCCCCCACGATGCTGCGCCCCAACCGCCGCCTCACTGCTGTCGCCACCCCACCCCCCACTCCTTCTCTATCGGTATCTGTGAATCGTGCAGAAATCCACCTGCGAAAACGTCGCGACGATTCACAGATACCGATAAAGAAGCTGTTAGAGAACGCGCCGACAGCACCCCCATTCGCAATTTTTTCACCCCTCTTTACGAAGAAGCAGCACCCGTCGGCGGCGTACCGACAGGTCTCGATTGCTGTTCAACCGTTGAACAGGTTTGGTTAATCAGGAGGAGGTGAGCGCATGGGGACCGCCGAACAACATGGCTGGAGGATCGCCGAGGTAGAGCGTCTGGTGAGTCTTTCTCGCCGCGACATCCAGCACGCCTGTTACCAGGGCCGCGGTGGCGCCGGGGTCCTCACGCCAAGCGACAGCAGCTGGGGCCGCCGCACCTACGACGAGCGGGACCTGGCGACGCTCTTCCTTCTCGCCCAAAGACGCCGAGAAGGCCTCACACTCTCGCAGGCCGCGGATGACCTACGTGAGAGGTTGCGTGACCACAGCCAGCAGGAGCTCCTTGCCCTTGAGGCCGAGAAGCTCTCTGACAGGCTCGCGGACGTCGCAGACCGGCTCGTCCGCGCCGAGGCGCTCAACGCGGCGCTCGAGGACGAACCACAGCGGTCGAAGCCCCTCTCGCACATTGACGACTGCGCGCAAGAGCTGGGCCGCGCGTCGAGTGGCCTTGAATGCCCGTCTCCGCCGACAGATGACTCGCCCGGCGAGGAATTGCTTCAAGAACTAATGAAAAGCCAAGGAATCGAGGAACCCGAGTAACAACAACCAAGGAGGCACTGATGGAGAAAACGGCAAAGCGCGCAAGGGCCATCCTTCGCGAGTGGAAGGTGTGGCTTGCAGTTCTCGCTGTGGGGGCAGCACTGGGGGCATTCCTCTACGCGCGCATCTACCCCATGGTCGCGCCGCAGCCCGAGCTGGCCCAGCCCACCGTCCAGACCCTCTCCCCCAGCGTGGTCTTCACGCGCGTCCGCGAGGAGGGCGAGCTGGTGAGCGCCTCTCAGGACTACTCGATCGTCGACAAGGTGACCAATTCCAACCGCGACTTTCTCGACCTCTTTGACGTCCCATTCACCGAGAAAAGCTTCTGGTACCGCTCCAACGGCACCATCAAGGCGGGCGTCGACCTCTCGACAGCAGAACTCGAGCAGGACGAGAACGACCCCTCGCTGCTGCACGTGACGCTCGACCAGCCGCACATCATCTCGAACACCCCAGACATGGACAAGAGCGGCGTCCTCGAGGAGAACAACAACATCTTCAACCCCATCAGCGTGGAGGACTCCGACGCCTTCCGTAGGCAGTGCGTCGAGAGAAGCGAGGAGGAGGCCATTGGCGGCGGCCTTCTCGACGAGGCGAGGACGAACGCTGAGAGCCAGCTAACCCAGATCTTCAACGCGGCCTTCGAGAAGGACACCTACACGCTGGACTTCACGTATCGAGACGCGGGGGACGAGTAGCGCGAGCGGATTCTGCTCCCCAGAGGCGCCAGGAGTGCAAGCGGGCCGTGCGGGTAGCGACCGTCGACACCCGAATTACGCACGGCTGAGTTTGCGAGAAACGCCACCTGGGCTTTTGTCGCCCGGATCTTCAGCCGTGCGTAATTCTCGGTCGAAGGCCCTTCGAATCTCTCGCACATGTCCGGCGACGACCGAGCGAGAACCGGGGGCAACCGGAAGCACGCGCCGCACGCGGGACCGCTCCGTCCCGCTCGCCCGCCGCAGCATCCCACGGGGTAGAATTGCCATAGCGAAACGCAAAAGCTCCGCTCAGCGACCCTGGAGGAATCATGGCTGACAGCACGCAGGACTTCGACATGGACATCCCCGAGCCCGAGCTGGAGTTTGGCGACCCCACGCCGACCGCGCCAGATCCCGTCCCCGCCGCAACGCCGACGTCGTCACCCACAAGCGACCCGGCCCAGGCCCTCTCCCCCGCCGAGCGCGAGAAGGTCGAGACCTTCGTCGAGAAAATCGACCTCACGAACACGGCGGGCGTCCTCTCCTTCGGCGTCGGCGCACAGAAGAAGGTCTCGGACTTCTCCGAGCGAGCGCTTAACGGCGTGCGCAACAACGACCTCGGCGAGATCGGCAACGACATCAGCTCCCTCATCGTGACACTCAAGGACTTCGACCCTGACAAGCAGGAGAAGACCGGTCCTCTCGCCATCTTCCACAAGGCAAAGAACAACCTCGAGGCGCTACGCACGCGCTACACCGCAGTCGAGAAGAACGTCCGCGAAATCTCGGACACCCTCGAGGGACACCAGCGCACGCTGCTCAAGGACATCGCGACGCTCGACCAGCTCTACGCGCT
>URLM01000058.1 GCA_900548775.1 uncultured Olsenella sp.
GACCAAGACCTCAGCAACGTGAGCGTCACCCTTGGGCTTTACGATGATTCTGGTACGCGCGTGGACGAGACGTACGTGAGCGCCAGCTCATGGGCTGCGGGCGAGAGCGCAGTGTTCGATTCTGTTTCCACTACTGATGCCGCGAAGGTCAAGGCTGAGGTGCAGGCCTTCTCGATAGGGGATGACTACTACTCCGCAAAGTAGTCTTTCCCAGTCTGCTTCACATGCCTGTAGAGAAAGGTGACCCACCATGGCAGAAGCAAAGTCAAAGCTTGTTGAGTGGCATGACAACGCCAAGAAGGTATCCATTGGCTCTCTGATTGCAGCCGCGATTCTTGGCGTGGTGTATGCCTCTCTTCAGGACAGTGCAACCAAGGCGCTCTCTGACGTAACCGCCAGCGCGATAACCAATTATTCCGCCACGCATGCCTACCAGAGCGCCACGGCAAACGCGCAGGCGGCGATGGCACTCTTCTACATCGCTACGGGCGTGGCAACGATTGCGGTTCTCGCATGGGTGGCGTCTAGCCTACTGATTGCCTACAAGGAGTCGTAGCGTCGTTGCTCTTGGCGCAAAAGCAATAGTAGCTGATCGGGCCCGCAACATTTGTCGCGGGCCCGACCCCTCAGTGCGCTTGTCCTACTCGTCCCACACGCGGAACTCAAAGTGGCCGTCCTCGTAGATACCATAGCTGTGAGTCCCGTCCTTGGGAATGCCAACCGAACCCGGGTTGAACACGGTAATCCCGGGGTGCGAGTCGCTCATCTGGTTAACCTTCTTATGCGTGTGCCCGTATACCAGCGCCGAGCCCTGTGGCAGCTCGGGCCACACGTCAACCGAGTTGTGAATCCCCGGTCCCCACACGTGGCCGTGCGTGAGGAAGATGGTCATTCCTGCTCCGCCGTTGGCCTCCGGATCAAGCAGGATGTTGCACTCTGCCATGCAGGGGAAGTCGAGCACCATCTGGTCGACCTCGGCCTCGCAGTTGCCGCGCACGGCGATGACCTTCTCGGCAATGCCGTTGAGCATGCCGATGACCTTCTTGGGCTCGTAGTCCTCGGGAAGGTCGTTTCTCGGTCCGTGGTAGAGCAAATCGCCGAGAAGAACCACGCGGTCGGGGTTCTCGGCGTCAATGGCGTCCATGAGTCGCGCGCACCAATCGGCTGCGCCGTGGATGTCGGATGCGATGAGGAGCTTCATGGGTACCTCCCGTGGTCGTGTCTCATCTCATTGTAGACGCGGCGCACAGGAGCGGCTGCCCCCTTGCCGCCGCCCCGTGAATTACGCACGGTCGCGATTAAGGTTTGTGTCGACCTGGGGTTTTGTTCGTCTCTGCCTCTGCCGTGCGTAGTTTCGTCTCGTGCTGGGCCGTTGGGGTTACCGCCGGTGGGCGCCTGTTGGCACGAATCGACGATTGGTGGCAGTTTTTCGGGGGTAGCCCAAGTACAAAGCGGTTCGACGACTGATGAACCGCAGGTCAGCGAATTGCCACTGTGCCGCGGTCACATAAGAATTCTCACCAAAACTGCCACCAACCGGAAGTTTGCCAGCTGCCAGTGGGAAGGCGGACGGTCCCGCGCGCTGCTGAGAAGGAATTCGACGTTTCTCGCCCTTCTCGGCCTGGATTTTGTCCAATTCCTTCTCAACAGCACTGGCGGGAGTGGCTGCCCGAGCGGTTGTGGGGTGTCGCTCGGCCCCGCGCTCACCCCTTGCGCCAAACGACGTCAAAAAATCTCATGCATTGAGACTTAGATAATGTATAAAGTCGAACCATAGGGGGCATAAGACAAGACGTACAAGAGCGAACAAAGCGCTGAGCACGGCAAACGCCGTGACGGCGCAGAAGGAAAGGAACGTACACCATGGGCAAGATTCTCGGTATTGACCTTGGTACAACCAACTCTGCGATGGCAGTCCTCGAGGGCGGTCAGCCCACCATCATCGTGAACGCCGAGGGCGACCGCACCACCCCGTCCGTCGTTGGCTTCCGCGCCGACGGAGACCGCATCGTGGGCAAGGCTGCAAAGAACCAGGCCGTCACCAACCCCAAGAACACGGTCTTCTCGATCAAGCGCTTCATGGGCCGTCGCTACGACGAGGTCGGCTCCGAGCTCAAGACCGTTCCGTACACCGTTAAGAGCGGTACCGGCAACCGTGCCGTCGTCGAGATCGACGGCGAGGACTTCACGCCCGAGCAGATCAGCGCAATGATCCTCGGCAAGATGAAGGCAGACGCTGAGAAGTACCTCGGCGAGCCCGTCACCGAGGCCGTCATCACCGTCCCCGCGTACTTCAACGACGCCCAGCGTCAGGCCACCAAGGACGCTGGCAAGATCGCTGGCCTCGACGTCAAGCGTATCGTCAACGAGCCCACGGCTGCGGCCCTTGCCTACGGCCTGGACAAGAAGGGCACCGAGCAGAAGGTCCTCGTCTTCGACCTGGGCGGCGGCACCTTCGACGTCTCTCTGCTCGACCTCGCGGACGGCGTGGTTGAGGTTCTCGCCACCAACGGCGACAACCACCTGGGCGGCGACGACTGGGACCAGCGCGTGATTGACTGGGCCGCCGACAAGTTCCAGCAGGAGAACGGCATCGACCTGCGTAAGGACCCCATGGCGCTCCAGCGCCTCAAGGAGGCCGCCGAGAACGCCAAGAAGGAGCTCTCCGCCGCGCAGCAGGCCGACATCAACCTGCCCTTCATCACCGCCGACGCAACCGGCCCCAAGCACCTCAACTACACGCTGACCCGCGCCGAGTTCGAGCGCATTACGCGTGACCTTCTCGACCGCTGCAAGGCCCCTGTGACCAAGGCGCTCCGCGACGCCAACATGCAGATCTCCGATGTTGACGAGGTCATCCTCGTGGGCGGCTCCAGCCGTATGCCCGCCGTGCAGGAGCTCGTCAAGCAGATGACCGGCAAGCAGCCCAACATGTCCGTGAACCCCGACGAGGTCGTTGCTGACGGCGCTGCCGTCCAGGGCGGCGTCCTTACTGGCGACGTCTCCGGCATCCTGCTGCTCGACGTCACGCCGCTGTCGCTGGGCGTCGAGACCATGGGCGGCGTTATGACCAAGATGATCGACCGCAACACCACGATCCCCACGAGCAAGACTGAGGTCTACTCCACGGCTGCCGACAACCAGACGTCCGTCGAGATCAACGTCCTGCAGGGCGAGCGCGAGATGGCTGCCGACAACAAGTCGCTCGGCAAGTTCACCCTTACCGGCATCCCCGCCGCGCCGCGTGGCGTGCCTCAGATTGAGGTCACGTTCGACATCGACGCCAACGGCATCGTGAAGGTCACCGCTAAGGACAAGGCTACCGGCAAGTCCCAGCAGATTACCATCTCCGGCTCCACCGCGCTCTCCGACGACGAGGTCGACCGCATGGTCAAGGACGCCGAGTCCCACGCCGAGGAGGACAAGAAGCACAAGGACGAGATCGAGGTCCGCAACCAGACCGACTCCCTCTGCTACTCCACCGAGCAGACCCTGAAGGACCTTGGCGACAAGGTGCCCGAGGACCAGCGCAAGAACGTCCAGGACGCCGTTGACGCTGCCAAGAAGGCGCTCGAGGGCACCGACATCGACGCCATCAAGGCCGCTGGCGAGAAGCTCCAGGAGGCCAGCCACAAGCTGGCGGAGGTCGTGTACTCCAACACGCAGGAGCAGACGGCAGGCGGCAACGCGGGTGCGTCCAACGCTGGCTCCGGCTCCTCCGATGACGTGGTCGACGCCGACTACGAGGTTGTCGACGACGACAAGAAGAAGGACTAGCCTCGAGACCGGCGTCGCGGCAGCACTGCGGCGCCGGATCTCCAGGAGAACCTGTCGAGGGGGCGGCCGTCGAGGCCGCTCCCTCTGGTACGCATGAGGAGGGTGACGTGAAAGTGCCAATCGAGGATGCAGACGAGAAGAAGCCTGGCACCGCGCAGCCGAGCGAGGCAGAGGCCTCGACCAAGGATGCGCCGGCAGCCAAGGAGGCCGCGGCATCCACGACCGCCAGCTCTGCCCCCGGTGACATAGATCCGGAAGACGACGCGGCGATGCGCGCCGCCGCCATGAAGGCGGCGGACGAGGTGCTCGAGCAGGAGGCCGTCGAGGACGCGAAGAAGTTCCGCACCGAGCGCGATGAGCTGCAGAAGAAGCTCAGCGACATGACGGAGGACATCGAGAAGGCCAAGAAGGAGGCCGCCGAGTCCACCGAGCGTCTCGTTCGTCTCCAGGCAGACTGGGACAACTACCGTCGTCGCACCGCCCAGGAGCGCCTGGACGAGCGCGAGCGCGCAGCGGAGAAGCTCGTGGTGAGCCTCCTGCCCGTCATCGACGACATGGAGCGCGCACTCGAGCACGCCTCCGGCTTTGGCCAGGACGCGACGGCGGAGCAGTTCAAGCAGTTCGTCGACGGCGTCTCTGCCGTGCACGACAAGATGGTTGGCGTCCTCTCGAAGGAGGGCGTCGAGCCGATTGACCCCGCCGGCGAGCCGTTCGATCCGCTCGAGCACCAGGCCGTCGGGCGTCGCGAGGACAAGGATGCCTACGACGAGACGGTCGACCAGGTCTACCAGAAGGGCTACCGCATGGGCAAGAAGGTCATCCGCACGGCGATGGTGACCGTCACCTACGGAGGCCCCAAGCGCCCGGCGGCAGACACCGCGGCCAACGTGGCCGATAAGGACACAGAGGCCAAGGGCAGCGGCGACAAGGCCCACGGCTCGGGCAGCGACGCCGCAAAGGAAAAGTAGCGTAACGGCGCCCGGGCCGCTCGGTCCGGGCGCATTGATATGAGAGGGGGCTCGTGCGAAACCATGGCCAATGGTAAGAAAACGTACTACGACATCTTGGGCGTGAAGCGCGACGCCACCCAGGATGAGATTCGGAAGGCATTCCGCAAGCTCGCGGCCAAGTACCACCCCGATGCCGGTGGCGACGAGAAGAAGTTCAAGGAGATTTCCGAGGCATACACCACGCTCTCGGACGAGAAGAAGCGCAAGGAGTACGACCAGCTGCTCATGTTTGGCGGCATTCCCGGCGCGGACTTCGGCGGCTCCGGCGGCCCCAGGCGCACGTACACCTATACAAACATGGGAGGCAACGGCGACTGGTCCGACATCTTCAACGGCATGGGCGGCGACTTTGGTGGCTTTGACTTCTCGTCCATCTTTGGCGGCGCTGCTCGCCAGCAGGCCCAGCGGCCCGCCAAGGGCGGGGACCTCACCATGCGCATCGACGTCACCTTTGACGAGGCGCTCAACGGCGCCACGCGCAAGGTGTCGTATCGCGTGCCTTCGACAGGCGAGGAGCAGACGCTCACCGTCAAGATTCCGGCCGGCGCCGTGGATGGCGGCAAGCTGCGCTACCGCGGCCGTGGCGAGTACGGCGCGAGCGGCGGTCAGCGCGGCGACCTCGTGATCACCACGCACGTGGAGGAGCACCCGCTCTTCAAGCGCGATGGCGCGGACATCCGCATGGAGCTGCCGGTGAGCATGTACGAGGCCGCGCTTGGCGCGACGGTCGACGTTCCTACGCCAAACGGCACCGAGGTTCGTCTCAAGGTGCCCGCCGGGACGCAGGACGGCAAGTGCTTCCGCTTCCGCGACCTGGGTGCGCCCAACGTCAAGCGCAAGGGCACGCGTGGCGCGCTCTACGTGACCATCCGTGTGAAGGTGCCCACGTCGCTTTCAAAGAAGGAGCGCGACAGCCTTGGCGCCCTGATGGATGCCGACAAGCGAGACTACAGGAAGGACGTCGAGCGCTATGGCTCGTAACGACGGCGCATCTGAGGACCGTGGCGCACGCGGCGCCCACGACAGGGACAAGCCCCTGTATATGATCAGCGTGGCGGCGGAGCTTACGGGCATGCACCCGCAGACCCTTCGCGTGTACGAGCAGAAGGGGCTGGTCACCCCCGGACGCTCGCGCGGCAACACGCGCCTATACTCGCAGGCCGACATCGACCGTCTGAACCTCATCTCCAAGCTCACCGACGAGGGCATCAACCTGGCCGGCGTGGTGCGCATCATGGACATGCGCGAGCGAGCCCGCGAGCGGGACGAGGAGATCGACCGCCTGCGCGCACGCGTGCGCGAGCTCGAGGACGAGGTCCACGAGTACCACATGCGCGAGAGGATTACGGCGCTTGCCCGCTACGACGGGCAGAGTCCGGAGCAGGTCATGCGAGGGCTTCTCGGAAATGGCAACAACGACCCCGTCGAGTAGGCGGGGTCGTTTTTTGTGTGGGGGCGGCGGCGAGAAATGCGGCCTGCCGGGGCCAAAAGAACAACGGGACGCGGTCGTGGAGGAAGTCATCCAAGCTGCATGCTCCTGCGGGGCCTCCGCCAACCACAATGCGTTTTGCTTCGGGATGCCGGGAGAGGAACTCCGCCATGCCGCTCTATCGAGCTTCTCCACCGTCTTTGACCTCGATGGCCGAAAGCGCGCCAATGGCGGATCCAACGAGGCGACCCCTGCGTTTCGCGTTAGACCCCCTTGCTATTGAGTGCATTTACTCAACGTACTGAGTAAATTTACTCAATACGCCGAATGGGTGAGATGCTCGCCGGGCGCGGCTGCTCTCGCATAGTCCTTACAGACCCATTACCCCAACAGATATTGCGCTATGTGTCCAATGTGCATATTATCGTGATATCACATTGAGACCAATCGGTCCGGCACGTATCATGGAGGCCGAAGCGGAAAGGGGCAAAGATGACGTCCGAGAAACTCATCAAGGCTAAGTCGGGTTGGGCAATGCTCGCCATCACGGTGCTTGTCTTCGTGGCCAGCTGCGCGGGGCTCGTGTGGTCCATCGTGCTTCTCGCCTCAGCGGACGAGGCGGGCCTGGAGGCGCCGCCGTTCGCAGGCCCCATGATGCTAGTCGGCTTCCTCCTGTTTGCGCTGGGGGTCATTCTGAGCTCTGGTTTTATCGCCCTCAAGCCCGGCGAGGCCAAGGTCTGCCTTCTCTTTGGCAACTACGTTGGGACCATTCGCGAGTCGGGCTTCTACTGGGCCAACCCCTTCTACAGCCGCAAGATGGGCGAGGCCGGCCCGGACGAGGAGGTTGCTGAGGACGGCGGCAAGAAGGGCGGCCTGGCGGCAAAGGCGTCTTCGGTCATCTCGACCAAGGTGTCGCTCCGTGCACGCACGCACAACGGAGAGCGCATCAAGGTCAACGACAAGCAGGGCAACCCCATCGAGATTGCGACCGTCGTGGTGTGGCGCGTGTCCGACACCGCCAAGGCCCTGTTCGACGTGGACAACTACATCTCCTACGTCTCCATGCAGACCGAGACTGCGCTGCGCCACGTGGCAAGCATCTACGCCTACGATCACATGGAGGACGACGACGCGGCCAATACCAGCATCACACTGCGCTCCAACATCGAGGAGGTCTCGAACAGTCTGAAGGAGGAGCTGGGCCTGCGCCTGGCGCCCGCGGGCGTGGAGGTCGACGACGCGCGCCTCACGCACCTTGCCTACGCGCCCGAGATTGCGCCCGCGATGCTTCGCCGCCAGCAGGCCGAGGCCATCATCGCGGCACGCAAGAAGATCGTCGAGGGTGCCGTTTCGATGGTTGACATGGCGCTTTCCGAGCTCTCGGACGGCGGAATCGTCGACTTTGACGAGGACCGCAAAGCAACCATGGCGTCCAACCTCATGGTGGTTCTCTGCGGCGAGTCCGAGGCGCAGCCGGTGCTCAATACCGGGTCGCTGTACTAAGGCCCGCGGAGACATCTGCGCATGACACGTCGCAAGCAATATCCCCTGCGCATCGACCCGGAGATCTGGGCCGCGGTCGAGCGCTGGGCCGAGGACGACATGCGCAGCGCCAACGCACAGGTGGAGTGGGTTTTGCGAGACGCGCTCCGGCGCGCCGGGAGGCTTCCGGACCGTGATGGCGCGGGCGAGCGTGGCGGCGCGGGCGACAAGAGCAATAGCGGCGCGGGCGAGAGTGACTAGCTGTTCTCGCCTGGGACGTCCCCCAGAAACGGAGGCTGTGATGGCAGGAGAACGTCCGACCCCCAAGATCGTGCTTGGCCTGGTTGGTAGCTATGCTCTGGCATTTGCGTTGCTTGTTCTGGGGTCTGTCGTGGGCGGGGCCGTTGCGATTTTCATTGCGGCGTTTGCCTACGGGGCTGTGACCTCGGGCGAGGGCGTGCAGGACATGGTGAATGTCCTTGCGCGCCAGGACGGTCTGGGAATGCTTGGGCTTGCGGAGGGCGAATACTCCACTTCTGCGGCATCCGCGATTTATACGATGACGTTCAACCTGAGCTTCATTGGCATTTGGATTGTGTTTCTCATCCACCTGCGCGCAAGCAAGCGCGTAAGGCCCATCCTGGGAGCCGTTACGCGGCGGACAGCTGGAAACACTCCGGCGCGGCTTGGCCTGGGGCTGCTCCTGGGATTTGTGCTCAACGGCGCGTGCGTGCTGGTCGCGGTGCTTGAGGGCAGCTTTTCCCTCTCGCTTGTGGGCGTGAACGTGGCAGGCATCATCGCGGTCTTTCTCGCCGTCTTTGTGCAGTCCTCTGCCGAGGAGCTTGTCTGCCGGTGCTATCTCTACCAGCGAACGTCTCGCGTTACGGGAAGCCATGTGGTTGCGATTGCGCTGAGCACGGTGTTCTTCACGCTGCTGCATCTGGCAAACAGCGGGTTGACGGCGCTTGCCCTCGTTAACCTGGCTCTCTGCGGGGTTCTGTTTGGCCTGGCCGTGTGGAAGCTCGATAGCCCTTGGATGGCGTTTGGGCTGCACGCAAGTTGGAATTTCACACAGGCCGTACTGTTTGGGCTGCCCAATAGCGGCGGCATCACGCCGTTTGCAATCTTTGGCGTGACTCCGGGAACCACGCCCACGGCGGGGTTTGCATACGACCCCGGCTTTGGGATCGAGGGCCCTGCGATGGCGACGGTCGTGCTGGTCGCTGGCTGCGCGCTGGTATGGTGGCTTGGCGAGCGTTGGGGCGCGAGGCCGACGGACCTCTGGGCCGACGCTGGCGCCGTCGGCCCCGACGGTGCTGGCGGTCCCGACGGCCTCGGCGTTCCAGCGGCAGCCCCCAATCCCTCTGCGCCAACCGCAGAGAATATCGCCATTTCTTGATTTTCGCTGTGGCGACCTGGGCAAACGCAATTGCCGTTTAAAAATTAGCGATAAACTCCGCCAACGCATGTCCGCCGGGCGCCGCGCGTCTGGTGGCGGCGTATCCCCGCCGGGTGTCGCGTGCCCCGGCACGCCCCTCCACCCGTCATCGACTCGACCCACGCTGTAAAAAGTGAACACGAATACAATGACCGCTAAATGATTCCTGGGAAAAAGAGGCCGCACGGCATCCGCGATTGATTTCGTGTTCACTTTTGGTGGACGCTCTCGCGAGAGCCAAGGCCCCCGTGCGCTTCCGGGTCTCGCGATTGAATCTCGCCGCGCTCGTCGCTTGAAAAGTGAACACGAAAACGGTCGGGGAGCATTGCCTCCTGGGCAAACGTTGTCGCTTGCTGCCCCGGATTGATTTCGTGTTCACTTTTTGGGTCGGCGCAGGGGTCTGGCGCGGGCGCATGGCTCGGGGGCGATTGGGAGGCTTCGCCTCGTCGCGAGTCACCATGACTACTTTCACGCAGAAAATCTATGTCATAAGCACTTAGATTCTGTATCAAAAGTCCCTCAAGTGGGAATACTCAATCACGATAAACAGATTCCGCCGTCCCTCAGGCCGTGCGGACCATAGGGAGTGATGCATATGAGAATTGATAAGTGGGCAGTCACCGCCCAGGAGGCGCTGCAGTCTGCCGTCGGCATCGCGACAGACGCCGAGGCGGGGCAGGTGGAGCCCATCCACCTGCTCAAGGCCCTTCTCAGCTCCGGCGAGCAGAACATCAAGGCCATCGTGGAACGCGTCGGCGCAGACCCGGCCGCAATAGAGGCGCAGGTCGATCGCGCCATCGCCAGCGCCCCCAAGGTCACGGGCGACAACTCGCAGATGGGCGCTGGCACAAACTTCGTGCGCGTGGCCGACGCCGCCGAGAAGCTCGCAACCAAGATGGGTGACTCCTACGTCACGAGTGAGCACCTGCTGTGCGCGCTCGCGGACGATCGCTCCGAGGCCGGCAGCATCCTCAAGTCCGCTGGCGTCACGGGCAAGCGCGTGCAGGAGGCCTACGAGGCCCTGCGCGGCGACGAGCGCGTGACCAGCCAGGACTCCAAGCCGGAGTTCGAGGCCCTCTCCAAGTACGGCCGCAACATCACAGATCTTGCCCGCCAGGGCAAGCTTGACCCGGTCATCGGCCGCGTCGAGGAGATTCGCCGCACCATCCAGGTGCTCAGCCGCCGTACCAAGAACAACCCCGTGCTTATCGGTGAGCCCGGCGTGGGCAAGACCGCCATCG
>URLM01000059.1 GCA_900548775.1 uncultured Olsenella sp.
ATCTCGAGGTCGCGCATCGCAATGCGCATGCCGCTACCCAGGTCCTGGTACTCGTTGATGGCGGTGAGACGGTCGGTAGCCTCGGGCGTGAGCGGCTGCGACGCCGGGAACATGAAGTACGCGTACGCCTGCGTGCGCCCACGCCCAACGCGGCCCTTGAGCTGGTAGAGCTGCGCCAGGCCAAGGCGCTGCGAGTCCTCGATGATGAGCGTGTTGGTGCGCGGGTTGTCGATGCCGCTCTCGATGATGGTGGTGGCCACCAGGATGTCGATTTCGTGCTCCTGGAAGCGCAGCATCACGTCCTCGACCTCTCGGGCGCTCATCTTGCCGTGCGCCACGCCCACGCGCGCCTCGGGCGCGGCCTCCATCACGCGGGCAACGGCGTCGTCGATGGTCGTCACGCGGTTGCTCACGTAGTAGACCTGCCCCTTGCGCTCCAGCTCGTTGCGGATGGCGGCCGAGACCAGATCGGGGTCCCACTCCCCCACGTGCACCTTGACGGGCAGGCGCCCCGGCGGCGGCGTCATGATGAGGCTCATGTCGCGCACGCCGCTCATGGCCATCTGCATGGTGCGCGGGATGGGCGTGGCCGAGAGCGTGAGGACGTCGACCTGCTCGCGCATGTTCTTGAGCTGCTCCTTGTGCTGCACGCCAAAGCGCTGCTCCTCGTCGATGATAACGAGCCCCAGGTCATGGGGGTTGACGTCTGCCGAGAGGAGCCGGTGCGTGCCAATGAGCACGTTCACCGTACCCGCGGCAAAGCCCTCGAGCGCCTGCCTCTGCTGGGCGGGCGTCACAAAGCGCGAGAGCACGCGAACGTCCAGGTCGAAGGGCGAGAAGCGCGAGAAGAACGTCTCGAAGTGCTGCTCGGCAAGGATGGTCGTGGGGCACAGCACCATGACCTGCTTGCCGTCCTGGCAGCACTTGAACGCCGCGCGCAGGGCGACCTCGGTCTTGCCGAAGCCCACGTCGCCGCAGAGCAGCCGGTCCATGGGCTTTCTCGCCTCCATGTCGGCCTTGATGTCGGCCACGGCCGCAGCCTGGTCGGGCGTGAGCTCGTAGGGGAAGCTCGACTCCATGTCCAGCTGGGCAGGCGTGTCTGGCGAGAAGGCATAGCCCGTCACCGACGCACGGCGGGTGTAGAGGTCCACCAGGTCAAACGCGAGCTTCTTGGCGGAGCGCCTGGCCTTGCCCGTGGCGCGAGACCAGTCGGCCGTATTGAGGCGCGTGAGGCGCGGGGAGGAGCCGTCGGGCCCCACGTAGCGCGTGATGCGGTCGACCTGCTCGAGAGGAACAAAGAGCTTGTCGCCGCCGGCGTACTCCAGCAGGAAGTAGTCGCGCATGCGCCCGGCGACCTCCTGGCGCACGATCTGCGAGAAGAGCGCGATGCCGTGCGTGGCGTGGACGACGTAATCGCCGGGCTTGAACGGGAAGGTCACGCTCGTGGGGTCCACGCGCTTGGCGCGACGCCGGTTGCGAGCCGTGCGCGGCGTGAGGTCAGAGATCGAGAGCACACCCAGGTGGGCCGAGGGCACCACGATGCCCGCAGGCACCGGCGCGTCCGTGAAGGTCACCGAGCCGCGGCTCAGGGGCTTAGCCGTGCTGTTGGCGTCTGCGGAGGTCACGGGGACGGCATTCTCGACCGAGGATCCCAGCGACTCCGCAAAGGGGATGTGCTCGTCGTTCAGCCGCAGCTCGAGCGACTCTCGGGCACCGCGGTCCGGCGCGGCAAAGACCACGCAGGAGTTGTCGTTCACGAGCTGGCGCACGACCCCTATGAGCTTGTTGTCCGCACCCGCGACGTTGGGCTGGCGCACCTTGAGCTCCGCCGTCACCGAACCGCCCACGCGGAGGATGGACGAGAGGGAGAGGCGCTGCTGACGCCCAAAGTCCATCTCGCGCGGGCTGGTGTAGAGCCCGTCGGTGGAGACGCGGGCCGAAGAGGCCGAGGCGGAGATGTCGTCCATGGCGCGCTGACAGTCATCGAAGAGAGCGCGCGGCTCGGCGAGGACCACGAGGGCGTCCTTGGAGATGTGCTCGATGGGACTGGCCGTGCCACCGTAGAGTGCCGGGAGGTACTTCTCGAGCGAGGGCTGCGCGGCACCCGACCGAATTGCCTCGAGGTCGGCCGCGACCTTGGCGTCGTTCTGCGCACGGTTGTAGAGCGCCCTCTCGGCGCGTGCGATGGCCTCGTGGGTTAAGGCCATCTCGCGGCAGGGCACCACCTCTACGGAGTCCAGCTCGCCGATGGTCTGGCCGGTCGAGGGAACCATGCGGCGCACGCGATCGATCTCGTCGCCAAAGAACTCGATGCGCACCGGAGAGGTTGCCTGCGCGGGGAAGACGTCGACCGTGTCCCCGTGCACGTGGAAGGCCCCGGGGGCGGCCACGTCCTCGGCGTCGCCCACGTCTGTGTAGCCCATGCCCACCAGCAGCGGCGCCACGTCCTCAAAGGGGACCTCGTCGCCAACGGAGAAGGAGCTCGAGGCAAAGTAGCCCGAGCCCGCCGGCGGCACGCGGCGCAGAAGCGCCGGCGCCGAGGCCACCACGACGCACTTCTCGCCCGCGGAAAGACGGGCGATCGAGCGGCAGCGCGTGCCGATCACGGCATCGTCGGGCGCGACGTCAGCCCAGGGATGGTCGCGACGCAGGGGGTAGCGCGCGACCACGTCCTGCCCGAGCCAGGCGGCCAGCGCCCTCGCGGTGCGGTCCGCCGCCTCCTCGCCCGAGACCACGACCAGGCACGGACGCGGATCGCGCGCCCAGAGGGCGGCGATGACCAGCGGTCGGGCGCTCTGGCCCACCGCAAGGGAGGCGTCGTTGCCGGCGCCAAGCTCATGGAGAAGCGGCATGAGCTCCGGCGCGGAGAGCAGCTGGCGAGAGACCCTGTTGATGAACATGGAGGTGGCTCCTTGAGTGACGCATCGCGCGGCGGGCTGGCTGGCACCCTCCCCCGAGCACGCAAAGCGGCCCGCACGGCAGGCGTGCGGGCTCGCATGTTGGCAGTTTTTCTCAGCGATTGTAGCAGGTGGGGCGGCAGACGCCACGCACCCGTGCGCGCCAACACCTCGACTGCAGATTGGCAGCAGCCGAGAGGGGCACGTCACCCTGGTGTACCGGCACCTAGGCAGCCGCCTTCTCGCGGCGCCCGAAGAGTGTCTTCACGTCCGTCGCGGCGGTGATGGCACCAAGGATGATGACCACCGCGCACACGACGCCGCGGACGTCGGGCATCGTGCCCAGGAACAGGAGCGAGAAGGGAATCGCCCACGCGGAGTACGTGATGTTGAGCGCCATTGCGCGCGAGGCCCCAATGGTTGCGATGGCCTTGTAGTAGAGCAGGTACGAGACCGTGCCCGAGAGCGCGGCGAGCGCGATGATGGGCATGGCGTTCGAGGTGAGTGCCTCAATGGTGCTGGGCCACGCACCAAGGAGCGGGAGGATTACCAGCGCATACGTGAGGGCAGAGGTCGTCTGCCTGATCTGCATGGCGCACTCGTCGTCCACGCTCGCGTTGCGAAGGCCCCAGTCGATGACGACGGCCTCGGTGCCCCATCCAAAGACGCACACGAGGGCGCCGATGATGCCCATGGCCCAGCTCCCCGGAACCCCGTCGACGGGAGTCCAGCCCAGGACCGCCACGGCCACCAGGCACGCGGCGAGGCCGGCCCACTGGTAGGGGCGCATGCGCTCCTTGAGGACGAAGGTCGCGAGCGCAGCGCCATAAGCGGGGAAGAACGCCGAGATCGCCGCCGTGTACGCAGGGCCAATGTTGTTGATGGCAAGCACGTAGCCCGTCATGCCGATGGGGCCGCCGATAAGCGCTGCCCCCGCGACGACCAGCCCGCTCTTGGAGCGCAGCGTACGCCAGGTCTCGCCGAGCTTGCGACGCACGCCCATGTAGGCAAAGGCGAAGACCGCCGAGCTTGCGTCATGCAGGAAGGTGCTCGTGAAGGCTGCCAGGGCGATTGCCTGCGGCGTCGCCGCAAAGGCGGGGTTGGCAAGCGCGATGCCGAGAATTACCGTGTCAAGCGCCCAGGTGAGCGCTGCGCCAAATCCGTAGGGCATGATTGGTCCCTTTCTTCTCGAGCCGTGCTAGGCGGCCAGGTGATCGTTTCCCTCGTACCAGGAGAGGACCTTGTCCACGTACGTGACGGCGTAGCTCTTGTAGATGTCGAGCCACTCGCCAACGCCCGCACCCTCGGCCTCCTTCTCCAGCGCCCAGACATACCAGCACCAGCCGCCCAGCACCACGCGCGCCCAGAAGTGACGGCGCTCCTCGCGCGTTGCCTCGCGGCCAAAGTAGGCGTCGATGGCGGCGTTTGCCTGCTCCTCGTTGTACTGGGAGCAGATGATGAAGGTCGCGGTGTCGTTGCCCGGGTCGCCCATGCCTGCAAACTCCCAGTCGATCACGCTCATCGCGTCATCCTCGCCAATGAGGAAGTTGAGCGGCAGGTAGTCGTTGTGGCAGAAGCAGATGGGGAAGCCCTCGTCTGCCGCACAGTGGTCGTTCAGGCGCGTGACCTTATCGCGCAGTTCCTCGTAACCAGGGACGTCCACGTCCCCATGACTCTTGAGCAGGCGCTCGTAGCCAAGACCGTCCTCGTAGAAGTCGAACTTGGCGTCGACCTGCGCGTCCGACTCGTGAAGGGTGCGGGCGAGCGCCATTGCGCGCGAGACCTCGTCCTGGTTGAGGGGGTCGACGTTTCTCGCGTTGGGCACGAAGCGGGAGACCTTCCAGCCCTCCTCGGCGTCCTCGTAGATGAAGGTGCGGTCTATCCCCAGCTCGTGGGCAACGGTGTCCGCGTCCTTCTCGGCAGTGCGGTTGATGAACTTCTCGGTGCCAATGCCGGGGTGGCGATAGACGTACTCGTCTGCTCCCACGGCAAAGTGGAACGTGAGGTTGGTGAGCCCGTTCTTGATGGGATAGAAGTCGTGGAGCTGTGCGCGCTCGCAGCCGAGAACTGCCTGGATGTTCTCGAGGGCGGGGCAATCAACCGTCGAGAGGAACTCGGGGTCGAACTCCGCCAGCTCGTCCACCGAGTCGAACTCGAGGACCTCGTCTGCCGGATAGCGGCGCAGCTCCATGGGGAGCCGGTCGAGGTTGTGGGCGAAGATGGCCTCCCAGAGCTCGCCCGCGTGCTTCTCCTCGTAGTCCGCGCCATCCACGATTCCCTTGAGGATGCGCACAAAGGCGTTGGAGAAGGCCCGGTCATAGTACACGTGGCCGAGCATTGCCCAGGCGTCGTGCCCGCCAACCGTTACGGACGTGATGCGGTCGTCCTCGTCCACGCCCAGGCACCACTCGTCTGTGGGGCCATCCATGTAGACCGCGGAGTAGTAGGCGCGATAAACATAGGTCTCGAAGGGGTTCTCGGTGAAGTAGTCGTCCGACGAGCAGATGTAGGTGTTTTTCAGCTGGTCGCGAACGAGCCAGAGGGTCCAGTTGTTGTTCCTCTCGGCATAGAGGTCGTTCTTCACGAGACGGACGCCGTACTTGCCTGCGAGGTAGGCAAACTCGTCCGCACGATAGCCAACCACAACCGTGATGTCCGTGATTCCCGCCTCGTGGAGCTGCCGAATCTGCCGCTCGACGAGCACCTCGCCGCGCACACGCGTGAGGCCCTTGGGACGCCAGTACGAGATGGGCACGAAGCGCGACGAGAGGCCTGCGGCCATGATGACCGCGTTCTCCACGCGGTAGGGCTCGAGGGCCTTGCGCCCAAGCTCCGTTATCGACGTCTTGGAGACGAGACCCAGCGTGCGAAGGCCCTCGAGCTCCGGAGACTCCGGAAGTGAGGCCTCTTCCCCAGAGCCCGTGGCAAGGGACCTGAGGACGTCAAACTCTTTGCGTGTGAGTGCCATGGCGAATCCTTTGGACTACGGTAAAGTTCAAGTAATGGATTCTGTCAATGATAACTGAACGCTTACACAGTTATTAAGAAACTCTTCAACTAGTTGAGAATCTTCGCAGTCTGCCCGCGCAAGCAGGGGTTTCAAAGCGCGTCGCAGGAGCCACGGCACCGCACAAGGTGACAGGCCAGCAACCAAATTCGAAGAATATCGCCATTTCTTAAACGCCGTTGTCGCCACCTGCGGAAACGCAGCGGCCGATTAAGAAAGAGCGATATTCTTCGAGAAGGCTACTTCGCGAGGTCCCTTCCGGAACCGTTTGCAAGCTCGCGCAGCCAGCTGGTCGCGGCATCCACGTCGGCGGCATCCGCCTGCCACGTCCAGTTGCCCTCGGCCACGCCCGGCACGTTCATGCGCGCCTCATCGCCCAGAAGCAGCACGTCCTGCAGCGGCAGGATCACCACATCGTTCTTGACGCCCACGGCGCGGCGCTCGATGTCACGCGCCACCTCGACCGCCTTTGCGGGGTCACCCTCGGCAAAGCTGCGCGCGCACCAGCCCACGAGGGTCTCAGTGTCATGCGTACCCGTGTAGACCACAGACCCTCTGTTGGGCGTGAACTCGTTGCGAACATCCTGGTCGGCAAACTGCACGATGCTCATGCCAGGCACGCCCGTCTCGGCGATAAGCGCACGTACGGCCGGTGTGATGTTGCCCAGGTCCTCGGCAATGAGCGGCAGACCTCCAAAGAGCTTGTTGGCAGAGCGGAAGAGGTTGGCGCCTGGCCCAAAGGCGTATGCGCCCTCGGTGGCCGGCTTGCCCGCCTCGATCTCGTAGTACGAGGAGAACCCGATGAAGTGATCGAGACGTACGTAGTCGTAGAGCTTGAATGCGCGGCCGAGCCTGCGCAGCCACCAGTCGTAGCCATCGGAGCGCAGGACGTCCCAGTTATAGGTGGGGTTGCCCCAGAGCTGGCCCTCGGCAGAGAGCTGATCGGCAGGTGCGCCGGCCTGCATGGCCGCATGCCCGTCCTCGTCCAGGTCAAAGATGTCCGGCTCGCTCCAGACGTCCGCAGAGTCTGCCGAGACGTACATGGGCATATCGCCCACGATGCGCACACCGCGCTTGTTGGCGTATGCGCGAAGCTCGTTCCACTCCTGCTGGAACTCAAACTGCAGCTTGCGCGCCGCCTCGATGCCCGGCACCAGCTCGGGATCATCGGCGAGCCGGGGCGAATAGCTGCGGTACTGCTCCGGCCACGCCTGCCACGGCGCGTCGTCAAACTTGTCCTTCAGCGCGCAGAAGGTGGCGTATGGCGTGAGCCAGTAGTCGTTATCGTCACAGAACTCCGCGAAGCGGCCGTCGCCAAAGAGCGTCTCGTCTGCGAGAACCTCCTCGGGATCGCGCTCGAGCAGGGCAACGTTGCCCGCGTTGGCAGCCAGTCCCGCATAGGGCGAGCCGTACTCATCCGTGGGGTTCACGGGGAGCACCTGCCAGTAGCGCTGGCCGCAGCTGGCGAGCCAGTCAACAAAGCGCTTCGCCGGCGCTCCCAGCGTTCCCGGCCTGCCGTCGTTGGGCACCGAGGTCACGTGGCACAGCACGCCCATGCCACGCTCGAGCGGCTTCTGGAGTCGCTCGTGCCTGTGGAAGTGAAGCACGGCCGTGCCCAGCGGCCACAGGAAGACCTCTGCCTGGCCCTGCGATACCTTGGGGTCGCGACCAGAGACTACGTCGGAGACCTCCATGCCGCTCTCGATAGGCACGCGAACTGTATGCGAGGCATTCAGGCTGGCGTTTACCAGCACGCAGACGCAATCGCTCTTGGTGCGGCTCCGACGCCAGAAGCCAAACACGTCATCACCCACCGAGAACGGGTTGAAGCGGCCATCTACCAGAACGTCGAGGGTCTTGCGCACGGCGATGGCATTGCGGTAGATGTCAAAGCAGTCCTTGTCGCCGCCGTCCCAGGGATACGCGGCGCGGTTATACGGATCACGGAAGCCCTCCATGCCACGCTCGTCCCCGTAGTAGATGCAGGGAACACCCGGCAGGGTCATCTGCAGGAGGGTGATTGCCCACAGGCGGCTCTTGGCAAGGTTGCGCTGGCCGGGGTCCAGGCGATACGACGCGCGCTCCGGCTCCGAGAGCGTGTCGGGGTTGGGAGCGCCGCCAAGCGTCGTAAAGAGACGCTCGCGATCGTGGCTGCCCAGGAGGTTGAGCTCGCTGTAGAGCGCCTGGCCAGGGTAGTTCTCACCCAACTGCTCAAGCCGCCTCGTAAGCTCCGGGGCACCAATCTCGTTTCGCATGAAGGCGAGAAGCCCCTCACGCAGCGGGTAGTTCATGGTGCCGTCAAGCTCCGAGCCCTCGAAGTACTGGCGCAGGGAGCCGTATGCAGTCTTGTTGCTGGCGTCCTCCCACACCTCGCCGATGAGAAGGCCGTCGGGCTTCTCGGCGAGGACCGCATGCTTGATGTCGGCGATGAAGCTGTCCGGAAGCTCGTCGGCCACGTCCAGGCGCCAGCCACGCGCGCCGTCGCGGAGCCAGCGCCGCACCACGCCCTCGCGCCCGCAAATGAACTCGTGGTAGGAGGGATCAGTCTCATTAATGGCGGGAAGGTCGTCCACGCCCCACCAGCTGTCGTAGGTCCCGTCGTCGTGGAAGGTGTACCACGAGCGGTAGACGGAGTCCGTACTCTGGTAAGCACCAACGGAGTCCGGGTAGTTCCCGTACTTGTTGAAGTAGCGCGAGTCGCAGCCGGTGTGGTTGAACACACCGTCCAGAATCACGGAGATGCCCATCTCCGCCGCGTCCACGCACAGGCGGCGGAAGCTCTCCTCGTCGCCAAGCATGGGGTCGATGGCCATGTAGTCACCGGTGTCGTAGCGGTGGTTGCTTGCCGCCTCGAAGATGGGGTTGAGGTAGATGACCGTCACGCCAAGGTCCTTGAGGTAGCGCAGCTTCTCGCGAACGCCCTCGAGGGTGCCACCGTAGAAGTCCCAGCGCCTGATGCGGCCGTTCTCGTCCTTGTCATAGGTGGGCGGCGTGGACCAGTCGTCTACCACCGCTCGGCCTGGGCCTGCGATGTGAGGGCGTTCCATGGCGACGTCAGCCCTGTGGCGCCAGTCCCCGCCCCGCGCAAAGCGATCGGGGAAGACCTGGTAGACGATGCCGCCACGATACCAGTTGGGCTGGATGGCGCGCTGCTTGTAGACCGTGATCTGGAACGACGGGGGGTCCCCATAGGCAAACGTGCCCTCGCCCGTGGTCCAGCCCGGCTGTGCACCGTAGCGCCACACGGCCCCGTCGGACGCCTCGATGTCGAAGCTGTACCAGATGATGCCGGTGCGCTCCGGGGTAAAGGTGACCGAGAAGTGCGTCACGCTCCCGCGCTGCTCGCCATGCATCTCGAGCAGGCGCTCGCCCACTCCGTCGGTCCAGGTACGAAGCGTGCAGAACGTCACGTCGTCGTCCCAGACGTCGATGCCTACAGTAACGGCGCCGCCCAGCCGGACGGCGCCAAAGGGATCTCTGTACTCCCTCTCGGAGGTTACGTGACGTGCCTTCAAGCCTTACCTGTCTCTTCTCTTGTTGTACCGAATGACCTCTGGGTGAAGGCCGTGGTAGATGTCCATGTAGTCGTTTGCGGCTCGGCGCCAGCTGAAGTCCGTCGCCATGGCCTGGAGCATGAGCTTAGTCCAGAGCTCCTGGTTCGTCCAGAAGATTTCGCAGGCACCGAGGAGCGTGTCGGCCATCTCGTCCGCGTTCATGTTGGAGAAGCGGAAGCCCGTGCCCTCGCCGGTGAACTTGTTGTACGGGACCACCGAGTCGCGCAGGCCGCCCGTCTCGCGCACGAGGGGAAGGGTGCCATAGCGCATGGCAATCATCTGGGAGAGGCCGCATGGCTCGAACTCGGACGGCATGAGAAGGATGTCGCCGCCTGCGTACATGCGGTGCGAGAGCGCGTTGTCGAACGCGATGCGCGCGCATATCATGTCGCCGTACTTCTGGTCGAAGTAGCGGAACGCCTCCTCCTGGTCCGCGTCGCCAGTGCCAAGGATGGCCACTTGGACGCCGCGCTGCATGATGCCGTCCATGGCATAGCGAACAAGGCCCAGGCCCTTCTGGTTGGTGAGGCGGCCGATCATGACCACGAGCGGTCGCGTGGGATCCTGGCGAAGGCCCAGCTCCTCCTGGAGGGCGCGCTTGCACTCGGCCTTGTTGGCAAGGTCGTCGGGCGAGTAGTTCGCAGGGATCATGCCGTCGGTCTTGGGGTTCCAGATGGTGGTGTCGATGCCGTTGAGAATGCCGGAGAGGATGCCGGAGCGCCTGCGGAAGATGGGGTCGAGCCCTTCTCCGTAGAACGGCATCTGCAGCTCGTAGGCATAGCTCGGGCTCACGGTGGTGAGGGCGTCCGCGTAGCACAGGCCGCCCTTCATGAAGTTGATGGAGTCCTTGTCGCAGTAGAGCTGGTCGCGGGCGGCGGGGATGTCGGCAAGGCCGAGGACGTCAGAGAGCATCTTGTC
>URLM01000060.1 GCA_900548775.1 uncultured Olsenella sp.
AGCGCGGCCACGATGGTGTCCTGCACGTGGTCAATCTCGCCCGCACGATCGAGCTGGTCGCGGAAGAGGTTGAGAAGCACCAGGTAGCGAGGGCGCAGCTGGGGCAGGATGTGGATGGTCGAGAGCTCGTCCGCCTCCATGACCGCCCAGTCCGCGCCACTGCCGGGGAGAAGCGCGGCGGCGACGCCGGCCGCCATGTTGGCGCCCGCACGGTTGCAGAGGACCCTGCTGCCCGAGCGCTCGATGGCGTTTGCCAGCACGTTGTTGGTGGTGGTCTTGCCGTTTGTGCCGCAGACCACAATGGCGCCCTGGGAGAGCTTGGGCGCCAGGTGCGCTATGGCGTTGGGGTCGAGCGCGAGGGTGACCCGCCCGGGCATCTGGGATGCGTTGCGGTGAAGCACGCGCCGCAGGCCCCAGGACGTGAGGCGTCCCAGGCCCACGGCACAGGCATTGCGAACTCCCATGCGCTACGCCTTCCCGCCGCGAGCGGCCGGTGCCGAGGCCTTGGTGGCGTCGACGGCGGGCGCCGGCGCGGCGTCCTCGGCGTCCTTCTCGGCCTCGACGCTGCGCCTGTACTCCTCGGGCGTGAGCACGTCCTCGATGCGCAGGTTGACGCCTGCGACCTCCAGGCCGGTCATGCCGGTGACCTGCTTCACGATTGCCTTCTTGACGTCCTCGAAGACCTGCGGCGCATAGGCGCCATACTCGATGAGCACCGAGACGTTGACCTTGACGGCGCTCTCGGGCGTGACCTCTACCGAGACGCCCTTCGTGGTGTCGGAGGCGCCAAACGCGTCCTGGACGCGGTTGAGCCAGCTGCCCTTCATGCCCACCACTCCGGGGACGTCGCGCATTGCGATGGCGACGATCTTCTCGATGACCCCGTTGGAGAAGGTGAGGGAGTCCTCGGAGTCTGAGTCCTCCGCGATGTCGATGTCCTGACCCTGGACGGGCTCGGGCTGGGCTGCGGATGCAGCGGCCGCAACGATGCCGGTCTCTGCCTCGGCCTCCCGTGCGCTGTTCTCGGTGTCCATGCTCGCTCCTCTGTGTGTGGGCTAATGATTGCGTGCTTGATGATTACTCGCTGTAGTGCCGTTGTGGTAGTGCCGTTGTGCTTCCCGTGGTGCCCCAGCCGCCCTGTTGTGCCGCGACCCCAGGCGTGCCCTAGCGACCCTCGTGGTCCCTGAAGAGCTTGCCCAGGACACGCAGGATCTTGGGGTCGCCGTCTGCCTGCTGGCCGATGGCCACGCCAATGAGCACGAGAAGCACGAGCAGGAGCGTGCGCCAGAAGCCGATCGCCGCCATGACAATGGCAACGAGAAGACCGCAGACGCCGCCCAGGAAGGCGTTCTCGTGACCGGGGAAGGTCCTGCTCACCCAGGCAGAGGCCTTGTCGACCCCACTCTGGGCACCCTCTGCGCTGCCGCCCTCGGGCGCAGCGGCACCGCCCGTCGCGCCTGGGGCGGCGTTGGCGTCCCGCGCCGCGTCGCGCTTCTCGGTCTGGCTTGCCTGGGGCTCCTCGGCCTCGACCTTCGCCCGCGGCGCCTTGTTGAACTCGTCGCTCATGGCTAGGCCTCCCCGTTCTGAGCGTCAGCATCCTCGCCCGCCGCACCGGCAGACGACCCCTCATGCCCCAGTCCCATGGGCACCGTGATGGCGCCGTACGACGCCGGCGCAGGTGTGGGCGCCTCCTCCGCTGCGGACGCGGGCTGCGCCTCCGTCACCGCAACGTCAGCGACTGCCGTCTCTTGCGCCTGCGGAGAGGTGGGAACGCTCACGTCTCCCGCAACGGGCGCGGACGAGACCTCCTTGGGCACCACGAACTCCAAGCTCACGTCCTCGAGCTTGTCTCCGCAGACGGCCGTGAGGCCGCGCACCAGCTCCTCGTGAAGCTCGGTGCCCTTCTCGACCACGTCCACGCTCTCGTGCGGCAAGACGCGCACGTGCACGCGAACGTGCCCGCGCTTCTTGGCGCTCACGTAGACGCGGTCTGCCGAGCAGGTCCCATCGGCCTCGACCACATGCGTGGCCTGCGACGCGATGGCGTCGCGCGAGACCGAGATGGTGCCGCCATCGACGGTGGTCACCTCGACGGTGCGCACCCGGCGCGAGAAGATCGAGCGAAAGAGCAGGATGAGCAGGCCAACCACCGTGATGAGGAGCAGGACCTCCACCACGGTGTAGTACTCCGGCAGCGAGAAGAGCGCCGAAGCCTGGGTCGTCCAGGGACCTAGCCACGTGAGCACGAACGCAGCCAGGCACAGAAGTCCTGACAGCGAGAAGACGAACATGCAGAAGCGCTTGAACCCACCCATGCGCAACTCCCCTGTCGAGCGCCGTCCCGACGGGCTATCCGTCGGCCTGACAAAGAAGAGCATACCCCTTTGGCGCGACACTAATTAGACCGCCAGGGACACCCGGCACGCTCCGGGGGCGTCATCCCAGAAGGGCCTGCCCTAGTCCGTGAACGTCCTTGCCGTGGGGGTCTGGCGCACCTGGAGCGCACCCGCTCCCGCCGCAGTAGTCACCTGGTACTCGATGGTCTCGGTCTCGCCAGGCATGGTGCTCACGGCAAAGTAGTGGCCGTCGAGCCCCTCGAGCTGCCCATTCGTCGCGCGGTCGCTCAGGCCGGAGACCGCACCGCCCGCAGGGCCGAGCACAATCACGAGGGACACCATGTCGCCCCTGCCGGAGGTCATGTCCGAACCGCCCGTGATGTACTCGGGAGCGGCGGCCGCCTCCTCTTCGGTCATGCGGTTGGTGATGGTGGTGGTCACGTCATACGTAGTGGTGCCGTCGCTGTTCTTGGTCGCCGTACCCACGGTGGTGCGCAGGTCCATGTACCAGTCCATCTTCGCCCAGGTGTTGTCGTTCACGTAAACGCCGAGCACCGGGTTCGCCGGGTCGCTGTCAAGCTCGCCAGCGATGCCCAGCTCCTGCATGACGGCCTCCTCGGAGTCGTCTGCCATCCAAACCTGCAGGCGGCGGTCCTCGCCCGACTGCTTGATGAGCTTGGTGAGGTCATCGAGGCTCACGGAACCGAGCGAGGTCATGAGCTGGTCGAAGCACAGGCCCGCGACCTCGGCGAACATGGCATCCTGCTTCGCGCCCTCGGGGTACTTCCAATAGATGTCGGAGAGCAGTACCTGCGCCGCGTTGGTGCCGTCGACCGCCGTTCCGTCGGACGCAACGACCCCGCCCGTCAGGGCGAGGAGGTTCTGCAGGAAGACGGGGTCGATCGCGATGACGCCCTCGACCTGCTGGTCGCTGTGTTGGTTCCAGCCGTCGGCGAGGTACTTGCCAGCGTGCGAGAAGTCGGGGGTGAAGTTTGCCCAGGAGGCAGCGATGGCGGGAGCCTCGCCGAGAAGCGAGCGCTCCTCGTCGGTGATGTCGATGTTGACGTCGAAGCCCTGGCCCAGCGAGGTCGACTTGCCCAGGCTGATCTCGCCGTCCGTGACGGTCACGGGGATGCGCGCGCCAGGAAGGCCGCCCGTCGCCCTCAGCTCGGAGTTGTTCTGCGCAACGATGAGGTAGGTGCGCGTACCGTTCGCGCCGAGGAGCCCGGGAAGGCTCGGGGCGATCTTCTCGGCGGTCTGCGCTCCCTCATCGGCGGTCGAGAGGAGCTGCTGGGCCTTCTCGACATAGGTGTTCACCTGCGAGACGGAGCCGGGCTTGATGGCACTTGCACGCTTAGAGCAGTCCGAAATCGTGGGCGAGACGTCCGAGAGGGCGTTGACCAGGCTCTGGATGGCGTCCACATCTACCTTGCCGTTGGAGAGCAGCGAGGACATCGAGACGCCCGAGAGGCTCTGCGCCATGGGCACGAGGACCTTGGCGCCCATGTCGTCCGCGATGCCGGCGAGCTGCTGCGCGTTTCTCACGTCCTGGCCAACCACGGGCAGGTTGGCTGCGAATCCCCAGAGGGCACCGCTCGTCTCCTTGTGCATGTCGGAGGCCGCCGTGGCGAACGAGTTGGCGTTGTTGAGGAGCGTCTCGCCATCCCCGGAGGTGAGGTTGTCCTTCATTGACGAGGCGGTTGAGGAGACAACCTTCGCGTCCGCCTGGACGGCCTGGGCCGAGCGGTAGAGGAAAAAGCCGCAGGCACCGATGGCGGCGACAAGGGCGAGAACCACCACGAGCACGACCCTGCCGGGGTGGTGGCGCTTGGCCCGTTTGCGCCCGCGCCCAGCCTGCTGACCAGGGCCGCCGAGGTAGACGTTCATCGCCGGCACGGGCTCGGGAGGCTCGATGTGGGGCGCGCTCTGGTCGTCTGCGAAGCCAAACGCCTGGCCTGCGTCCGAGAACTGCTGGGTAGCCCCAAAGTCAGGGAGATCGGGCTGCGACGGGCGGAAGTCCTGCTCGTCCTCGTTGTCCCTAGGGCCTGTCGGCTTGGCGAAGTGTGCTCCGCGCGGACTGTCTGACATCTGCTGTCCCCCCATACGAAAGCCAGCCATGTCCTTGTCCTTGGCCGGCAAGCCGTAGTCTGATGCTATTGCCTTTCAGGTATTCTCGCATACGGCTCAAAGATACGCGCAGGGAGACGTGCCTGGGGCCGCCAACGGCCAAAGTCCAGACAACGGGCATGCGCAAGGGGCGAGGCTGGTGGCCGGCGCGCGGGCGGCTCCGCGCGGGCAGCGGGGATTTGGGCCTGCGGCGTGCGGACGGCTCCGCGCGAGCGGCGGGGATTTGGACCGGTGTCGATACACATTCGTACCCGAATCTGTGACCCGCGCAGGTCGATACACATTCGTCGCACGAATGTGTATCGACCAGGGGCGGTCTGCGTCCGCCAGCAACCGGGCCACGGCGATGCCGCAACGGCTTCCGAGCCGCCCGCGCCTCCCCGCGGCCCTTATCGCAGCTTCACGCCGAGCAAGCCAGCGAGGTCTGGCAGCTGGTCCACCCCCACATACGCGTCGCGCAGCTCGCGGAACGTGTCGCTCACGCGGACGCCCGCGATGTTGCAGCTCGTGAGGTCGACGCCCGCGAGCCTCGTCTGGAAGAGCTCCGCGCGCATGAGGTCGCAACCCTCGAGCACCAGCCTGCTGCGCAGGCGAAGCTGCGAGAGGGACGCCTCGCGCAGGTCGCACCCGGAGAACGAGACGCGCTCGAGCTTGGACTCCGCCAGCCCCACGTACGAGAGGTTGCAGCCCCTGAACTGCGTGCGCACGAGGACGGACTTGTGGAGGTCCGCGCCCACCAGGCGGCAGTCCTCGACCCTCGAGTCCCGCCAGAAGCCGGTGTTGCCCGCAACGTTCGCCAGGTCGCAGCCCTCAAACGTGCAGCGCTCGAAGCTTGGGCGCTCCAGCCGCGCGGAGGCCAGGACGCACCCGCGGAAAGCGCAGTCCTCGAACTCAACATGCCCGAGGTCTTCTCCGGAGAGGTCTTCCCCCGCAAACTCACGACCGCGGACGTCCCCGTCATTCTCGGCTATGGCGTCAAGCAGTTCGCTCACGGTTTCCTACTCCTCGGGCCACACGAAGTCGAAGCTCCCGGCCTCGCCGCCGTCGATGAGCAGGTTCTGCCCCGTCATGAAGCGGTTGGTGACGGCGACGAAGTAGATCCACTCGGCGATCTCCTCCGGCGTCGCCCAGCGGCGGAGCGGCGTGAGGTCCATGATGCGCCCCCAGAGGGCGGGGTCGTCCATCACGGGGCGGTTGAGCTCGGTCATGACGCCGCCCGGGTCCACGCTGTTGCAGGTGGCCTGCGGTGCCAGCCGCTGCGCGAGATTCTTCGCATAGGCGAGAACCCCGCCCTTCGACGCCGCGTACTCGGGGAACTCAGCTCCGGTGTGCCCGCTGGAGGACCCCACCAGCACAACTGCACGCACCTGGGGCTGAGGGACGCGCCCGCCCGGCGCGAAGGCATGGCGCTCGCACACGTTGATGGCGCCCTTGAGGTTGACGTCGATGTCCGCGCCGCTGTCCTGCACGCCCGCGTTGCTCACGATGACCTCAGGCGAAAGCCCCGAAGGCAGCGCCGCACGGTCCCGAACGTCGGCAACGAAGTGCTGGTAGCGCGGGTGCTCAATCGAGGACGCCAGCACGTCAAGCCCCCACACGCGGTGCCCGCGCGCAAGGAACAGCTCCGCCGTCGCCCGGCCGATCCCCCGCGACGTGCCCGTAACCAGCACGTCAAGCGCACGCCCGCCAGCATCCAGCGGCGACGGCGATGAGACGAAGGTGCTGCCGCTTTGTCTCATCGCTCGGCCGCCACGGCCTCGGCGGGGTGAAGGCGCAGGTAGTCCTCGCCCACGCCCTCGCGCTCCCAGCTACGCACCACGTGGAAGCCCACCGGCGAGAGGAACACCTCGCAGGCAAGCTCGACCAGCGCGCCCGTGAGCGAGCACATGACCACCTGCGCCCAGGTCCAGCCAAAGAAGGTGTGACTCACGATCGTCGCGAAGACGAAGTTGTCAACAAACTGGCCCACCATCGTGCTCGCGTACGACCGCAGCGCGAAGGTGCCAAAGGTGTTCTTCTTGAGCCTGCGGCCAATGCCCTCGTTGAGCAGCGAGTTGACGACAGACGAGCAGAGCATGGAGACGGTCGAGCCAAACACCACGTACCAGGTGCCCCCAAAGGTCGCGTTGAGGGCGTCGTTCACCTGGATGCTGCCCGTGTTGTAGTAGGCGCCCCACATGCCGGGCGTGAGGCTCATGAGCCAGAAGAGCAGGCATACGGCCAGGTTGATGGCCTCGGCGAGAACGCTCACCTCGATGGAGGCGCGGGCGCCAAAGCGCTTGCAGATCATGTCCATGCAGAGGAAGCTCACCCAGCTCACGGTGATGCCGCAGTCAAGCGCCAGCCACGGGAGCGAGACAAGCTCCTTGTTCGCGAGGAGGTTCATGACGATGACGCTCACCACGAAGAGCGTCACGCTTGCGCTGGGGATGCTTCTGAGGAGGACCTTGTAGTCTTGGATGGTTCGCTTGAGCATGCGTGTCTCCCGGTTTTGGATTTGCAAGCAGGTTTCACCTGGGACTGCTTGGAGGGCCGCCCGTGCGGCCGCGAAACATGGTAGCGCAGAGACCGGGATCCGCTTGGCGACAATCACGCTGCCTTCTCGGGATTCGAAAGCGCGGGCGCCATCGCACGGCGCCCGCGCCGGAGCTCACCTCCCGAGCCCGCTACCTCCCCATAGGCCTATACGAGCCCGTGAGGCGCTTCCGCCGCCGCAGCTGCGCGACGAAGTTCGCGAGCAGGACGAGAACCGCCGCGGCCGCGCAGGCGTAGCTCACCGGGACGAGCCAGAAGTTCTCGTGCAGCACTCCTGCGGCGTCCACGTAGCTCACCGAGTTCTCCGCGACAACGGCGAGAACCACGGCAGCCACGATGAGTGCCGACCCAACCACGGACAGCACCAGGCTCCTGCGCATCCACCTTCCCTCGCTGCCGTCGCTGATGAGCTTCTCGGCCATGTCCTCGTGCTTGTCATTCTCGCGTGCCATGTCTTCTCCTCCCAGAATGAGGTCGTCGAGGGAGATGCCGAACGTCCGGGACATGGCGATGACGACCTCGATGTCGGGCAGGTTGCGGCCGTTCTCCCAGTTGGAGACCGCCTGCCTCGTCACCCCAAGGCGCGTCGCGAACTGCTCCTGCGTGAGGCCAGCGTCCGCACGCACCCTCTTGACCCTCTCGCCAAATTCCATCGGTTCCTCTCCCTTCCTGGGCCCAGCTTCACCCGGGCGAAGACACCACGCAAGAAAGCATAGCTTGCACGGTGGCGCTTGGCACGACAGCCAAACTGTCATGCCATCTAGCTTGGGTTTCTCACCGACAGCCTTCCGTGTGCGCCATTGCGCGCAGGCGCAATTCGCCTCGCAAGATGGTGACTCGGTGTGCATGCGGAGAATCGCGTAAGCTTGTCCCTCGCAAGTTTCTACCGTTGTTAGGAGCACCACTACATGGCCAAGCGCCACAGCACCACCACGCCCGCCCCCATCGTCACCGCCGAGAAGGACCTCCCCACCCGCTTCGAGGACCTCGGCCTTTCTGAACGCGCCCTCGCAGCCGTGCATGACATGGGCTACGAGACCCCCACGCCCGTCCAGGCGGCATCGATCCCCGCAGTCCTCGCAGGCAGCGACGTCATGGCCGCCGCGCAGACGGGAACCGGCAAGACGGCCGCGTTCCTGCTGCCCTCCCTCGACCGGCTTGGACATGCACGCCACGGGCAGGGTCCGCTCATGCTCGTGGTCACGCCCACGCGCGAGCTTGCCGCCCAGATCGAGGAGGTCGCCAGCGCAATGTGCGCGCACACGGGACACACGGCAACGGTGCTTGTGGGCGGCGTCTCGTACGATCCGCAGCGCGCGGCGCTCCACAAGGGGTGCGACCTGCTGGTTGCCACGCCGGGGCGCCTCATCGACCTCATCAACTCGGGCGACTGCAACCTCTCGCAGGTAGAGACCCTTGTTCTGGACGAGGCGGACCGCATGCTCGACATGGGCTTTCTGCCCGACATGCGTCGCATCGTTTCGAAGACGCCCGCCAGCCGCCAGACGCTGCTCTTCTCGGCAACGCTCTCCGACGACGTTTTGGACAACACGAAGTCGCTGGTCAACAGCCCCGTGCGCGTGGAAATTGCGCACAAGGGCACAGCTGCCGAGACGATTGACCAGTACGTGCTCCCCATCTCGCACGAGGCAAAGAACGAAGCCCTCATCGAGGTCCTTCGCCGCGAGGGTGCAGAGCGTGTAATTGTCTTCGTGCGGGGCAAGCACCGCGCGGACGCCGTCTGCCGACGCCTGCGCAAGGCAGGCGTCGAGTGCGCGCCCATCCACGGAAACCGAAGCCAGAACCAGCGCGCAAACGCCCTTCGACGCTTCGCCGACGGCGAGGTGGGCGTGCTCGTAGCCACCGACGTCCTCGCCCGCGGCATCGACATCCCCAACGTAGCGTACGTGGTCAACCTCGATGTGCCCTCGGACGCCGAGGACTACATCCACCGCATCGGCCGCACGGGGCGCGCCGGGGAGTCTGGCTGGGCGCTCACGTTCGCGACGCCCGAGGAGGAGTTCGACCTGCGCGACATCGAGCACCTTATGGGCAAGAACATACCTGTCTATCCGCGCGCGCAGGGAATCGTGCTGGGCGAGAACCCGCTGGTACTTGACCCCAACCGAACGCCAATGGACCAGCTTCCCGGCAAGAAGGAGCGCAAGAAGATCGTCGACGAGCGCCACGAGCAGCGCCTTGCGCGCACCGCGGAAAGCGCTGCGGGACGGTCGCGCGAGCCTCGGCCGCAGCGCACGGCCAAGACGCAGCGCGTGTCCAAGAAAGAGAAGCCTGCCCATGGAGGCATTCCCGCCGAGAAGCCGAAACCCTCCCGAAGGCGCGGGGACGCAGGCTCGTCACGACGCGCGCTGGCCAGAAGGCAGCAGGCCAACGGCAGCCCCGAAAAGTCACAGCGCCGTCGTCACCCCGGCGACCACGGCGGCATAGGACGCCGATAGACCCTGCCGGCGAGGCATCGGGCACCATTCGTGCATCGAACTCGCCTTCGTTACACTTATTTCGCGTTCGCTGCATCGAACTACCCTTCGTTACACCACTTTTTTATGGTCCCTCAAGTATCGAAGCTCTGATGGAACAATATCTTGTGCCATAACGCGTATTGAGACACAAGATAGATATGCCTCTACTTGAGCCCTCCCCAAAACACCATGTAACGAAGGGCGGTTCGATGCAATTGCATCGAGATTTGTGTAACGAAGACCGTTTCGATGCAGTGTTTTCCTGCTAATGTTGTGAATGCAACAGTTCACATGGCCTTACTCGCATACGCTTGCTCTGACAAACGGCGCCGATGCGAACTCCCGCAGATCGTAGTTCGGCGCACCAGGCCAACCGGCTTGGTCAAAGAGACCAGGAGCTGTCATGGAGAAAACACTTGACCTCAGCAGGAGCGTTCACGACCTCGCACAGGAATACCCAGAGTTTCCGCAGGTCATGGCCAACATTGGATTCACCGACATCACCAAGCCCGCAGCGCTCAACACGGTTGGCCGCGTGACGACCGTCCCGCGCGGATGCGCGATAAAGGGAATTAGCCTTGACGATGCCATCCGCGCCTTTGAAGACGCTG
>URLM01000061.1 GCA_900548775.1 uncultured Olsenella sp.
GTGAGCACCGAGGCCGCAAACATCGAGATTTTGTACCCCGTGAGCTGCGGCGTTGCGAAGTACGCAATGAAAAGGAGTACTATGAGCGGGATGCCTCGGAAGATTGACGTGTAGAAGTCCAGGACCGCCCGCAGCGGCTTGCACGGCAGCACCTTGAGCACGGCGATGAGAAACCCCAGCGCAAAGGCCAAGACTAGGGCGGCCCCCGTCACCTCCAGGGTGACGGCGAGGCCGCTTGCGAACATAGGTGCATAGGGCTCGATGACCGAGAAGTTCATGCCGCTCAGGTTTTCTCGCTAGTTGGCGCTTGAGGTGCCTACGCCCTCGGTCGCCGAGCCGGAGGCCGAGAAGTCCCCGCCCCACTCGAAGTCGGTGCCCACGTAGGTGCCAATGAACTGGTCGATGGTGCCGTCCTCGAGCATCTCGCCAACGCACTGGTCAAACGCCGAGACAAACGACGCCCCCTTCGTGGCCATGATGCGGTAGACGCCCACGTAGTCCTTCGTTTCGTCACGGCCGAGAAGGCCCAGGACCAGGCCTTCGTTGGCGTCGCGCATGGACTGGCCCTCGGCGCCGTCGCACACGTAGGCGTCGATGCGGCCGGCGAGAACCTCCTGCAGGCACTGGTCACCTCCGTCGTAGGTGTGGACGTCGGCGTTTGGCAGCGCGGCGGTGACAAACTTGTTCTGCACCGTGCCCGTGGTGCAGGCGATGCTCTTGCCAGCAAGGTCGTCTATGCTCGTGATGGCGTTGCCGCCCAGGGTGAGCACGCCAACGAGCGGCTGGTAGTAGCCGCGGGTGAAGTCGTAGGTCTGCTCGCGCTCGGCGTTGGAGGACATTGCCATCGTGAAAGACGTGTCACTCGCCTGGACGGAGGCCAGCGTGGCGGCAAACTCCTGCGGCTCGAAGTCGTACGTGAAGCCAAGGCGGCTGGCCATCTCGTCTGCCACGGCGATGTCCAGTCCAACGACCTTTTGGGTGCCGTCAGACTGCATCTCGATGTTGCGGTACGGCGCAAATGCGTCGTCGCCCACAAAGGTGAGGTGCTGGCCGGTAAGGTCGGTCGACGATGCGTCGCCTGTGGTGGTTGTGTCCGTGGTGCTGGCCGAGCTGCCGCTCTGCTGCGTGCTTCCGCAACCGGCGAGCGCGAGCGGTGCGAGAGCCGCTCCCGCCGCCATCACGCCGAGAAAAGACCGGCGATCCATTGAGCCATGCTGTCTGGTTCCCATCTTCGCTTCCCCCATATCCGTCTGTAGTGTCAGCCATTGTAGCCTACTAAAATCCTAGTTTCTTAGTAGGATACACAGTGGAAGCTTTGCTACTCATCGCCTGCTGCTCAAAGGTATGGCGCCAAGCATTACGACTGTTTAGCGCGGAGGCACAATGAGAGTCGAGAGGGTATTTCCCGCCATGGGCACCGTGAACTCGGTTGTAGCCGTGGTGGGGGAGGACGAGAAGGACCTTGCGGCAGCATGCCTGGGACGCATCCGCGAGAAGGTCTGTGGCCTCGATGACACGCTCTCGGTCTTCAAGGAAACAAGCGAGGTAAGTCGGCTCAACCGCCTCGTCGGAGAGGGCGCCGTGGCCGTGAGCGAGGATACCTACCAGCTGCTCGGCGCGGCGCGCCGTTATGGCGATGTCACAGGCGGTGCGTTCGACGTTACCGCAGGCGAGCTTGCCTCGTTCTGGAAGGCTGCCATTCGCGATGGCAAGGAGCCGAGCCGCGCGTGCATCGAGCGGGCACGGGCGCTTGTGAACTACCGCGACATTCTCCTCGCCGGTCCAGAAGGTGCCCGTACGGCTCGTTTGGCCCGGTCTGGCATGCGCGTCGACCTTGGCGGCATTGCCAAGGGGTACGCCGCGCGCCTTGCAGCGGCAGAGCTGCGCGCGTCGGGTATCACGCGCGCGCTCGTCAACTTTGGCGGCACGGTGGTTGCTATTGGCGGTCCCTGGGAGGTGGGGGTGAGAAGTCCCGCTGCCCCGCGTGGGGCCAGGAAAGTGAGTGGGCAGGGGGAGTCGGTCCTGGGCACCCTTGCCGTGCGTGACCAGGCAATCGTGACGAGCGGGGCCTATGAGCAGTGCCGAGTGGTCGGTGGGCGTCTCGTCCACCACATCGTTGACCCTCGAACGGGGAAGCCAGCCGCAAGCAGCCTCAGCTCAGTGACGTTGGTGTGTAAGGACCCGTGCGCGCTGGACGCGCTTGCTACCGGTGCGTTTGTGCTTGGCGCCGAGAAGGCCGCGCGGCTTCTCGCCGAGCAGGAGGTCGATGCGGTGATGGTTACCGCTTCAGGTGAGGTGCTGGTGACGCCTGGACTTTCTGCGTCCTTCATTCCAGCGGGGCTTCAGGAACCCTAGTACAACCCCTCGCAGGAACCGTGGTTATCGGTCCGTTTGGGCATTTCAGGTTCGCGGCGCTCCCCGCGTGCGGTATATCTGTCACACGACACATAAATGCTTCCTGCGTTGGAGCATCTATGGCCCGCCCCGTCGCACACCGAGCGCATTGGAGTGAGCCTCATGCAGAGCAGAGCATCGAGTTCCAGGAGGTCGTCGCGTTTTCGCAGGCCTTCGCGCACGCAGATCATCCGCCATGTTGTACAGGTTGTCGCATTCCTCCTGATGCCGGGACTATTCATCTCGACCTTCTCCGCACTGGGAGACGTGGGGAGCGCCCTGGTCCATGGCTCCTTCTCACCTGGCTCCCAGGCGCCGAGCCTTCTCTTGCTCCTCGCCGTGCTACCCATCACGATCCTGTGGGGCCGCTTCTTCTGCGGGTATCTCTGCTCGTTTGGCGTCATGGGTGACCTTGTGTTCTTCTTGACCAAGCGCCTTCGCCCCCGCGGCCTGCGCATGCCGGAGCGGGCGGATCGGCTGCTCAAGGGGCTCAAGTTCGGTGTTCTTGGCGCCATTGTCGTGCTGTGTTGGGTGATGGGGGCGAGCATAGATTCCAGCCTCGACCCGTGGTCGGCCTTTGGCATGCTCGCCACGGGCAACTTTGCGGCGTCGCTTGGGGTGGGACTCGTGCTTCTCGCCCTTATCGTCGTGGCGTCTGCCCTGGTAGAGCGCTTCTTCTGTCGCTACCTCTGCCCTCTTGGCGCGGTGTTCCCGCTCGTCTCACGTGGGCGCCTCTTTAAAAACGCGCGAAGCGAGGAGCGCTGCACCGGTTGTCGCGCGTGCTCGCGTGCGTGCAGCATGGGCATCACGGTGCACGAGGGGGAGCGAGTGCGCTCGGGGGAGTGCATCGACTGCATGGAGTGCGTCGATTCGTGCCAGCCGAAGAGCCTTGCGACAAGCGCCGAGCCAGCCGTTGCCGGAACGGCGGCCGCGCTGGCGACGGTTGGGCTGGTCTACGTGGGACGCATTGGTGCCGAGGGGCTTGTGGGGACCGCTGGTTCCGAGCAGGCGGCGAACGTCGCTACCCAGGGGCAGGGAGCCTATGCGGACGGCGCCTACACGGGTACGGGTCAGGGCTTCCGTGGAGCCGTCGACGTGCAGGTGACGGTCGAGAACGGCTATATCACCGACGTGCTGGTGACCTCCTATCAGGATGACGACGAGTTCTTTGGCAAGGCAAAGGCCACGGTGATCGATGAGATCATCTCTGCGCAGGGTGTCGACGTGGCAACGGTGAGCGGGGCTACCTACTCCAGCCAAGGCATTCTCGAGGCCGTTGCCAACGCGTTGGGGGTCGAGGGGGACGCGGCTGACGATGGCGAAGCTGTCACGACCTCTGAGCAGGACCAGGATGCGGCGGACGAGACCGGTGACAGCACGACCTCGAGCGACGCTTCGGGCCTTGACCTGAGCGCGGTGGCCGATGGAACGTACACAGGCTCTGGCACGGGGCTTCGCGGGACCACGACGGTCTCGGTCACGGTTGCGGACGGGAAGATTTCCGACATCCAGGTTGTCTCGTACGAGGATGACCAGCAGTACTTCGAGCATGCGGAGTCGACCATGGTGAGCGAGGTCCTTGCGGCCCAGAGCCTTGATGTGGACACCGTGAGCGGGGCCACGTTCTCGAGCAACAGCATTCTCGAGGCCGTTGCCAACGCGCTTGGCGTCGACTTCACCAACCCCAACTCGAGTCTCTCCTCTGGTGGTCGGCATGGCAGGTAGGGAAGCGTTCTAGGTAGCGAACAAACGTTCGCCTAGGTTCTTCGACCGCCTGCCGATGGGAGTATGACCAACATGTTGGTTCGATGAGATACTCGATACACGGCGAGAGAGGAGGGGCTATGGCGTACATAGAGGTCAATCCTGAGGGGGCGCGCCACTTTGGACTTGCCGAGGCAAAGGCGAGGCTCAGCGGGATTGTCGCTAGCGTGGAGTCTGCGGGGGAGGCCTGCGTCATCGAGCGCTATGGGAGACCGGCGGCGCTCGTGGTTCCCTATCCCAGCGCTGCTTCGGGTAGCACGCGCGCAAGGGGCGTGCTCAAATCATATGCAAGTCCGGAGAAGCGCAAGCAGGAGAGCGATGCCTTTGTCAGGGCAATGGAGGTGAAGCATGCCGGAGAAGCCTGTGCTTCTTGATGCGAATGCGGTTCTTCGATACCTTCTCGAGGACAATGACGAGCAGGCCGATGAGGTTTGCCAAGCGGTGGCGTCTGGAACGGAGGTCACGCTGGAGGTGCTCGCGGAATGCGTCTACGTGCTTTCGGGCGTGTATGGGGTACCGAGGTCGCGTGTGGCGGAGAGTCTCGGCCTTCTCCTCGATGACGTTGCGTGCCAGCGGCGGGGCATCGCGCTGGCTGCGTTGGGGCTCTGGTCGGGCAGCCGCTTTGACTTTGTGGACTGTGTGCTTGCTGCCGAGCACGCGGAGCTGGGAAGAGACGTCCTGACATTTGACAAGAAGCTTCTTCGGCTGCTCGAGAAGGTCGAGTAGTTTGTGCGCAAAACGGCGCCCGGCCAAAGCCGGACGCCGTCTGGGGTGACGCAATGGCGAGGGTTCTCGCCGTGAATGCGCTGCGCTCGTCCTAGAGCTCGGCTCGCAGCTGATCGACAAGCTGCGAGAAGTACGCTAGCGCGTCCTCGACGGGCTTGCTCGTTGCCATGTCCACGCCGGCACCGCGCAGAAGCTCGATGGGGGGCATGCTCGAACCGCCCTTGAGGCAGCCCAGGTAGTCCTCAACGGCGGGCGCTCCCTCGCTGAGGATGCGGTTTGAGATGGCGATGGCAGCCGCGTAGCTCGTGGCGTACTGGTAGACGTAGTAGCCGTAGTAGAAGTGGGGGATGCGCGCCCACTCCAGGCGGATGCCGTCATCTACGGTCACGGCGTCGCCAAAGTACTGGGTGTTGAGCTCGCCCCAGCGCTCGCAGAGGGCGTCGGCGGTGACGCCACGGCCGTCGGCGTTCATCTCGTTCACGTCGCGTTCGAACTCGGCGAACATGCACTGGCGGTAGAGCGTCGCTCGGAAGGACTCAACAAAGTTGTTGAGCACGTAGGCGTGGGTCGCGGGGTCTGTGGTGTGCTCGAGCAGGTAGTGCGAGAGCAGTGCCTCGTTGCAGGTGGAGGCCACCTCGGCCACGAAGATGGGGTAGTCGCAGTAGGTAGGCGATTGCGTATGGCATGAGAGGTACGTGTGCACGGAGTGGCCCATCTCGTGCGCCAGCGTAAAGACGTCGTCGAGGCTTCCGTCAAAACTCGTGAGAATCACGGGGTTGGTGCCGTAGGAGCCCGAGGAGTACGCGCCGGAGCGCTTGCCCGGGGTTTCGTACACATCGATCCAGCGCTGCTCGAGGCCCTTGCGCACGATGGCCAGGTAGTCCTCGCCCAGAGGCTCGAGCGCCTTCAGGATGAGGTCCCAGGCCTCCTCGTAGGTGAAGGTGAGGTCCACGGAGTCGACGAGCGGCACGTACATGTCCCAGAAGTGCAGCTCGTCCACGCCCAGGACGTCCTTGCGCAGGCTCGCGTAGTTGTGGAGCGCGCCGAGGTTCTTGTGCACCGCGTCCACGAGGTTGTCGTAGACGGAGGTGGGAACCTCGTTCGCGTCGAGGCAGTACTCGAGGGCGTCCTTGTAGCGGCGGGAGTCCGCAAAGAACTTGAGCTGCTTGACCTGGGCGGCGAGAAGCCCGGCGCAGGTGTTGCGGTGCGCGCCGTAGCTCGCGTAGACCGAGTCGAAGGCGGACTTGCGCAGCACGCGGTCGTGGCTGCGCTCGAGGCCGATGAAGCTGCCGTGGCTCACGGAGTGCTTCTCGCCCTCTGAGTCCGTGCCGTCAGCAAAGGTGAGGTCGGCATTGTTGAGCTGCGAGAACACGCGCTCGGGCTGGGCCGCCGCGTCACCGGCGCGTGCGAGGATCGCCTCCTCTGCCGCCGAGAGGCGGTGTGGGCGCATGCGCAGCTCGCGTTCGATCGCTCGGCGGTAGTGCTCGAGGTCTGGCTCCTCGGCAAAGAAGGCGGCGAGCTTCTCGTCCGACATGCCAAGAAGCTCTGCCGAGAACCACGAGCATGCCCCCTGCGTCTCGACCTCGAGGCCCATGACCTGGTCGGAGTAGACCTGGTAGCGCGCCACGCGGGTGTCGACGTCGGCGCAGCGGTCGGCGTAGTTGCCCAGGCGGCTGAGGGTGACGTTTGCCTCGTCCGAGAGGCGCAGGTAGGCGAGAAGGTCTGCCGCCGAGGCGCTTACGCGCCCCTTGTAGGCCGCGAGCTTGCCGGGGAGGGCCTTGGCGTCCTCGAGCTGACGCTCGAAGTCCTTGTCGTCCGCGCACATGGACGAGAGGTCCCAACGGTACTTCTCGGGAATCTGGTCGCGCGACTGGTATTGCATACGTGCTCCTTAGGGTGGAGTTCTTTCAGACTTCCCCATGGTACACGCTGGGACGTGTTGCGGTACGTGCGCCCCGCTCGCCGGCTACACGCGGGCGGGAAGCTGCGCCACGGCCTGGTCCAGGATATGGCCCTCCATGGCGTGGAGAAGCTCGTTGAGCCAGAACCCCTCCCTGAGCTGCGGCGCATTGTCCAGCGCAAAGACGCGCAGCGTGTAGGTGTGGTCGCGGTCGGGCGGCTGCGGGCCGTTGTAGCGGCAGGTGAGAAGCGGGTCGCGGCTGCCCACCAGGCGAGAGGCCGAGGAGTTCTTGCCCTGCACCATACCGGCGAAGCGCTGGTTGGAGGCGTCCTCGGGGAACGTGGCGGCACTTGCCGGAATTCCGCAGGCGCACCAGTGGATCCAGGGGAAGCCGCACACGGGGATGGAGTCGACGTCGTAGAAGACCACGGCGAGCGTGGCCGCGCCTGCCGGTACGCCCGTGACCTCGAAGGGGAACGAGCGTGTTGGCGTGCCGGCGTAGAGACCGACAGCGTCAGCATGCTTTGCAAAGGCGTCGGGTATGTAGCCGTTCTCGTCGAGCTTCACGTGCACGTCCATGGTTGCCTCCCTGTTTTGGGTGCCTTGTGCCTCTCGCCTATTGTATCCGCAGCCGCCATGGCTCCGCCCCTCGGTCCCCACCCCTCATCCACCTCCTTCTGCACCCCTCCTCACCCACCCCCTTCTTTATCGGTATCTGTGAAACGGGGCCGACGTTTGCCCAGGTAATCGCCAATGAGATTCACAAATACCGATAAAGAATGAGGGGGGGCGAGGAGGGGCTCGGGACTCGAGGAGGGGCTCGGGGTTCGGGGCTCGAGGAGGGCGAGGAAGGCATGCTAGAATGGCCTCGCCCAACGCGAGTCTGCGGAAGCGGCCGGACGAAGGGCTCCCAAGCAGGTCGCGACCCCAGAAGCGACCACACCACAGAAGAGAGGCGCCCACCCCGCGACGCCGACAACATGTGAGGAGAACGCAATGCTCAAGAACACCAATCTCACCCGTCGCCAGGCGCTCGCCGCGTTTGGCTCCATCACTGCCGGCCTTGCGCTCGCTGCCTGTGGCGCAAGCCAGACGCAGTCCACGGACACCGCCTCTACCAGCGACGCATCGTCCTCCTCGGACGCCTCCGCCGCCACTGAGGACGTGACCGTCCGCGTGGCCTCCCTCAAGGGTCCCACCGCCATCGGCCTGGTCTCGATGATGGACACCACCTCCGGCGTCCCCACCGAGGACACCCCCACCGAGCCCGCTGAGGGCTCAACTGGCATAACCTACTCCTACACCATCTCCGGCTCGCCCGACCAGGTCCTTCCCCAGGTCATCCAGGGCGAGACGGACATCGCCCTCGTGCCCTCGAACGTCGCCTCGGTCCTCTACAACAAGACCCAGGGCGGCATCCGCGCGATCGACGTCAACACGCTGGGCGTTCTCTCCGTGGTCACCGGCGACTCGTCCGTCGAGCAGTTCGAGGACCTCGCCGGCCACACCGTCTACCTCTCGGGCCAGGGCGCCAGCCCCGAGTACACGCTCAACTACCTTCTCGACCAGGCGGGCATCAAGGACCAGGTGAGCATCGAGTTCAAGAGCGAGCACAGCGAGTGCGCCGCCGCCATCCAGGCGGAACCCACCGCGGTGGCGATCCTGCCCGAGCCCTTCACCACGGCAACGCTGGCCAAGGACTCCTCGCTCCTGGCGCCCGTGAGCCTGACCGACGTCTGGGACCGCTATGCCGCCGGCTCAGGCAGCCAGTTCGTGATGGGCGTGACCATCGCCCGCTCCGAGTTCGTGGACGACCACCCCGAGGCCATCTCCGACTTCCTCTCGCGCCACGCCCAGTCCGTCGACACCGTGAACGGCGACCCTGCTGCCGCAGCGCCCCTCGTGGTGAAGGCCGGCATAGTTGCCAGCGAGGCCATCGCCGAGAAGGCCATCCCCAAGTGCAACATCGTCTGCACCACGGGCGAGGACATGCGCTCGGCGCTCTCCGGCTACCTGCAGGTCCTCTACGACGCCGATGCCTCCTCGGTGGGCGGAGCGCTCCCCGGCGACGACTTCTACTACGTGGCCTAGGCTGCGGCCAAGGTGTCGGCGGAGAACAACAAGACGCCCGTGACCCCGCGCGACGCGCTGTGCCGCGCGGGCGCCGTTGCCTTCTGGCTTCTCGTGTGGCAGCTGGCGAGCATGGCAGTTGGTTCCGAGCTCCTGCTTGCTGGTCCCGCTGCGGTGCTTGTGCGCCTGGCACAGCTCGTTCCCACGGCAGCCTTCTGGTCCACGGTGGGCTTCTCGCTGGCGAGAATCGCCGCCGGCTTTGCCGTGGCGTTCGCGCTGGGTCTGGTACTTGGCCTGGCCGCGCACCGCCGGCCTGCCCTGGCTGAGCTTCTCGCCCCGGCGGTGAGCTTCCTCAAGAGCGTGCCCATCGTCTGCGTGATCGTGCTGCTGCTCATGTGGGTGGGATCGGTGCGGGTCTCTGCGATTGCGGTCTTCCTCGCCGTGTTCCCTGCCATCTACTTCAGCGTGCTGGAGGGCCGCTCCTCGGCGAGCCCCGGTCTGGGCGAGCTTCTCCGTGTGATGGGCGTCCCCGGCTGGCGGCTCTTTCTGGCAGACACCTGGCAGCAGCTCCTCCCGTACCTGGTGGCCACGTGCAGGAACGCCTGCGGCATGGCGTGGAAGGCGGGCGTGGCCGCCGAGCTCATCGGCAGTCCGCGCGGCTCAATGGGCGAGCGCATCTACCAGGCAAAGCTCCTGCTCGAGACCGGCGACCTCTTTGCGTGGACCATCGTGGTGGTGGCGCTCTCGTGGGCGTGCGAGAAGGCATTCCTCGCGCTCCTGCTCGCAACCGGTGGCTGGGCGCTCTCGGCAAGCGTGCCGCGGCCGGTGGCCGACCGGCGCCGGCAGCCCTCAGCGGCTGCGATCTCGCTCGATCACGTCACCCTGGGCTACGACGGCGAGCCCGTTGCCACCTGCAACCTCGCGCTGGAGGCAGGCTCGCGCACGGTGCTCGCCGATCCCTCCGGCGCTGGCAAGACCACGCTGGTGCGCACGGTCTGCGG
>URLM01000062.1 GCA_900548775.1 uncultured Olsenella sp.
TCCCGTGGTCAACGCGGACCTCGCCGGCAATGTGGCTGGCCACGCCCTCGGAGGGACGCCCGGCAAGAACGTAGACGCGACTCGCCATCGAGACCGCCTCGTCCACGTCGTGCGTGATCACCAGCGCGGAAAGGCCCAGCTCGCGGGCCATATCGCAGAACCAGCGGCGCACCTCGACACGTGTGATGGCATCAAGCGCCGAGAAGGGCTCGTCCAGAAGCGTGACATCTGCGCCCATGAGGTAGGTGCGCATGAACGCCGCACGCTGGCGCATGCCGCCAGAGAGCTCGGCCGGCCACTTCTCCTCCGTGCCCGCAAGGCCAAAACGCTCGAAGAGCGGCTCGGCCTTCGCGCGGGCCTCGGCACGGGGGACGCCCGCCAGCAGCAGAGGCAGGCACACGTTGTCGATGATGCGACGGCTGGGCAGCAGCAGGTCCTTCTGCAGCATGTAGCTCACGTGGCCGGGTGTGCCGGTGATGTCTGTGCCGTGGAGCAGCACCTGGCCGGAGAGCGGCCGCGTGAGGCCCGAAAGCGCGTGCAGGATGGTCGTCTTGCCACAGCCGGAGCGGCCCACCAGGCACACCACCTCGCCCGCGGCAACGGTAAGGGAGATTCGGTCCACGACCGTCGTCCGGCCGTCCCACGAGAGCGTGAGCGAGCGTGCCTCGAGCGCCGGCGCACCGCCGGTACCCGAGGCCTGGGGCTTCTCGGCAGATGTGACGCCTGCGCCCACCTATGCCTCCAGGTACGAGAGGTCGTAGCCCTTGGTGACGTCAAGCTTGTTCTCGACCAGGTTCTGGTCGTTCAACCACTGGTAGAACTTGGACCAGCGGTCGGCGTCGATGACGCCCCAGGACGAGGCGTCAGCAATGTACTGGTCGGCCAGGTAGTCCTGGCTAGCGTGGACGAGGTCGGAGTCAAGCTCGGGTACGGCGTCGCAGAGGATGTCGGCGGCGTCGCTGGGGTTCTCGACGCAGAATTCGTAGCCCTTCTTGACGGCGCGCAGGAAGGCCTTGACCTGGTCGGGGTTCTCCTTGGCAAAGTCGTCGTTGGCCGCGATGACCGGCGTGTAGTAGTCAAAGACGTCATCGATCGAGATGAAGGAGAAGTAGTTCACGTCGTAGTTCTGGACCTTGGCGTTCTGGACAGCCCAGCCCTCGTAGACCCACACGGTGTCGAACATGTTGGCCTTGAGGCCCGAGACCTCGTCGTCCACGTTGTAGGGCACCAGGTTGATCTTGGAGTAGTCGCCGCCGTCGGCCTCGACCACGTCCTTGATGGTGGCCTGCTCGACGGGCTGGTCCCAGGTGGCGTAGGTGTGGTCCTCCATGAGCTTGGGGCGCGTGATGCCGTCGGCCGCACGGCTCATGATGCCGGAGGTGTTGTGCTGGATGATGGCGGCAACGGCCGTGTAGGGCATGGGCTGGTCGGACGAGAAGCTGTTGGCCATCACGTCCTGGTACGAGACGCCCATCTGGGCGCCGCCCGCGCCGATAAGGGCGTCCGCGCCGTCCTCGGGCGGCTGGACGATCTCCACGTCCAGGCCCTCGTCGGCAAAGTAGCCCTTGGCCTGCGCCACGTAGATGCCCGTGTGGTTGGTGTTGGGGGTGTAGTCAAGCACGAAGGAGATCTTCGCGAGGTCGCTGGCGCTCGCGTTGCTCGAGCTGGACGAGTCGCTCGACGCGGCGGCGTTAGACGAGACGGACTGGGACGCCTGGCCGCAGCCGGCGAGTGCCAGTGCGGCGGAGGCCGCAACGGAGCCACGCAGGAATGAGCGGCGAGAGACGCCGCCGGAAAGCACGGAGTTGGAAGCCATTATCGTTTGTTCCCTTCTGCCCTCTTCCAGGGCATGCACACGCGCTGCAGCAGGTCGACGAGCTTCATGAGACCAAGCGACAGCGCAGAGATGACAATGATGACCGCGAACATGCGGTCGTACGAGAAGGACTTGCGCACGCGCGTCATGTAGACGCCCAGGCCGGAGTTGCCCCCAAGCCACTCGGCGATCACGGCGCCCACGATGGCGTAGGTCGCGCTGATTCGCAGGCCGCTGAAGAACTGGTCGGCCGCGGCGGGCAGCTTGGCGTAGCGGAAGATCTGCCAACGCGAGGCGTTCATGGTGCGCATGAGGTCGATGACGTCGGGGTCAACCGAGCGGAAGCCCGAGATCAGCGACACCGTGATGGGGAAGAACGTGGTGATCACGATGAGGATCACCTTGGGCGCCAGGCCGTAGCCAAACCACAGCACCAGAAGCGGCGCGATGGCGATGGTGGGGATGGTCTGCGAGATGGTCACGAGCGGCTGGAGGGCCAGGTAGAAGCCCTCGAAGCGGTCCATGAGCACCGCGATGGCAAAGCCGAGGGCAACTCCGATGAGAAGGCCGATGGCCGTCTCGACGAGGGTGGTTGCCGCGTGGCCCACGATGAGCGAGATGTCGCCCACGAGGGCCTGGACCACCTGGACGGGCGTGGGGAGCAGGAAGTTGGGAATGATTCCCAGGTCAACGACAAGCTCCCACACCACGAGGAGGCCGACCACCGTGAGGAGCGGCGTGAGCACGCGGCGTGCGCGGGATGCGCCGGCCCGCAGGGCGGGAGCGCTGCTCGCCGGCGCGGCGGAGGCGTTGCTCGACGTGTGTTGCTGACGCGACACCGGCTACGCGACCTCCTCGGCCTTCTGGGCAAACTCGGTGTCGGTGGGGTGGTACTTGCCCACCTTGTGCTCGGTGGTCATCACGTCGCCGTTGGGACGGTAGTCGATCTTCACGTAGGTGGCCATCTTCTTGCAGCCCGCCTTGGCGCCCACAAGCTGGCAGTTCTTGACGATTTCCATGCAGGTGTCGTAGTCGGCCTCGATGGCGGTCTCGAACGGGCCAACAAAGTAGTCGACGCCCGTCGAGTCGATGTAGGCGATAACCGCGTCGACAACGCGGCAGACCTCCTCGTCGGTCTGGGCGTCCATGGGCAGGAACTGTATCGCGACGGAGCAGTCCATGCACCCTCCCTTCCGGGTGCCAAAAAAGGCACCCACGTCTTCCGTAGGTGCCCGAACTGTGCGCTCTGGTCCCTACGCCGGCATTACCCGGACAGGTTCGATGGGTCGCGGCATTGGTGCCGCCTCTCAGCCGGGCCATTCTCCCAGCTCCCCTTTGCGTTGCCCAGTATAGCGCGGATACCACCCTCCCGCGGGATTTTGTTCCCCGGCAATGGAATCCCATTGCCGGGGAACAAAATCCCGCGGGTTAATTGCAGTCTGCGAGAAGGACGCAACGCGTCTACCTGCGGTTCTTCTCGGCAGCACGCCCAAACGACTGCAATTAAGTCGCAGTTTTGCCGCTGGGGCAACCGGCATCTCCTTATCAGTCACAGGCACGGCGCCATCATCATGATCTTTCGCGTCATCGTGAGGCACAATGGGATTCTCTTTGACTGATGTCGTGGCCCCATCCTGGCCACTTCCAACAAAAGGAGACATATGGACGCCCTCAAAGCGCGCTTCGAAAGCCACCCTGAGAGACACCCCGGCGTTACCTGGGAAGACGTCGCGCGACGGCTCGACGACACGCGGCGGCACGCCCTTGCCTATCTCGAGGAGACGGGCGGCGAGCCGGACGTCTTTCTCTACCAGGGCCGCCTCTACGTTGCGGACTTCTCGCCCGAGTCCCCGCAACGTCGGTCCGTCTGCTACGACCGAGCCGCTCGTCTGGGCAGGAAGCGCAACCCGCCAGCGGCCAGCGCCTGCGAGCTTGCGGAATCTAACGGCCTAGAACTTGTGGACGAGACGATCTACCTCGCCATGCAGGAGCTTGCTCCGCTAGATGCCAAGACCAGCAGCTGGATCAAGACCCCGGCAGACATGCGCTCCCAAGGCGGCGCCCTCTTTGGCAGCAGGCGGTACAACCGCACGTTCATCTACTGCAACGGCGCGGATTCCTACTACGCGGCGCGCGGCTTTAGGGCGTGCTTGCCGCTGGAGTAACGACCACGACCTTTGCTGAGGGCGCCGTCACGCGAGGCGGCACCCGCGGGGTGATCGGGAGCCAGATTGGTCTCCGCGCAACGAGACAATCGCCCGCGCCGAGAAGCCCCGCCGCACGCACCCTACGCCCCTGCCTCCTGCATCTCCAACAGGTGATGCTCAAGCGCACCGTCCACGGCAAAGAGGTACAGCCCATGAACGCCTCGCTTGAGCAGCACGTTGAGCTCGTGGCGGAGGTTGGCCTCGGGGTCCTCGCTGCCGTTAATCGCCTGCGAGTTGCAGCTCTTTGAGGGATCGAATGCCAGCCGTCCTTCTCGCCAGCAGATCGACGGTCCAATGATGACGCCTGCGTAGTTGAGGTCAAATCCCTGAATGGTGTAGATCGAGCCGCATTCCCCCAGCGTATGGCCCTGTTCTGCCCATGCCTTATCGCGCTCGCTGGCCGTCTGCTCCTCGCTGGCAGACGTCTGGTAGTTCCACGGCATGTGGAAGTACTCCGTGTGAGGGGCGCTATCGGTTGCGGCTGAGAGACGCCCGCGCCGAGAACCGCGCCCGCCTGCGCCAAACGAGACCCAGCCGTTCTCCTCGCGATAGATGCGAACCTCCCAGACACCGCCCGAAGTCGGCTTCGACTTGCTCGAGTATGGCCAGTCATACGTTGCCAGCACGCGGGAAAGACCGTGCGAGGTGCTGTCCACAATCGCGCCCGTTGCGGAATCGAAGGTCAAGGCCTTGTCCTGGATTGCTTCTTTCAAATCGAAGGGCGAGCTAAAGACCTTGATCTCGTACGGTATGTGCCCCTTGCGCGGTCGGTCGCGGGGGATGGGACGTATGCCGCGAGCGTTGGCAAAGTCGTCAATCCACGCAATGACCTCGTCGCAGGCGTCGATGCGATACTGCTGGCGCAGGAGCAGGTTCTCCACATGAAACGGGAACCCGGAGACCTCGGTGGCTCTTCTCGCACAGACGGTTTGGCCGTTCGAGAAGCGCCCCTCGGGGAAGAGGGCCGACCTCATCGCAGCGTCAAGCTCCTGCGACTTTCTTAACACCTGCTCGAGGTCGTACACGGCAACCACCACGCGCGCACGACGCATGATGTCCACAAGCATGTTCCTGCTGCCGGTATACCCCTGGTTGCCCTGGGTGAGAAGGAGATGGGCCTCGTCGATGAGAACGACGTCCACCGGATCGCAGGGGTAGTTCTGGCGCTCGTGACCACCGCCATGCCCGGCTTCACTGTGCTTGTTGATAAACCGCGTGGGCTTGTCCACCACGACGCCGTCCCTGTTCTGGAGGCCAAGCCGCTTCATGATGGCGTTGTAGACCGTGAGCTGCTCGTTGTGGTTCACCAGAAGGCATGCGCTGACGGAGCGGCGTGCGGCAGCAGCGGCAGCACCGGCGGCCCCGGCTCCCCCGCCGTCCTCTACCTCCAGCTCGTTCATGACGCGCAGGAACAGGTGGCTGAGAAGGACCGTCTTGCCGGTTCCAGCCATGCCCTCAACCACAATGAGCTCGCCGTCCTTGACGGGAGCGTCGGCGTCCGCGTGGGGCGCGCCGGCTCGCGCAGCCATGAGCTCGCGCAGCCTGCCGAGAATCACGTCCTCCGCCGCCAGCTGGTCTTTCCCCAGCGCGCGAAACGGCGATGCCTTGAAGATCGCCGAGTCCCGGATGACAGACTCCGCCGGAAAGAGCTCCGGCTCGTAGCGGTTGAGCTTGCGCCACACGGCAGAGGTGATTATTGGCAGCTCAGGCTTGGTGTAGTAGTTCTCCTGCGGGTTGCCGCGACCGTTTGCCAAGGTCACATGCTCGGCGCCAGAAGCCAGAAGGTAGCTCAGGAAGTTGTTCTCAAGATCAAGCGTGAGCGACTTGTTGAAGTGATCCTGCCCAATCACCAGCATGCGACTGCCGGGCCGAATAAGCTGTTCCCACGCCTGCCTACCCCGCTCGGTTCGATACGTGATGTCGTCGGAATAGTGCTCCCTGGTTCGCCGCACAATCGAGTTGGTCTCGCCCACATAAAGTATGAACTCATCGAACTCGTAGCCGCCACGCGTGCGCCCGCGCTGCTTGGCGCGAATGATGTACACGGTAGGGTAGGTCTTGAGGAGCCGTCGCGCACCACTTGAGAGCTCGCTGCCATCAACCTCGCACGGCACCTGATCGATGCTCTGCTCAATCTTGATATCGTCCTCGTGGAATGGGACGTCAATGACAACGGGTTGTCTGAGCGACATGAGCTTCTCCCCTACTGCAACAATTGATGCGGCGGCAGGCGCGCCGCAAGTGAGACAAAGGGACTGTCCCTTTGTCTCACAGCTCGGTGTACTTCTTGGCGTTGCCGCGGCTAAGCTCGACGGGGTACTTCTCAGCGTTGGCGTCGATCTTCTCGTTCACGATCTTAAGCGGGTCGAGCCCGCAGGCGTCAGCCATGAACAGGCAGTAGATGAGAACGTCCGCTAGCTCCTCCGAGACCTTGTCCATACGCCCGTCTGCCGAGGTATTGGCTCCGGACCACTGGAACGCCTCCAGAAGCTCGGCCGACTCGAGGCTAATGGAGATGGCCAAGTCCTTGGGGTTGTGGAACTGGCGCCAGTCCCGCTGGTCGCGGAAGGCGCGCAGCCTGTCGATGGTTTCCTGATAGTTGCTCACGCGCATGGCCTCCCTACGCTCGCTGCGCCGTCCGGCGCGTGTTCACGCGTACGTCTCCGCATCTCCCGTGCATCGCTAGTCGCTCTCATCGAGAGGCGGAAGATCTGATAGATTGACCTTCTCGTATGCGCCTCGCTTCGCGTCTTCGGGATGCAGTACCAGGCCGATTATTGTGATTGAATCCTCGCTGGGGCCATACACCCAAAACATGCGCATGGCTCGACTATTTCTATTTTCGAGATACGACTGCCAGACCTTGATTCCGTATCTCCTCGATAGCGCATCGATATCATGTGTCCGAAGGCTGGGATGGCGTGGGTTTTCTGAGAGTAACTTTAGCGCCTTGCCCCACTTCTTATATAGTTGCTGCTCATCTTTCGAAGCAGTCCCATTGTGACAGGTCTGTTGGAGCTCGCCCCAGTAACGGTCCATCTCTGGGATACCCATACGTATCTTGAAAGCCATGCTGAGCCCTTAAAAATCAGACAGATCAATGGGCGTCGACGCTTTTCCCGCCTTAAGGTTGTTCACCGCCTTGTCCATGTCGCGAAGCGTGCGCGCCGAAATCTCCTCGGGCACGGCGAGCTCGCGAGGCTCAAGCAGGTAGCATCCGTTGTCGTATTCCTTAACGTTGTAGTACTCGTACTGCGCGCCCCGCAGCGTCACGCGGTTCTTTCCATCTACCTTGGCGTCATATTGCTTGATCGCTTCCATGTAAACTCCTTAGCCCATAGTGGGATTTCCCACTATGGGCTAATTTTACGTGACCGCTATCGCTCATTCAACCTCTCGTTAAACCGGCACTGGGAAGCGTCGCTCACGAAGCCTCGCCTACTGCCGGTAGTAGCTCAGGAAGTCCTCGAGCTTGTCCATCGCCTCGTGCAGCGTGTGCTTGCGCGGCAGGTAGACAATGCGGAAGTAGCCGGGCTTCTCCCAGTTGAAGCCCTTGCCCGCAGTGATAAGGACGTGCTCGTCCTTGAGCAGGTCGAGCGCGAACTGGTCGTCGTCGGTGATGTTGAACTTCTCGGGGTCAAGCCGCGGGAAGATGTAGAACGCGGCCTCGGGCTTGGTCACCGTGACGCCGTCCATGTTAGAGAGGCGCTCGTAGACGTACTCGCGCTGCTCGTAGATGCGCCCGCCGGGGACGAGAAGCCCCTGGCTGCGCTGGATGCCGCCCAGGCACGTCTGCACGATGGACTGGGCCGGCACGTTGGAGCACAGGCGCATGTTGGAGAGCATGTTGATGCCCTCGATGAGGTCCTTCGCGATGCGCTTGTTGCCCGATAGGCTCATCCAGCCAATGCGGTAACCGGCGACCATGTGGCTCTTGGAAAGCCCGTTGAACGTGATGCAGAAGAGGTCCGGCGCAAGGCTCGCGATGGAGACGTGCTGCTTGCCGTCCATCACCAGGCGGTCGTAAATCTCGTCCGCAAAGATGACCAGCTGGTTCTCGCGCGCCACGTCCACGATCTGCTGCAGCACCTCGCGCGGGTACAGGGCGCCCGTGGGGTTGTTGGGGTTGATCACGACGATACCCTTGGTGCGCGGCGTGACCTTGCTCCTAATGTCGTCGATATCGGGGTACCAGTTGGCCTTCTCGTCGCAGATGTAGTGCACTGCGGTGCCGCCGGCCAGCGTGGCACACGCGGTCCACAGCGGGTAGTCGGGGCTGGGGACGAGAATCTCGTCTCCCTCGTTCATGAAGGCGTTCATCGCCAGCTGGATGAGCTCGGAGGCGCCGTTGCCGGTGTAGATGTCCTCCACGTCCACGTTGGGGATGCCCTTGAGCTGGTCGTACTGCATGATGGCCTTGCGCGCAGAGAAGAGGCCCCGGCTGTTGGAGTAGCCCTCACACTCCGTGAGCTGGTCCTGCATGTCCTTCACGACCTCGTCGGGCGTGCGGAAGCCAAAGGGCGCGGGGTTGCCAATGTTCAACTTGAGCACATGGATGCCCTGGTCCTCCATGCGGTAGGCCTCGTCCAAGACGGGCCCGCGGATGTCGTAGAGGACGTTGTCAAGCTTGGACGACTTCTTGAACTGACGACGAGGCATGGCGGATTCCTTCTCCTTGGTGTTGTTGCCGGATGAGGCAAGGGGAGTTTCCCTTTGTCTCATTTCTGGTGGCGTGGGGGCGTCGGTCGCGCCCGAGAGTACGTGCGGCGCGGGGGCGTCGGACGCGCCGTCGCTGAGCCACTCGGCGCTTACGCCGAGGGCGGTGGCGAGAAATTCGAGCGTTGCCTTCCTGGGCTCGGTCTTGCCGCTTAAGTACTGGCTGAGCTGCGATTTCCCCAGCTTGACGCCATCGGATGCAGCCATGCGAACGAGGTCTGCCTGACGCAGGCCGCGCTCGTTCATCGCCTGGCCGAGGCGTGCCGAGAAGTCGTTGTTGGTCTGGCCTTCCACAGCCCCTCCCCTCCGGATGCTCGTCTAGCGCCGTGTGAGAAGTTCAATTTCTCTTCTCGACAAGAGGGCAGACGAGGTCCAAGAGTTCAATTTCGAATAACGAGAAGTTCAATTTATGGGAAGACTAGCACTGCGTGCGCTGTAGAGAGACGAGAAATTGAACTTTTCGGCGTATCCACGCCCAGACCGGAATTCAGCTGCCCGGTGACCGGGATTCCACTGCCCGGCAACGGAATCCTGGCGTCCCGGCAACGGGATCCCGGCGTCCTTCTCGACCGATACACATTCGTACACGAATCTGTGACGCGCCCAGGTCGATACACATTCGCACGACGAATGTGTATCGATGGGATTTCGTTGCCGGGCAACGGGATCCCATTGCCCGGCAACGGAATCCCGCGGCGGCGGAATCCGGGGGGAATCGCCCTTCCGGCGAGGAAATGACG
>URLM01000063.1 GCA_900548775.1 uncultured Olsenella sp.
TAGGTTCCCTCCCAGCCCCTCACAACAGTTTGTCTCGATGTTTGGAGGAACAATGGCTCTACCCCAGCTTACCGATGAGCAGCGCAAGGAAGCCCTCGAGAAGGCCGCCCAGGCTCGCCACGAGCGCGCCGAGCTTCGCGAGAAGATCAAGAGCGGCAAGGTCACCCTCGAGGAGGTCCTCGACTCCGATGACCCCATTGCCAACCGCATGAAGGTCTCCGCGCTCATCGAGTCCCTCCCTGGTTACGGCAAGGCCAAGGCCGCCAAGATCATGGACGAGCTTGGCATCTCCGCGACCCGTCGCGTCAAGGGCCTTGGTGCCCGTCAGCGCGAGCAGCTCATCGAGGCGCTCTCCAAGTAGTGGGACGCTCCGCTAGGCTCTTCGTCGTCTCTGGACCGTCAGGCGTGGGCAAGGGTACGCTGGTCGCGAAGGTTCGCGGCGACCGTCCCTCGCTTGGCCTGACGGTTTCCGCTACGACAAGGCCTCCCAGGCCCGGGGAGGCTGAAGGCGTCTCGTACTACTTCCTGGATGACGCCGAGTTCTCTCGCCGGGTGAGCCAGGGCGAGTTCCTCGAGTGGGCCAACGTGCACGGGCATCGCTACGGCACGCTTCTCTCCGAGGTGAGGAGAAACCTCTCCGAGGGGAGGTCGCTCATCCTGGAGATAGACGTTCAGGGTGGGCTCAACGTGCGCCGAATTCACCCTGACGCCGTGCTCGTGTTCATCGAGCCGCCGTCCATGGATGAGCTTGAGCGCCGTCTTCGCGGCCGCGGTACCGAGGACGAGGCCTCGATCGAGTGCCGTCTTGAGAACGCACGTCGCGAGATGGAGATGGCCTCGTCCTACGACGTGAGAATCGTGAACGACGACCTCGACCGCGCGGCGGACAAGCTGGAGCGCACCATCGACCAGTACGAGTCAAATGGAGGATCTACCAAAGATGTCAGTGATTAAGCCCGAGATCGACACCCTGCTCGAGAGGACTGAGCACAACCCCTTCCTGCTCTGCTCCGTTGCCTCCAAGCGCGCGTGCGACATCAACAACATGCTGCGTGGCCAGCACCTTCGCGTGACGGCCATCCAGGATTTTGACGACATCACCACCGTCGCCTCCGGCAAGGACTCGGTCTCCATCGCCATGGGCGAGATCGCTGACGGCACCCTCGGTTTTGTCCAGGACGACTTCGACGAGGCCATCCGCGGCGAGAACGCGGGCATCCAGTAGGCCATGACCGAGAGACTCTGCCTGGTCCACTACCACGAGATTGGCCTCAAGGGCAAGAACCGCTCGACCTTCGAGAACCAGCTCGTGACTAACCTGCACCGCGCACTGAAGGCGTTCCCCGTCTCGAACATCCAGCGCATCTCCGGCTACATCGTGGTCGAGTCCGAGGACCGCATGGCCACGCCGGAGATGGCCCATGCCATCGCTAAGGTTCCTGGCGTCGCCCGCGTCTCGCTCGCCTACAAGTGCGGGCTCGACGAGGGCGAGTACAACGCTGCCGCCATTCGTGCGCTGCGCGAGGCTGGGGACTTCTCCACCTTCAAGGTGCACGCGCGTCGTAGCTCGACCACATATCCGGTGCATAGCATCGACATGAACCACATCGTGGGCTCGGCGCTCTGCGAGGCCTTCCCCGACAAGCTCGTCCAGATGCGTGACCCGGACGTCACCGTGGTCGTCCATGTTGTTCAGGGGTCGACCTTCGTCTACGCCGCGTCCATGCCTGGCGTGGGCGGTCTTCCCGTGGGGACGGCAGGAAAGGTCGTGACGCTCTTCTCGAGTGGCTTCGACTCGCCGGTGGCCACGTGGATGGTGGGCCGCCGCGGGGCAACCTGCATCCCCGTGCACTTCTCGGGCAGGCCCATGACGTCTGACACCAGCGAGTACCTGTGCCGCGACATCGTGGACGCCCTTGCGCCCTCCGGCGTGGTCGGCCGCATGTACGTGGTGCCCTTCGGCGAGTACCAGCGCCAGATCTCGCTCGTTGTTCCGCAGAGCCTGCGCATCATCATGTACCGGCGCGTCATGTACCAGGTATCCGAGAGGATTGCGCAGCTCGAGGGCGCAAAGGCCATCGTCACCGGGGAGTCCCTGGGACAGGTGGCGTCGCAGACGCTCGACAACATCGCGGCAGTGAACCAGGCCGTGACCATCCCGGTCCTGCGGCCGCTCATCGGCTCCGACAAGCAGGAGATCATTCGCCGCGCACAGGAGCTTGGGACCTACGACATCTCGTCACAGACGGCCCCTGACTGCTGCACGCTCTTCATGCCGCGCCGCCCCGAGACGCACGCGCGCATGCGCGAGGTCCTCGATGCCTGGGAGCTCTTCGACCACGAGGCCATGGTGAACGCGCTGGTGGACTCCGTAGAATACGAAGATTTCCCCCAGTGCCCGAGCTACCATGCGCCAAAGGGCCCGCTGCGCGCGCATCACTCCTCGCTTGCGCCCAGGGATGACGCACCGCAGCAGTAGCGATACGAGGTGTGTGCGGGCTTCTCTGCGAGAACTGCCGCTTCAGCGAGATTCCGACGCCGAAGCGGTATTTTTGTGCGTGATGGCGGCGAGAACATGTCCTCCGGCGTCATTTGGGCGCCGGAGGGCGCATTTCGTACGGAATCCCTTCGAGAACCCCACTCCCGGCGTCATTTGGGCGCCGGAGGGCGCGTCTCGTACGGAATCCCGTCGAGAACCCCGCTCCCGGCGTCAATTCCTCGCCGGAGGGCGCGTCTCGTACGTAATCCCGTCTGAACCCCTGGTTCCGGCGTCATTTCCTCGCCGGAGGGCGCTTCTCGTACGGAATCCCGTCGAGAACCCCGGTCCCGGCGTCATTTTCTCGCCGGAGATGCGGTTTTCGCATCCAGCTTTCAACGGCCACCGGTGGACATATAAAACCACCCTTCCGGCGCACCCGGGGTTCTCTGCCATTCATACCTGGGTAAATGCCGCGAACGGTAAGTCCTGATAACAGGATTTGAGCCAGCGACATCATGGTATTCCTGCGGTAACGCAGCTATCCGTCAGAACCTGGTCGGATTCTCGTCAGAAGTCAGTCGGACTTTCTCAGATCGATGCCATGCCAACGGAGGGACGCACCCATCATTGAGATGGGGGTGGGGACTATGGCACAGGTTTCGACGCAGCGTGGCAGATCTGGCGTACATGTACGGGGAAAAGCTCATGCGTTGGCGAGAAGGGCTGGGCTCTCTCCGGTGGCGAAGGCCGGTGCGGCAGGCATCGCGGTCATCGCGCTCCTTGCGGTGCTTGCCTGTGCACGGCTGCTTCCCGGCATGCCGGCGGATTCCTTTGCGATAGAGCGCGGGGAAGCCATCGCATCGGTAGAGGCAGTGGAAAATGAGACAACCTCGGAAGGCGAGAGGGACAACCATGCCAAGGCTCCCGCTGATGATTCCGCCGAAAGCCTCCCCACCATAGTCGTGCACGTCGACGGTATGGTTGAAGCCCCTGGGGTCTATCAGCTCCAAGGCGAGTCGCTGAGGGTGAACGACGCCGTGGAGGCAGCGGGCGGGCTTGCGGAAGGAGCCGACACCTCACGGCTCAACCTCGCAGAGGCAGTTTCCGATGGTGAGAAGGTGCACGTCCCGGCGGTGGGAGAGGAGAGCGCCAATCCGAGCGGGATGGGGTCGTCGTCTGCCTCACCTGATGGAGCCGGGTCTGTCTCATTCGATGCGGGAATCGTGAACATCAACACTGCAACCGCTGCCGAACTCACTGCGCTGCCCGGTGTGGGCGATGCGACTGCAGCAGAGATCATACGAGACCGCGAGGCCAACGGGGCGTTCACAAGCGTCGAGGACCTCATGCGCGTCTCGGGAATTGGGGAGAAGAAGTTCGCGAAGTTGAAGGACAGGATCCGTGTGTGAGGGGAAGGGGGATGCCGCGCCTGGACCAGCGAGCGCTCGAACAATCAGGCCACGCGACGCGCACATGCCTGCTCGGCCCGCCATTCCTGTGACACTTTGGGCGCTGCTCGCGACCATTCTTTCGGAACGCGCTGTCTTGCGGTGGGGAGGGCTTCCCTCGGCACACTCGCTCAAAGTGGCTGCACTGGCTGCGGCGAGCTGCTTCGTGCCTCTTGGCATGACGGTCCTGCTTGTGAGGAGGGGTGGCCGAGAAAAGCGCATGCTTCGTGTGCCCACTTCGGTCCCGCTCGTCCTTGTCGCTGCGATTGCCGGTGCGTGCCTAGGAGTTCTTTCGCTCGGCCGGGTGTCGGCGGCAGTGGACGCTCTCTCCGCATTCCCTGTCTCGAGCTGGACGCTCGAGGTCGAGGGCGACATGGTCGAGAGTAGCCGAGGCTGGTGGGGGCGCGCTCGCGTCCTCGGCGACAACTCTCAAGTGGGGAGCGTCTGGCTGAGTTCGCCGACTCGGCTGGAAAGCGGAGACAAGATCTCCTGCGTGGGAAGGTTTCGGCCCAACGACAATGACGAATGGGGCGTCTCGTCGCGCATGCAGGGCGTTGCCGGCACCGTGTCTGTGGTACGCGTGACGTCCTCCCATGAGGCCGAGGGTCCGCTCGGTGCGGTGCTGCGTGTGAGGCGAGCAGTGCTCGCGTCATTTTCTCCCTACGAGTCCGATGGGGCGGCCGTCCTTGCCGGAAGCGTATGCGGCGATCGCGCCCCCATACGCTCTCGCCGTCTGGACGAGGCATTTTCGACCTGCGGTGTCTCACACCTTGTGGCGGTCTCTGGAGGCCACCTCGCCATTCTTACTGGAGTTATCTCGGCGTTGCTTGGGAAGTCGCGGCTGAGGCCATTTGCGCGAGGAACGCTTGGTCTTGGGGCCGTCGCTCTCTTCATCGTCTTCTGTGGCGCACCTGCGTCTGCCGTACGAGCGGGCATAATGAGCTGCGTATCATTTGGCGGAACGATGGTGGGGAGAAGGTCCCACGCGCTCTCGTCGGCATGCGCCGCCGCGCTCGCCATGGCGCTTCTCGATCCATACGTCTCCGGTCAACTGGGCTTCCTTCTCTCGGTTGCCTCCGTGGTCGGCATCTCCCTCTTTGGGACATATGCGAGCCACGCGTTCGATGTGCTTATGAGGCCTCGAAGGTACCGCGGAAGGCGTCTGTCTGCAGTTGCGCACGCCTCTCAGAGGCTTTGGTCCAGTGCTTGCGATGCCTTGGGCGTCTCCATGGTCGCGCAGCTCTTCACGCTGCCTTTGACCTGCCCAGCATTTGGTGAGGTTGCCCTCATCGCGCCTATCGCGAACCTGTTGCTTGGACCGCTCTTTGCGGTTGTCGTCTCGTTGGGGTTGGGTGCGGCGATCCTTGCTCCCTTGCCAGTGCTGCAGGGGCCGATTCTCATTGCTGCCAAGGGCGTCTCGCAGACGTTCTGCGTCGCGCTCACCACGCTGTCGAGGATTCCGATGGCATGCGTCCCCTTGGAAATGGGTGAGGCGACCTTGATTGTGGCTCTCAGCATCGCGTGTACCGTACTGTACGTTGCGTGGCCCGCCCCTAGTCGTCGCTATCTGGTGCGAGTGGTGGGGGTCCTCGCCGGAGCATTCGTTTCCGTACTATTCTGTCTTCGGTTCTTGCAGCCAGCCCGCGTCTGCGTCCTGGACGTGGGGCAGGGCGACGCCATCCTGGTGGCAGACAGGAGCGCCGCCGTGCTGGTAGACACGGGCCCCGATGGGGCTGTCTCCCAGGCCCTTGCACGACAGGGAATCGTCCATCTGGACGCCATCGTGTTGACGCATCTCCATGACGACCACGTGGGAGGCGTCGACGACCTCATTGGACGATTGGGTTGCGAGCGTATTCTGGTGGCGCAAGGCGTGGCGGGCGAGGCCTCTGGTGACCTCGCAAGGGGCGTCAGACAGCTGACGGGGCGCGATGCCGAGGAGATCTCCTACGGGGACACCGTTCGCGCTGGCTCGTTTTCCCTGCGTATGGTCTCGCCAACCGAGCAAGTCGACGGCAGCGAGAACGCAGACTCCGTCATACTCGCGCTCTCGTACGAGCAGGGTGGACGCACGCTCACGGCGCTCCTCACGGGTGACGCCGAGAGAGACGAGACGGGTGCCTGCCTGGTGCGAGGCGACGTGGGCGATATCGACTTACTCAAGGTGGGACACCATGGCTCCGAGATATCCGTGACCACCGAGGAGGCAGTAATTTTAGATCCGGAGGTGTCCGTCGCGAGCGCCGGCGAGGGAAACCGCTATGGACATCCAAACGAGAAGTGCGTGTCCGTCCTTGAGGGGGCGGGGTCGGTCTTTCTCTGCACGAAGGACGTTGGGTGCGTCACCGTAAGGCCCGGCGAGAAGGGGCCTCTCGTCTCGAGCGAGAGGCCGGTGGGGAAGATGCCCGAAGGGCTCTTGACATTCGGCATGTGATGGTAGGCGGTTTGTGGCAAAGTAGGGAGGATGACATAATGGAGGCATCGCATGGCAAAGACGGCAAAGCTGCTGCCGGCATATCTGGTGGTTGGTGCGGACGAGCTCAAGCGCAAGAGCGCGGTCACGCGTCTCAAGGGCTACCTTGACGAGGGGCTTGCGGCATTCAACCTGGACGAGATTGCGCCAACGGCGGACACGGACCCAACTGCCGTCCTCTCTTCCCTCAACACGATGCCCGTGGGCAACTCGCCGCGCATCGTAATCATCGAGCCTGCCGACAAGCTCCCCAAGCCAGTTTCGGAAGCGCTCGTGAGCTATCTCAAAGACCCCAACCCAGCCTGCACGCTGCTCCTCTCGGCCACAACGCTGGCGAAGTCCACCCGTCTCTACAAGGCGGTCGCAAAGGTCGGCCCCAAAGCGGTCATCGACTGCACGCCTGCGACGAGAAGGGACCTTCCAGGCTACGTGCAGAAGCTCGCACGCTCGCACGGCCTGGCGATTGACCCGGATGCCTCGCGCGCCCTCGTGGACCGCGCTGGGGAGTCAACTACCATGCTCGACACGCAGTTGCGCACGCTCTCGGCACTCAAGGGTGGGCAGGGCCAGGTGACGCTCACCGACGTCGAGCGAAACGTCGCGAGGGTGGTGGAGGTCAAGCCGTGGGAGTTCCTTGACCGTCTGAGCGAGAGGGACGCCCGCCGGTCACTGGAGCTCTACGCACTCCTCAGGGGCTCCTCTCAGGTGGGGCTTCTCACCTTGGTGACCATCCGCATCCGCGAACTCATCTGTGCGCGTGCGCTAGACTCCCGCGGCGAGGGTGCAGGCGTCGCCAGGGCCCTGGGCAAGCAGGACTGGCAGGTGAGGAACTACGTCCGGTGGGCACGCCGCTTCGCGCCGGGGGAGCTAGAGCAAGACCTTTCTGCCTGTGCGAGCTGCGAGCGGGCGCTCAAGGGCTCTGCGGATTCTGAGTCTGCGTTTCTCTCGCTCATCGCAACCATCTGTGGCGTGGGCAGGTAGCTGCGCTTGCCGAGACGCCTGCGCCGCAGGGTGCGATGCCACGGTGCTTCTCGCCAAAAAAAGAGCCCGGCCATGTGCCGGGCTCAAATATACTCAAGCCATCTCAGAGGGCAACTCTACTTCATGGAGTTGACGAGCTTCTGGACGCCGGACTTGCGGTCGGCGGCCTGGTTCTTGTGGATGATGCCCTTGGCGGCAGCCCTGTCGAGCTTGCGGCAGGCAGCGTTGGCAGCGGCCTGGGCGGCATCGACGTCGCCGGCCTCGACGGCGGCATGAACCTTCTTGACGTAGGTCTTCAGCTCGGAGCGGACTGCCCTGTTGCGCATACGGGCCTTCTCGGCGGTGATGATGCGCTTCTTCTGAGACTTGATGTTTGCCACGGTGCGGATCCTTTCAAAAATCTTGTTCCTAGAGGCCTCTTAAGAACTAGGTAGGTGGGAAGTGGGGGTTCCGCACCAGACACGGCGAGGTCAACTAGAGCAGTATAGCAGAGCCACCGCCTGTGGAACCCTCTATTTGCCCCGATGTGCTGGCTTCGAGTGTTCATCGAGTAATTTTCACATGTTCTCGCGAGAAGAGCGCGAATCTACCTCAGGATTCTAATCGTTAGGGATTAGTGGCGCTTATTCCTTAGCAGCCACGTAATTGCTGCGACAGCAACAACAAGGCAAATAAGCACCGGTGCATACGTCACGAGAAACGTGATGATAAGCTCAGGAAATCCAAGCCCGTATACCATGGCCACTCGCCTCGATTGCTCTTAGTAAAAATGCTCGGTGAACGAAGCGTAAAACTCACAGTAGAAATCTCCAACATAGGTTGCTGCCCAGTTGTGTGGTGATATCTTCCCTGCTGAAGTCACCCCATAATTTGCGGAAATGATAATGATGTTCGGTAGGCCTGCAATCATCAGGTTCTTCGAAGTGCTGACGGTGCGCTGAGATCCAATGACTCGAGATGCATCTGGAAATACCTGGTACGCCTCATTTTCGAGCCCGAAATATACAGGCTCGCCTTGAAGTGACGTTCGCTTGACTGTCTCTTCTCATCGACAACGAGCTCCCTCACTTCCTGGAATCAATAATGCATCCGAGGCGCCAGCCTCCTCTGCTCTTGCTACGTTGGGCGAAATTGTCGCCAGTGCAAATGCACTCGCTGCGATAGCGATCAGCTCTCTCCGCGAGACATTAGTACTTTCGAAATCAAGCATAGGCTCACCCCTCGTAGCAATCATTGCTGTTGTGCAACACGTTGCGGCTACAAGGTAGCGAATTAGGCTGTGGCAAATCTGTCATCAGCGAAAGATGCTACAAAGATTGGCCAGCAGACGGGCGTTTGACTGGATGAGCGGTCAAGTCGCTACCACCAATACCACGCTCGCCTTCCAGTCGCCCTCCAAGTTATAGCCGGAAGTGCAGCCCTCTCCCCAGGAAAAGATGGAGATGCCCGCCCCAAGTCCTGCCGCGCTTTTCGCATTCTTGATTTCAAGGACCTTGCCCGAAGGCAACTCGGAGGCCTGCGCTTCAAATAAGGGGCAAAAGCCCGCCTGAGCGACCTCGGAGGCTGCTGCGTCTGCCCGCATGCCAACCACATTTGGGAGTTCGCCATAGTCTGTGGGGATGTTTCCGGAGGGGGAATCTAGGTAGCCTCTATCCTCGAAGGAATGGGCTGGCAAAAG
>URLM01000064.1 GCA_900548775.1 uncultured Olsenella sp.
GTGGTCGACCACCGTGGCGAGACGAGCGACATGGTCTACCTCTCGGAGAAGTCCGTGGAGATTCACTTTGACATCCCGCTGGCCGAGCTCATTCTCGACTTCTTCGACCAGCTCAAGAGCCGTACCAAGGGCTATGCCTCCCTCGACTACGAGATTGGCGACTACCGCACGAGCGACCTCGTGAAGCTCGACATCCTCCTCTCGGGCGAGGAGGTGGACGCCCTTTCGTTCATCGTCCCGAGGGACCGCGCCTACGACATGGCCCGAAGCCTCTGCGACAAGCTCAAAGAGATCATCCCGCGCCAGCAGTTCGAGGTGCCCATCCAGGGGGCCATCGGCAACAAGATCATCGCGCGCTCCACCGTGAAAGCCGTTCGCAAAGATGTTCTCGCCAAGTGCTACGGCGGTGACATCTCCCGCAAGCGCAAGCTCCTCGAGAAGCAGAAGGAGGGCAAGAAGCGCATGAAGTCCATCGGCTCCGTCGAGGTGCCGCAGGAAGCCTTCCTTGCCGTCCTCAAGGTGGACGACGAATGACGCCAGCCCAAGTTCTTGCCGAATGGGGGCCGACGGCTGGGCTTCTCGGCGAATCGGCTCCTCAGCCTGCGAAGACAGATAGAGTGAACCTAAAGTCGAGGTTTACGGTTAATCCATTCCTCATGGCGCCCATGGCCGGGGTCTCGGATGCGGCCTACCGCACCATGGCGCGCGCCGGTGGGGCTGGGCTTGCCTACTCCGAGATGGTTTCCTGCGCTGGCCTGCACTATGGCGGCGAGAAGACCTGGGAGCTGGTGGATCCGGCAGAGACCGAGCCGGACATCGCCGTGCAGCTGTTTGGATCAAAGCCGGAGCTCTTCCGCGAGGCGGCCGCGAGCGTTTCTGAGCGCCTGGGGGAGCGGCTCGCCCTTATCGACGTCAACATGGCCTGCCCCGTCCCCAAGGTGACCAAGAAAGGGGAGGGCTCAGCCCTGCTCGACAGTCCCAGGCTGGCCGCAGAGCTCGTCCGCGCGTGCATCGATGGCGTGGACTCCCGCGTGCCCGTGACGGTGAAGATTCGCCGTGGCAGGCGCATAGGGGAGGAAGTGGCGCCCGAGTTCGCTCGCGCGATGGAAGATTCCGGCGCATCCGCAATTGCGGTGCACGGGCGCTTTGCCAACCAGCTCTACCATGGGGAGTCGGACTGGGGTTGCGTGAGACGCGTGGCCCAGGCCGTGAGCGTGCCTGTTATTGGATCCGGGGATGTCTCGTCTGCCCAGGCGGCAACTCGCATGCTCTTGGAGACCGGGGCTTCTGCCGTCATGATCGCCAGGGGAAGCTACGGGAACCCCTGGATCTTCGGGGATGCCCGTGACGTTCTCGCCGGTCGTCCTCCGGCTGCGCATGACTCGCGCGAGAAGATCGCTGCGTTTCGCTGTCACGTGAGGCTTCTCGAGGCCACGGGGGCGAACCTCAAGAGGGCGCGAAGCCTTGCCGGATGGTACCTGCGCGGCATGCCCGAGGCAGCTCGGCTGCGGGGGATGGCCGTGACATGCCAGACCCTCGACGACTACCTTGCAGTTGCAGATGTTGCCGAACGGATGCTCGAAGATGCTGGATAGCGGCGTGGGCGCTGCCGGCACCAGTTGGGCCCCCCGTCTTCACGCGGATGGTGCCCATGCCCTCTACCTGCACATCCCTTTCTGCGTCAGGAAGTGCGCGTACTGCGACTTCGCCTCCTGGGCAACGCCGCGCGAAGACCTGCTTCCTCAGCACTATGCGGTCGCTCTAGGGCGGCAGGTCGAGGAGGTGTCGCATCTCGGCTTTCTGGGTGGGTGCGAGACGGCCTACATTGGCGGAGGGACCCCGACGCTTCTGGGGGAGGGACTAGGAGGGCTTGTCCGCGCCGTCAAATGCCACGCGTCGGAACTAAAGGAACTAACTTGTGAAGCAAACCCGGACTCGCTATCGGACGAGGTTCTCGCAGCCGTTGCTGCCGCTGGCTGCACGAGGCTTTCCATAGGCGTCCAAAGCCTCAAGGACGCCGAGCTTGCGGAGTTGGGCAGAGTCCACGATGCGCACTTGGCGCAAGAACGGGTTTGCGCGGCCGTTGCGACCGGGATGAAGGTCTCGTGCGACCTCATGTGCGCCATCCCTCTGCAGACGCCGGAAACTTGGGAAGCCACTCTGGAGAAAACTGTCTCTCTTGGTGTGGGGCACGTGAGCGTCTATCCCCTTCAGATCGAGGAGGGAACTCCCTTGGAGCGGAGGGTGGGGGACGAGCAACCCTCATGGAACTCTCCAGATGCCCAAGCCTCAAGGATGAAGCAAGCTCAACTAGTACTTGAGGGTTATGGTTTTCACAGGTACGAGGTAGCGAGCTATGCTCGTTCTCCTGAGGAGGAATGCGCCCACAATAAGGCCTACTGGACAGGAAGGCCGTATCTTGGGTTGGGCACCGGAGCTGCATCGATGCTCACGGTCGAGGGTTACCAAAGATTGCTCGAGATATGTCCTCAACTTGGACCTTTACCTGAGGGTATGACCCGTGTGCGGCTCAAAGTTCTCTCAGGTAGGGAAGCAATTGCCCAGGATGCCCGTCTTTCTTCCGTTCAGTTTGAGGAGGAGTTCCTTACCGAGCGACAGGCGGTTGCCGAAGACCTTATGCTCGGGGCTCGTCTTGCTCGGGGTCTGGATGAGGGTCTCGTCTCATATGCCCAGGACCTTCTCGGCGACGCTTTTGAGGTGACGCTCGATCGCCTTATGGAGGAGGGCTACCTTTCCGACTCCCTTTCGCCCACGGAGAAGGGGTGGCTCCTGGGCAACGAGCTCTATGGAGAGCTGTGGGACCTTGCGGGAGACACCGAGACGTTTGCGAGGCGGAGCTCGTAGCGGTTCCGAGGGCCTTGTTCCCGGGTGACGCAGGGGGCTCACTTCGTTGCACGTTTCCGCAAGGGCGAGCCCTTCGGCGAGGCTGAGACGCCGGAAGGAGGTTCTTGTACGCCGCAGCTGCGATAACGCGCCCTCCGGCGAGAAAACGGCGCCGGAAGGAAGGTTCCCGACGGAATTCCGTACGAGATACGCCCTCCGGCGTCGAATTCTCGCCGGAGCGGGGACTTCCGACGGAATTCCGTACGAGATGTGCCCTTCGGCGCCGAAATGACGCCGAAGCCGGGGTTCTCGACGGGATCGCGTACGAGAAGCGCCCACTGGCGTCGAATTCTCGCCGGGAGCGAGGTTTCGTGCGTGCTCGTTGCGATAACGCGCCCTCCGGCACCACCCCTGCTTCGGCCGGCAAACGCCACCGTTCCTACCGACCCCACCGCAACGTAAACTCTTGATTTGTCGCGCCTCGCACGCCATGCTATGGCCAGCTGCGTATCTGCGCCCCTAACGGGAGCGCGGGGAATGAAGGGGAGATCATGGCTGGTGAGAGAACCGACGTCATTTCTTGGGATGAGTTCTTCATGCGGGTCGCCATTGCGGCGAGCCTGAGGAGCAAGGACCCGAACACGCAGGTCGGAGCCTGCATCGCAGACACGAACCATCGCATCCTCTCGGTTGGCTACAACGGCACGCCCTCCGCCCTCGCCGACGCGGACTTCCCTTGGGGCACCTCGAACGACCCCCTCTACGACAAGCACAGCTACGTTATCCATGCGGAGGCAAACGCAATCCTCAACTATCGCGGCTCCCTCAAGGACATGGCAGGCGCCACCGTGTACGTGACGCTCTTCCCCTGCCACGAGTGCGCGAAGACTCTCGTCCAGGCGGGTGTTGGCGAGGTCGTCTATCTCGACGACAAGTACGAGGGCACCGAGGACAACCTCATCTCCAAGCATGTCCTCGACGAGTGCGGCGTGACGTATCGCCCCATCGGCATCGACCTCTCCGCCGCTGCTCGCAGGTAGATGAGACAAAGGGGCCGCCCCTTTGTCTCGCGTGGGGAATGCGTTGGGGGCGCTCGCATCCTGTATAGAAGCGGCACCTTCCGGCTACAATCGTGCGAAGTCGGACCCATGGAGGGCCCGCCCACACATCCGGCAGGAGACTTCGCATGGCTTCGATGAACGACAAGGACTACTACGCAATCCTCGGCGTCGACAAGGACGCCTCGACAGAAGACATCCGCAAGGCCTTCCAGCAGAAGGCCCGCAAACTTCACCCCGACGTCAACAAGGCACCGGACGCAGAGGAGAAGTTCAAGGAGGTCTCGGAGGCTTACGCCGTCCTCTCTGACCCCGAGAAGCGCTCCCGCTACGACGCCATGCGCTCGGGCTCTCCCTTCGCGGGCTCGACTGGCACCACCGGCTCGCCCTATGCCGGCGGCTACGGCTACGGTGGGGGAGACCCCTTTGGCTGGGGCTTTCCCTTTGGCACGAACGGCTACTCTCGCCGCGCCTCCTCGCGCGGGCGCTCGCGCTCGTATAACCCGCGCGTTGGCTCCGACGTCATCTTCGACCTCACGCTCGACGCCGCCACGGCCGAGAAGGGCGCCAGCAGAGGCGTCACCTATCAGCGCTATGCTGCATGCGAGGTGTGCCACGGCAAGGGGTCGGTCCAGGCGGAGCACTCCGAGACGTGCCCGACCTGCCATGGCACCGGCCGCATTTCGGTTGACCTCACCGGTCTTTTTGGCTTCGGCGTCATGGACATGGAGTGCCCGGAGTGCGAGGGGACCGGCCGGGTGGTCGCAGACCCCTGCGACGCCTGCGGAGGCTCGGGGCGTGTCCTCACGGCGAGCGAGGTCGTGGTGAGCGTCCCTGCCGGCTCCCACGACGGCGACCTCATCCGCGTGAAGGGCATGGGCAACGCGGGGACCAACGGCTCTGCGTCGGGCGACTTCGTCTGCCGGGTCGTGGTCCCGGAGGAGCGGCTCAACCCGTATCAGGTATCGGGCTTCAGGATTCTTGGCTTTGACCTGCCGTTCCTCGTCTTTGGAGCGCTCTCCAACTCGCTTATGGGGCTTCTCGCCTTCATTCTCGTTATCGCCGCGGTTGGTGTTGCGTTCGTGGTACGTGGCGGTGGGTTCAAGACCAACTCGCGCTGGTGGAGAAACGCCCTTGCCTCCCTGGGCAACGGTGCTGCCAACGGGCTGCTCATCGCCCTGCTCATGGCTTCGATGTTCTCGTGCACGGCGGCGGGTCCCGGCGTGAGGTACTACGGCTTCCTCTGGTAGGCCGCGCGCGAGGCGGATGCCGAGGGCCACGCGAAACGCGGCCCTTCTCGCGTTCGGCTACCGCGCCTTTGGGTAGAGAAGACCCTTGTACGCGCCGCTGTGGCGGTGCCCTATCTGCAGGTTTTGCCCCGGGGGTCGGGGCGGTATCGGGAGTTTGGTGAGATTGGATTCGAAGAAGGACTACTACGAGGTCCTGGGCGTGCCTCGTGACGCGGACGCTAAGACGATCAAGCGGGCTTTTCTCAAGAAGGCACGGGTGCTCCACCCCGACGTCTCCGACGACCCCAACGCGGAGGAGAAGTTCAAGGAGGTCAACCAGGCCTACTCGGTCCTCTCCGACGAGCGGAAGCGCGCGAACTACGACCGCTATGGCGACGAGAACGGCCCTGCGGGCTTTGGCTCGGACTACGTTGACATGTCCGACATCTTCAACGGGTCTGGCTTTGGCATCAACGACATCTTCGACTCCTTCTTCGGCGGCGGGGCCTCGGGCGGAAGCGCCAGGGCCGCACGCACGCGTGGCCGCGACATGGGCATCCGCCTCACGGTGACCCTCGCCGAGGCCGCCTCCGGCGTCACGAAGACGCTCGCCTACGACCGCCTTGCCCCCTGCGACGACTGTGGCGGCACCGGCGTCGCCGAGGGCGGCCACGAGCGCACCTGCGACCGCTGCCACGGCACCGGGCGCGTCATCGAGGTCCAGCGCACCATATTCGGCCAGATGCAGACGCAGACAACCTGCCCCGTGTGCCACGGCTCGGGCAAGGTCGTGGACAAGCCCTGCGAGACCTGCGAGGGCCAGGGCCGGACGCCGTCGCGCGAGACCGTCGAGGTCAAGGTGCCTGCTGGCGTCCACTCCGGTCAGACCATCCGCATTGCCGGCAAGGGCGAGGCGGGCGTGCGCGGCGATGCCTCGGGCGACCTGGTCGTGAGCATCGAGGTCGCCCAGGACGAGCGCTTCGAGCGCCAGGGGGACGACCTCTACACCACCGTGCGCGTCGATGCCCTGGAGGCCATCGTGGGAACCACGGTGACGGTCGACGGCATCATGAAGGACGAGCGCGTCAAGGTAGAGATTCCCGCTGGCTGCCAGTACGGGCAGCAGATCAGGGTCGAGCGCCGCGGCATGCCGCGCCAGGGGATGATCTCGCGTGGCAGCCTCATCGCCGTGGTCCAGGTGGTCGTCCCGACCGACCTCGACAAGCGCCAGCTGCTCGACATCGCCGGCATCGTGGCCGAGCGCACCCTCGGTGACGAGGGCAATGGCCCTGATGGCGAGGCGCGCGCCGAGGAGGAGGGCGACTCCCCCGCAAGGGACGAGGAGGCCGAGCACTTCGCTAGCGAGCGCTGGGCAGCGCCCAAGAACCCCTTCAAGGACGCCAAGAGGAAGTCGCGTGCCCGTGGCAGGGGAGGGCGCAGGTGAGCGACCCCACCCCTCGGCCGGGCGCGGCCGCAGCGCCTGGCTCCAGCGCCACTATGCCCGGCGTCACCTATGTCAACCTCGGCTGCCGCGTCAACCGCGTCGAGACGGACCTCATTGCCGACGAGCTGGCTCGCGCTGGCCTCGAGGTGCTTCCCGAGGACGAGGCCCAGGCCGTGGTGATCAACACCTGCGCCGTCACGGCGGAGGCCGAGGCCAAGGCGAGAAAGGCGGTGCGACATGCCGCCTCGCTTCCCCAGGCACCGCTCGTCGTTGCCACCGGCTGCGTCGCCAACCTCTTTGCCGATGAGCTCTCCGCCCTCGCACCCAACGTGACCGTAGTTCGCGACAAGTCCCGCGTTTCCGACGCGGTGCTCGACGGGCTGGGGGCGGGCAGGCTCGCCGTCGGCGATGACGGGGAGCTTCTCGCCAGCCATGGGTCGGCCTCCTCGACCCCCACACCGACCGGACGCACGCGCCCCGGCATCAAGATCCAGGACGGCTGCGACAACCGCTGCACCTACTGCATCGTGTGGAAGGCCCGCGGCGCCTCGCGCTCCGTTGATGCGTCGCGCGTACGGGAGCTCGTGCTCCGCTCGCTTGACCGAGGGGCGAGCGAGGTCGTGCTCACGGGCATCAACCTGGGGGTCTATCGCTCCGTTCTTCCGGATGGCAGCGAGGTTGGGCTCCCCGGGCTCCTCTCGTGGCTTCTCGAGACCACGGCGGTGGGGCGCATGCGCCTCTCGTCGATCGAGCCGCCCGACGTCACCTCGGAGCTTCTTGAGGCCATGGCAGCCTCGCAGGGCCGTATCGCGCCCTTCCTGCACATCTGCCTGCAGTCCGGCAGCGACGCCACGCTCTCCCGCATGGCGCGGATCTACGACACCACGCTCTTTCGCAGGGCCGTCGAGCAGGCGCGCGCGATTCTCCCGCAGGTCTCGTTGGGGACCGACCTCATCGTTGGGTTTCCGGGCGAGACGGACGAGGAGTTCGAGCAGTCCCTCTCCTTCTGCCGTGAGATGGGCTTCTCGCGCATGCACGTCTTTCGGTACTCGAGGCGTCCGGGAACGCCGGCGGCATCTGCGGAGGGACAGGTCGACCCCCACGTGATGGCCGAGAGAAGCGCACGTGCGCGGGGGCTTGCACACGAGATGCGCCGCGAGGAGGCAAGGCGCCTCGTGGGCGCAGACGACCTCGTCTGCGTGCAGACCCCGTTTCGCGGGGTCTCCGGAGGCCTCTTCGACGTCATCCTAGACGTGGAGGCTCCTGTGGACGCTGTCGTCCCCGTACGCGTGACGGGCGTCGCAGAGGACGGTACCACCCTCCTCGGGCATGTGTGCGGAAAGGCCGCGTCCTCCCTGTGACGTGCCTCGGCGTTGCCGTTTGGCTATGATGGACTTCTATGGCCTGGCCCCGTGGGGCCATGTGCACAAGAAGTCCGTCGCACGTCTGACCGCGTCAAGCCCGGAGGAGCATGGAACCCACTCGAGTTCGCCTTACGATTCCCGACACCGTTGACCCCACGGCCCTCATGGGTCCGGCCGACAGTCACCTTCGCCGCATCGAGGGCGCCTTCGAGGACGCGATGGTCGTCGTCCGTGGCAACCAGGTTCTCATCGTAGGCCCGGCGGAGCAGGTCGAGCAGGCGACCTCGGTCTTCTCGCAGCTCATCAAGGCTGTCGAAGGGGGAGAGATCCCCACCTCCGACGAGGTCGACATCCTTCTTGGCCAGGTTACGCATGGGGCGCGGCGCGGTCGCGAGGGCGCAGGCAGCGTGATTCTCAGCCATCACGGGCGGCCGGTGCGGCCAAAGACAGTCGGCCAGCGCAGGTATGTGGAGGCCATTCGCTCGAACGCCATCACCTTTGGCGTGGGGCCTGCGGGCACGGGAAAGACCTACCTTGCCATGGCGATGGCGGTGGCCGCCCTCAAGCGGCACGAGGTGAGCCGCATCGTGCTCACGCGGCCGGTCGTCGAGGCTGGGGAGTCGCTGGGCTTCCTTCCCGGCACGCTCGAGGAGAAGCTCGACCCCTACGTGCGGCCGCTGTATGACGCCCTGCTCGACATGGCTGACGCCGAGAAGGTCGCCACCTACATGGAGCAGGGGACCATCGAGATTGCCCCGCTCGCCTTCATGCGCGGGCGAACCTTCAGCGACGCCTTTGTCATCCTGGACGAGGCCCAGAACACGACGCCCCAGCAGATGAAGATGTTCCTCAC
>URLM01000065.1 GCA_900548775.1 uncultured Olsenella sp.
GGCCGCAGTCCTCAAGCGCCGCGAGAGCCGTGGTGACCAGCTCGACGTTGGCCTGACGGCGGCACATGTGATCTCGCGCGGCAAGGATGCGCGGGGTCGAGCCGGGCTCCCAGGACACCACCGCACACGCAAGCATGTCGGTGGACGTATCGATTGCAAGGGCAAGGCCCTTGGTGTTGGTATCGCTCGTCATTCTCATCTGACTCCAGAGACGTGGCATTATCACGAGGGATAGTGTAGCGCGGGCGGTGGGGGCAGGCGTCGGCGGGCGCTGCGCTGCCACTAGAGCACACGCGATTCTCGCCGGGAGCTGCCAGAAGGCCCTCCGGGGGACTGTCGGGCCAATATTCGACAAAATCTAATCTGATGACACAGTTATGTGTCTGGAAATAGCCCCATAGCCCCACAAGGAGAAGGTGCCGGCGAGAAGCCGCAGCCGCCCCCTACGCCATTGCGGCCGTCAGCGCATCCACCAGCTCCTCGCCACGGGCGTCGTGCGCAACAAAGCGCACCTCGCGCGGGGGCTCCTCGCCCGGAGCCGCCTCGGCATCCAGGCGCGTGACAAACACGTCCACGCGCGCGTCGCCAATCTCGTTGGCAAACTGCTCGCCCCACTCGATCACGCAGACGCCATCGGCACCCAGCACGTCAAAGAGGCCGGTGTCCTCGAGCTGCTCCGCACGGTCAAGGCGGTAGAGGTCAAAGTGGTCAAGGTCCATCTCGCGCCCGTGGTAGACCATCTCGATGGTGAAGGTTGGGCTCGTGACGTCTGCCGTCACGCCCATGCCAGCCGCTATGCCCTTGGTGAGCTGGGTCTTCCCCGCCCCCAGGTCTCCCGTGAGCACCAGCACGTCACCTTCGCGGAGAAGCCCGCCCAGCACGCGGCCAAGCTCGATGGTCTCATCCTGCGACGCGGTCCTGAACGATGCCTCTTGTGCCACGGCTACTCCTTCCCCGGGCCGGGCGGGTTGTCCCGCAGCCACTGGCCCACCATCGCAAGGTCGCTCTCGAGGAGCGGCTGCCAATCGGAGTGGTAGATGCAGGCGGCCGGGTGAAACGTGGGGCACACCACGAAGTGCCCCGTCTGGTACAGCTTGCCGCGCAGCGACGTGACGCCCGCCTCGGTGCGCAGCACAAACTGGGAGGCAAAGTTGCCCAGGCAGACAAGCACATCTGGCCACACGGAACGAATCTGCTCGCGCAGGAAGGGCGAGCAGGCCGCAATCTCCTCGGGCTTGGGGTTGCGGTTTCCAGGCGGGCGGCACTTCACCACGTTGGCGATGTAGATCTGGTCGCGGGTGAGGCCGGCCACCGAGAGGAGTGAGTCGAGCTTGTGTCCGGCGGCACCCACGAAGGGCTCGCCCTGCAGGTCCTCGTTTCTACCGGGGCCCTCGCCCACGAACATCACGCGCGCGTTGGGGTTGCCCACACCAAACACGAGGTTGGTGCGCGTCTGCCCCAAGGGGCAGAGCTGGCAGTTGCCCATCACGGCGCGAATCTCCTCGAGCGTGACATCCTGCGGACCCTGGTGCTCGTGGCCGGGGATGTGCATCACCGACATCTCTCCATCGCCCTCCAAGAGGCTGGCGCGCTCACGCCGGCGCCTAGACATAGACCTTCTCGAGACGCATGCCAAAGTCGCATACGACCTCGTAGTTGATGGTGTCACGGAGCTTGGCCATCTCGTCGGCGGTAATCTCCTCGTCGCCGTCGCGGCCGATGACGGTGACCACGTCGCCCATCTGCACGGGCTTTGCCGGACGGTACGCGCGGGCGTTGTTCACGTCGACCGCGAACATGAACTGGTCCATGCAGATGCGGCCAACCTGGCGGCAGCGCGCGCCGTTCACGATGACGTCCATGTTGTTCGAGAGCGTGCGGGCAAGGCCGTCCGCGTACCCGATGGGAACGGTTGCGACCTGCATGTTCTGCTTGGGGACGCGCCAGGTGAGACCGTAGCCCACGCCGTCGCCCACGCTGGGGTAGATGGCCCGGGTGACGCGTCCGCGCACGCTCATGACCGGCTCGAGCTGGATGCGCGGGGCCGTGGTCTCGGCCGGCTGCAGGCCGTAGAGGCCGATGCCAACGCGGCACATGTCGTACTGGCACTCGGGGTGAAGGACCGTGCCCGGCGTGTTGTCGCAGTGTACGAGGCCCGTCTCGAGCCCCGCCTCGCGCACGATCTGAACCGCCTCGTTGAAGCGGTTGAGCTGCAGCGCAAAGTCCCAGTCATCGATGGCGTCGGCGGTTGCGAAGTGCGTGAACATGCCCGCGCACTCAAGCCCACGGTGAAAGTCGATGGTGCGCCTCAGCTCGAGCACGTCCTCGCGGCGCACGCCAATGCGCGTCATGCCGGTGTCGACTGCCAGGTGGTAGCGGGCCACCTTGCCCGACGCGGCGGCGCACTCGCCCAGCGCGAGGGCGAACTCCGACGTGTAGACCGAGGGCATGATGTCGTAGTCCACAAGCGTCTGCACGCACTCCATGGGCGGCTCGGAGAGCAGGAGAATCGGCCACTCGATGCCCGCCTTGCGAAGCTTCACGCCCTCCTCGACGGTGGCCACGGCAAACTGGTCGGCACCGGCGGAGTGCATGGCACGCACGCAGCGCTCGGCCCCGTGACCATAGGCGTCGGACTTCACGACGCACATCATCTTCACGCCAGGCGCGAGAAGCGCCTTGAACTTCCGCGTGTTCCTCTTGAGGGCAGAGAGATCGACCTCGACCCACGCCCACCTGTCCGCAGGGCTCTGAACTGCCATGCCTTAGCTCCCTAGTCGTTCTCGTCGCCGTTGTCGGCGTCGGGGAAGGTCACGCGCTCCCCCAGGGCGTCGTCCGCAATGCCCAGCTCGTCAATGATGTCCGAGGCCATGACGCCCCTCGAGCCCATCCGCTCGGCAGCAAGCGTTGCCGCGTAGCCATGGAGCTCGCACGAGAGGGCGCAGAGAAGGGGCAGGCTGTCCACGCGCCCGTAGGACTGTGCCAGCTTGGACACGATGATGCCCCCCAGGACGTCACCGGAGCCCGCGGTGGCAAGCGCCGCCGGGCCGGGCTTGGGAAGGGTGGCCTGCTCGACGCCCACGCAGCCGGTCGCCGTGCCCTTGGTAACGACGACCAGCTCGGAGCCACCGTCCGACCACACGATCTTGCGCGCGTCCTCGAGCTGGTCCACGAGCGAGGCGGGCGGGTTGTCCTCCCTGCCCACGAGGCGGCCAAGCTCGCGACGGTGAGGCGTGAGCACGAGCGGGGTGTTGCGGCGGAGGATCTCCGGGAAGTCGGGCAGCTTGCCCGAGGTGAGGCGGGCGATGCAGTTGAGGGCGTCCGCATCAAGCACGAGGGGAACCGGGGACGCAAGGAGCGCCGAGACCACGGCCACGGTCCCGCCCGAGACGCGCATGCCGGGGCCCGCGAGAACGGCCGAGCGCTTCTCGGCAAGTCTGGTCACGAGGGGCACGGCCTCCTTGGAGATGGTGCCGTCCTCGTCGCAGGGAAGCCCCACCACTGGGATCTCGAGCACGTGGGCCTGCACCTGCGGCACGATGCACGAGGGGACGGCGAGCGTGACGTAGCCGGCACCGGCGCGCGCTGCAGCACGAGCCGCGAGGATGGGCGCACCAACAAAGCGAGAAGACCCGCCAACCACCAGCACCGAGCCGCGCGAGAACTTGTCGACGGCATTCGTCGGCGGCACCATCACGTCGAGGTAGTCCTCGAGGTCGGTGCGCCAGGCAACTGGGTCCGCCTCGATCACGATCTGCTCGGTCTGCTCGGCAAGCGGAGCCACCACGATGGAGCCGCACACGTCGCGGCCGTCATCGGAGAGAAGGCCGGGCTTCAGGGCAAGCATGGTGACCGTCAGGTCTGCCACCACGCAGGCGCCGGGGGCATGCCCCGTCTGGGCCGAGAGGCCGCTCGGCACGTCGACCGCCACCACGCGAACGCCGGAGCTGTTTACGCAGTCGATCCAGATGTCGAACGGCGCGCGGACGTCTCCGTGGAAGCCCGTGCCCAACATGCAGTCGAGCGCCACGTCGGAGGCCGAGAGAAGCCCCTCGAGCTCGTCGCGAGACGGCCCCACCAGCGTCGAGACCCCCGCACGCACGGCGCGCTGCGCAACCTGGCGCGCCAGGTCTCCAGAGAGCTGGTCGGGCTCGACGGGCGTGACCACCTTGACGTTCACGCCGTGGGCGAGCAGGGCCTCGGCGGCAACCCAGCCGTCTCCCCCGTTGTTGCCCATGCCGGCGAGAACCACGGCATTCTGAACGTCGCCCAGGGCAAGGGCCTCCTGGGCGGCGGCGCATCCGGCGCGGTGCATGAGCTCGGAGATGCTCACGCCCACGCGGGTGAGTGCGACCTCGACGCGCTTGACGTCTTCGACGTTGAGTACGGGCTGCATTTCGTTCTACTCCTTGGCTGGCTCGACCGGCACGGATGCGTCCGCGGCTCCCCCGGCCTCGCCTTGCTCTTGTGTTGTCTGGGTGTCGGCGACGGAACGCTCTCCCGACACGTCAGCCATTATCCCATCTTGCGCACGTTCGAGCTCGTCCAACACGGAACGCGCCTCACGAAAAGAGGCCTCAAGCTCGCGCTCGGGATCAGGGCGGTCGTCGGGCTGGGGCCGGACCTCGTCCGTCACGGCAACGGCGTTGGCAACCGCCACCTCGCGCGTGTACGAGAGCGAGAGCGCGACCTCGCGCACCCCGTCCTCGCGGGCGATCTGGGCGGCACGACCGGTGAGCAGCGCGCGCGGGCGCCCCTGGGCGTCCATGGTCACCGAGACGTCCGAGAAGCCCACGCCGTTCGAGAAGCCCGTGCCCAGTGCCTTGACCACGGCCTCGCGCGCCGCGAAGCGCGCGGCGTAGTGCTCCGCGGGGCGTGCGCACGCGTCGCAGTAGGCGCGTTCCTCCTCCGTGAACACGCGGCGGAGGAACGACGGCCTACGGCGCATGGTGCGCTCCATGCGCGCGATCTCGAGCATGTCGACGCCGATGCCAGCCAGGGCCATGCGCTACTCCACCGTGACGGACTTGGCGAGGTTCCTGGGCTTGTCCACGTCGCACCCACGCGAGCGGGCGACGTAGCGGGCGAGCACCTGCAGGTGCACGACGGCGACGATGGGCACGAGAAGCTCGTCCTCGACGGGCGGGATCCACAGCACGTGCTCGCAGAGCGACGCCACGGACTCGTCGCCATCGGTGGCAACGGCCACGCAGGTGGCACCGCGCGCGATGACCTCCTGGATGTTGGAGACGGTCTTGTCGTGCACGCGATCCTCAGGGACGATGGCAACCACGGGGAAGCCGGGCTCGAGCAGGGCGATGGGGCCATGCTTCATCTCGCCGGCAGGGTACGCCTCGGCGTGCAGGTAGCTGATCTCCTTGAGCTTGAGGGCTCCCTCGTAGGCAGTGGTGGAGTTGACGCCGCGGCCGAGGAAGAGCGACGAGTGCGCACGGCGGAAGACGGCCGCCGCCTGCTTGTCCTGCCAGGCGCGCGAGAGAACCGTGCGAATGAGGTCTGGCAGCGTGGCGAGGTCGGCATAGTGGCCGCCTACCTCGGTGGCGTCCATGTGGCCGTTCGCCTGTGAGAGGCGCAGCGCGAAGAGGGCGCAGGCGACCATCTGGGCCGTGTAGGCCTTCGTGGAGCACACGCAGACCTCCGGGCCGGCCTGCACGTAGAGCACGCCGTCGGACTCGCGCGCGGCGGAGGAGCCCAGCACGTTGGTCACGGCGAAGACCTTGCAGCCCATGCCCTTCATGCGGCGCGCGGCGGTGAGGGTGTCTGCCGTCTCGCCGGACTGCGTGATGATCATGCAGAGCGTGTGGTCGGTGATGAGGACGTCCTGCTCGTAGTTGAACTCGGAGGCGTACTCGCACACAACGGGGACGTGCGCCCAGGTCTGGATGAGGGTCCTGGCGATGAGGCCCACGTGGTAGGAGGTACCGCAGGCGATGATGAAGATGCGATCGACGGCCGCAAGGTCCTCCTCGCTCATGCGCAGCTCGTCGAGAAGGACACCCTTCTCGCCCAGACGGCCCTTGAGCAGGCGCTCGATGGCCTCGGGCTGCTCGGCGATCTCCTTCTCCATGAAGTCGGCGTAGCCGCCGAGCGTTGCCGCGGAGGCGTCCCAGTCGATGTCGAAGGTGCTCGGGTGCTCGACGGTGGTGCCCTCGGCGTCGTAGACGGTCACCTTGCCGGACTGCTCGAGGAGGGCGACCTGGCTGTTCTCGAGCTGGATCACGTGGGAGGTCACGCTTGCGAGGGGTGTGACGTCCGAGGCGGCATAGGCGCCGTCGGGCGTGGAGGCAACCACGAGCGGCGAGCCGTTGCGGGCAACCACGAGCTGGCCGGGGGCGTCGGCGCACACGACGGCGAGCGCCCAGGAGCCCTCGAGGCGGCTCACGGCGTTGCTCACGGCCGCGACCAGGTCGCCCTTGCAGGGACCGTTCCAGGCGTCCTCCACGAGGTGCGCCACGACCTCGGAGTCGGTGTCGGAGGCAAAGGCGTGGCCATTGCGGGCCAGGTAGCTGCGGAGCTCGCGGTAGTTCTCGATGATGCCGTTGTGGACGATGGCGATGCGGCCGGTGCAGTCCAGGTGCGGGTGGGCGTTCTTGTCGGTGGGGGCGCCGTGCGTGGCCCAGCGCGTGTGGGCGATGCCCGTGGTGCCTGTGAGGTTTGCGGTCTTGCAGCGGTCGGCGAGGACCGAGACGCGACCCGCGCACTTCACGCCGTGGAGCTCGCCGTCAGGCGAGAGCACCTCGACGCCAGCCGAGTCGTAGCCGCGGTACTCGAGCGTTGCCAGACCGTCAAGCAGGAACTGGGCCGCCTGCTTCTTGCCGGTGTATCCAACGATTCCGCACATGTTTGCCCCCTTGCATGCAGGTTACGGTATGATCACGCGTTTGCGCCGGTACGGCGCACGTTGCATAGAGTCTATCAGCCACGGGCAGCACCCCCGCGACCCAACTGGTATCGACGGAGAGAAACCACGCCGCCACGCAGGCGTGACGGCGTGGGCGGGTGAGAGGCTCTACTCCTTGAACGGCTCGAGTGCCTTGAGGACGATGGCGTTGGCCTCCTGGCACAGGCCCTCCTCCGGGGCCTCGGCGAGCACGCGGACCAGGGGCTCGGTGCCCGAGGCGCGCACGAGCACGCGGCCGTTGCCCTCGAGGAACTTCTCCGCCTCGGCGACTGCCTCCTTGACCTCGGGAGCGGCCATGGCCGCGTCCTTGTCGGCAACGCGAACGTTCACGAGCTGCTGCGGGTAGAGCGTGACGGGACGCGTGAGCTCGGAGAGCTTCTCGCGCTCGGCACGCAGGACCTCCATGATGCGGAGGCTCGTCATGATGCCGTCGCCGGTCTTCTCGAGGTCGCCAAAGATGATGTGGCCAGACTGCTCGCCGCCCAGGGTGTAGCCGTTCTCCATCATGCACGCCCAGACGTTCTTGTCTCCCACGGCCGTCTTCTCGTAGGAGAGACCCGCGGCGTCGAGCGCCTTGAAGAAGCCGAAGTTGCTCATGACGGTGGGAACCACGGTGTTCTTGGCAAGGCGGCCGTGCTTGGCCATGTAGGTGCCGCACACGTAGAGGATGAGGTCGCCGTCGACCACGCGGCCACGCTCGTCCACGGCGAGGCAGCGGTCGGCGTCGCCATCGTAGGCGAAGCCGACGTCGAGGCCATTGCGCACAACGAAGTCCTGCAGGCGCTGGATGTGGGTGGAGCCGCAGTCGACGTTGATGTTGAAGCCGTTGGGCGCATTGTTGATGACGTGAGTCTCGGCACCCATGGCATCGAAGACCGGGCGGGCAACGCTCGACGCGGCGCCGTTCGCGCAGTCCAGGCCCACCTTGACGCCCTGCATGGAGAAGCCGCAGGACGCGATGAGGTGCGCGATGTAACGGTTGCGACCCTGCATGTAGTCGACGGTGCAGCCGATTGCGTCGCCGGTAGCGAGGGGCACCTCGAGCTTGCCGTCGATGTAGTCCTCGACCTGCTCGAGAACGTCCTCGTCCATCTTGTAGCCCTCGCGGTTCACGAGCTTGATGCCGTTGTCCGTGAAGGGGTTGTGGCTCGCGGTGATCATGACGCCGCAGTCAAAGCCACCGTCGATGACCTCATACGAGACGCCGGGCGTGGGGATGACGTGCAGCATGTAGGCGTCGGCACCGCTCGCAACCAGGCCGGCGACCAGGGCGGACTCAAACATGTAGCTCGAGCGGCGCGTGTCCTTGCCAATAAGGACGCGGGCCTTGGCGCCGCGACGGGCACCGTAGTACCAGCCCACGAAGCGCCCGATCTTGTAGGCGTGGTCGACGTTCAGGCCCTCGTTGGCCCTACCCCTGAAGCCGTCGGTTCCGAAGTACTTCATTTCTCGCTCCTTGTTTCGGCATACCGGTCACACACAGATGGAGGTTATTTTACCAGCCATCTGTGGGCGCGCTGTGGGGAGCCCCCTCTTTGGCCCCCTCCGACGCACCTCCCCGCGCCATCCCTGTGCCCCTCTCCGTTCTTTATCGGTATCTGTGAACCGGGTGCAGCGTTTGCCCAGTTGGTGGGAAGCCCTTTTCACGGATACCGATAAAGAACTGGGCGCGCAACGTGAGAGGCGAGGGTGGCGGGGCCGACACAGGAGGGGCCGACCGCCCTCACGCCGTGACCCCCCTGCACAAAATTTGACTCTTCGTCACTTCGGGTGGATAGCACATCCCTGCGATGATGTGGCCGAA
>URLM01000066.1 GCA_900548775.1 uncultured Olsenella sp.
ATGCGCACGCCGTCCTCGGTGCGCTGGTAGTCGAGAACCCCAACGCCGCGCAGCTCGCGGCAGGCGCGCACGCAGCGGCCGCAGCGCACGCAGCGCGTGAACATGTGGGTGATGAGCGGGTTCGTGGCATCCGTGGGGACGGTGCGGGCGCGGCAGCGCCAGCGCGACGGCGAGACGCCCAGGTACTGGTACATGGACTGCAGCTCACAGACGCCGTACTTGGGGCAGCCGGTGCAGTCCGAGGGGTGGGTGGCCAGGATGAGCTCCATGGCCATCCTGCGCACGTGGTCTGCGCAGGCGGCGTGGGAGTCAACGACCATGCCCTCCCTCACCTGGGTCTTGCAGGCCGGGACGGCGTGGCCGGACCCGTCCACCTCCACGGCGCAGAGCCTGCAGCCGCCCACGGCCTCAAGGTCGGGGTGCTTGCAGAGGTGCGGGATGAAGATCCCCGCATCGAGCGCGGCGTCGAGCACAGACGTGCCCTCCGCGGCCTCGACCTCGCTTCCGTCAATGGTCAGCTTCATCATGTCCCTCTCCAATGACAATGATGGTCTCTCAAGACGGCGCGCCCCGCCGCAGACGCAGCGGGGCGCGACCGGTCACGAGCTAATACGGGCTAGTCCCACTCGTCGTCCGATGCGGACTCCATCGAGAGGGCTGCGGCGTTCTCGCCGGCGATGCGGCCGGAGTTGAGGCAGAAGCCCATGGTGTTGCCGGGGATCGAGTAGTTGTAGGAGTCGCCGTAGATGGTGCAGGCGTCAGTGCCCACGCAGTACAGGCCGGGGATGGTCTTGTACTCGTCGGTCATGACCTCCATGCGCTGGTTGATGAGGACGCCGCCCAGCGTGCCGTAGGCGCCAACGTACTGGCGGCAGGCGTAGAAGAGGCCGTTCTCGAGCGGCTGCATGAACTCGCGCTCCTTCTCGAAGAGCGTGTCCCAGCCCTCGGCGCACATGGCGTTGTACTCCTCGACGTTCTTGACGAGGCCCTCGGGGTCGATGCCGATCTTCTCGGCAAGCTCCTCGAGCGTGTCGGCCTTGGCGATCACGTGGTTGCCGTCGCCGTCGAGGTAGGTGTCCTCGTCACGGTCGAACTGCTCCTCGAAGCCCTGGTAGAGGTCCTTGGGGTGGACGTGGCTCACGATGTCCGGGCCGTCCTTCTTCCAGTGCTTGAGCATCTTGGAGTCGAAGATCGAGAACGCGACCTTGCCGGGCAGGTGGTTGATCGCGTTGCCCACGAAGGTGGTGTTGAAGATGTCGTCCTCGGGCATGAAGCGCTCGCCGTTGCGGTCGCACCAGTAGCAGGGCTGGCGGAAGCCGCCCTCGACGTAGAAGTGGTTCATGTTGTCGGGGAGCTGGTACATCATCTCCATGGTCACGGGCGTGTGGCCGGCACCCACCTTGTGGCACATGTTGAAGCCGTCGCCGTCCATGCCGGGCACGGCGAAGGAGTAGAGGTTCTTGCCCCAGTCAAAGCCGATGAGGTCCTTGATCATCTTGGCGTTGGCACCAAAGCCGCCAGTGGCGACGATGACCGCCTTGGAGGAGATCTCGACCTCCTCGCCGTCCTTGTCCACTGCCTTCACGCCCACCACGGCGCCCTCGTCGTTGGTGATGAGCTCCTTGCCGGGGGTCTCGAACATGAACTCGACGCCAAGGGCCTGGGCGCGCTCGGTCATGCGCTTGGTCATCGTGGTCGCAGCGCGGGGACCGGGCTCGGAGCCGTCCTCGGGCTGGACGACGTGCCAGGTGTACTCGCCGTCGGCATAGGCACGGGTACGCTCGCGGGCGCGGAACGCCGGGCGCACGGAGTTGAACTTGACGCCCATGTCCATGAGCCACTGGATGGTGTCGCCGCTCTTGAAGTAGTACGCACGGACGAGACGGGGGTCGACCTGGTAGTGGGTGTAGAACATGTGGCGGCGGAAGAGCTCGCCGGGCGTTACCTCGATCATCGAGGCCTTCTGCACGGGGGAGCCCGCGGCGCAGGGCCCCATGCCCATGTTTGCGGCGCCACCGGTGTTGGACGCCTTCTCGAGCGCGATGACGCTCGCGCCATTCTCCGCCGCAGAGATAGCCGCAGCGAGTCCGGAGAGACCCGCCGCAACCACGACAACGTCGGCTTCAAGCTGCTTGGCCATGTCATACCTCCAAAGTTGGGACAACAAGACGCTTTGTGTAACCCATACAGTTAGTAATTTCGCAGCACCAGCCCATCCGGGCTATGTGCGGCCGTACAAAAGAACGGCACCGTGCACGGCGCAAAACTGTGCGCGGTGCGCGGTGCCGCTAGGAGAGAAGCCTGCAGGCGGAGACTAGTCCCTCGGGGGCATGGTCGGCTGGATGAAGGCCTTGTACTTGGCGACGCGATTCTTGTACTCGTCGCCCTTCTGGAGCTGGGCGAGCTCGCCCTCCATGCGGCCGATGTCCTCGCCGTGGATCTGCTTGCCCTCGGCGGTATCGTGGGCGCGGAAGAGGCCACGCTCGTCATAGCACTCGTCGTGACGGTACTCGACCTGGATCTTGCCGTCGACAACGCTCACGTGGCCCTCGAGGCCACAGACCGAGCAGATCGCCTTGTCGGTGCCGGGGACCAGGTAGAAGTCGTTGGCGTGGCAGTGCGGGCAGACGCCCTCGGCACCCTGGTAGGTAGCGTGCTCGGGGTCCTTGGCGGCACGGGCCAGGTTCACGCCGATCTGGTGAGCGCGGGCGACGACCTTGTCGTCGAGAAGGGCGCGCTTGGACCAGGGCACCCACTCGTTGTCGATGACCTTCCAGGTGGGGGTCATCGACTGGATGGCGTGGTCGGACTGGACGTGCGTGCCCCAGTCGGAGCCGCCGATGCCGATGTAGGAGACGGGCTTGCCCGGGCAGATGACGCGGGGGTCGGGCACCTTGGACTTGCCGCCCTCGGCGGCGATCTTCTGGGCGATCTGCGTGCCGATCACGTTGTTGCCGGTGTCCATGCGGGGCCCGAAGCGGTCCATGATGGTGTGGAAGAGGCCCGAGGCACCCGTCTCGAAGATGGGGTCGCACATGATGATGCCGTCTGCCTCGGCCATCTTGAAGAACAGCCAGTCGAAGTCGTCCTTGTGGATGCACATGTTGCCCTGGCCGCTCATGAGCATCTTCACGCAGGTGATGCAGCCGGTGCAGTGCTTGATGTTGAGGTCCATCGCGCGGATGAACTCGACCTCGCAGCCCTCCTCGACGGCACCCATGAGGGCTTCCTTGCAGATGCTGTCGTTGTTGCCGTTCCTGGTTCCAAACGAGACGCCCAAGATCTTCGCCATGGGAGACCAACCTTCCCTCTCGCAGCCTTGCCGTCGCATCCCCGTGCGACGGCCTTCTCTGATGGCAAAAGCCTATCGCCCGAGATGCTGTGCAATTGCATAGAAGATTGGCCGAGAAAGGCTCTCAGTTTGTCTTGGGAAGGCCGCTTTGCCCCGGCAGGCCGTCGTCGAGCGCCTCGAGGATGCGGGCCGTGAACGCGAGGGCAAGGCGGTCGTCGCCGTCCTTGAGGTCCAGCTCGAAGAGCTCTCCGATCTTGTTCACGCGGTAGAAGTAGGTGTTCCTGTGAACGCTCAGCGCCTCCGCTGCCTCGGCGGGGCTGCCGGGGAACCGGACCGACATCACAGCCGTCTCGAGGTAGGAGCTCCCGTGCTCGCGGTCGTAGCGCGCCATGGCGACCACGCGCTTGTCGAGGAGCATGTCGGAGTACCCGAGCCCCTTGAACACCGAGGCGACGACCTGGAAGCGGCGCTCCCAGAAGAAGACGACGCGCTGGCGCGGCCCTCCGTCCAGCTCGTCGGCCTCGTCGAGGAGGATGCACTGCTTGAGGCGGGCGTGGACCTGCATCACGTCACAGAACGGCTCGCTCACAAAGGCACGCATGTCATTGTGCTCGAGCGCCCCCATGAAGTTCCTGTCCCGCACGATGCGCCGCTCGCAGGACTCGTAGTCGTCGAAGCCCGTCTCCGAGGCGCCGCCCAGGGAGACGAGGACCACGACGGCAGAGCCGAAGATGGTCCAGACGCTGCCCGAGAGCGCATCGCCCACGAGCTGGCCCACCTTCGCGTAGTAGTCGTGGCCGGCCCCAGGCTGGCCCACCACGCGCAGCAACACGTAGGTGCAGTCGAGCGGGACGTCGGCAATCCTCAGGTGCTCCCGGACGGCGTCCTCGTCCTCGAACTTGCCAGAGAGGATGTCCGCGAGGACGGAGGACCCCTTCCCCACCCGCTTGCCCGCGACGCCCAGCCTGTCGATCATGAGGCCGGCGAGCGAGGTGGCGTAGTCGATGAGCTCGAGGTCGATACCGGTGATCTCGCTCGTGACCTCGAAGGCGTCGAAGCGCCCCATCTCAAGGCGGTGGTGGTAGATGATTGAGGTCACGCAGCGCAGGTTGTCCGCAACGTTGGTCGTGATGACGGAATGGCGAGAGCTCCTCACCGAGCTGAGGATTCCGGCCTCAGCAAGGTGGTTCTCGACCTCCTGGGAAATGTAGCCGCTCTCGATGGTCGCCGCGATGTCCGGCTTGTCGCTGGGGATCTCGCCTGCTGCGGCGAGCACCTTGTGGTCGGTGTTGCTGATCACGACGGGGTTGCCGATGACCTCGGAGGCGCGGCGGGCGAACTGGCGCATGTCATAGGAGTCCAGGTAACAGCGGAAGAGGGCCTCTCTCCTCACGGCAAGCTCGCCGCTTTTGAGCACAAGCTGGAGAAACGCCTCCTGGAAGTCGCTCGACGAGACGTCACCCGTCACGAACACCACGTCGCGGGACGGCCTGCGGTACTTCTCGTCCAGCTCGCCGGGGACGTAGACGAGCATGATGCCGTTGCCGTCGTCACGCGCGCCCTCGCGAAGGAAGTCGGCCATGGACCCCAGGCACACGACGCCCTTCGAGCCCACGTTCCACTGCGGGGAGATGATGAGGTCCCACTCGAGAAGGTCCTCGTCGTGGATGTAGTAGCCCGTGATGGGCAGCTCGTTCAGGACGGTCCTCAGCCTCATGTACCCCTCCTCGCCATGCTGTGCTCGTGCACAAACATAGTAACGTCTCCGCCCGCCTTATTTGGTGCGCGTTCCATGGGAGCGGGATGGGCGGGGCCGTAACCTAGCTTGTGGACCATTGCGGAGAGGAACTGGGAGACTGCCATGTGCGATTGGAACATAAGGGTGCTTGTCAACGACATCGTCCTCGCCCTTGTCATCAACACGAGCGCGACCCTGCTCGCGGGAGCCCCCATGGAGTGGGGCACCTGGTACCCCTACACCTGTGTGGCCTTCACCACCAACGTGGTGGCGCAGCTGCTCATACCCACCGTGAGCATCGCACAGTCGCTCACGAGGGGGCTTGACGGCAAGGCGGCGCGTCCCTACGCGGCGATCTTTGTCGAGAACCTGATCTTCGTCACCATCATCTCGCTCACCGAGGCGGTGACGCAGGTTGGCCCCGCCCAGATGCTCGTGGCATGGAGCCAGACCTTCTTGCAGCTCGTTCTTATCGGCTACGTGACTTCGGTAGTTCTCTTCAAGATCCCCTCCAAGCAGTAATCAACGGACTCCCATCGGACGCAGACAGAAAGGCGGAGCAGACCATGGCACTTATTGACGAGCTCATCGAGAAGGCGCGCAAGGCCCCCAAGGTGGTGGCGCTTCCCGAGTGCGAAAACGAGGACACCCTTCTGGCCGCGAGGCGCGTTGCGGACGACGGCACCGGCACGCCGGTCCTCGTGAGCCCCGCAGACGTCATCGCCCAGACGGCGGAGCGCGCGGGCGTCTCGACCGAGGGCATGCGCATCGTGGACACCGCAGACGCCGAGGCGGCAGACGCACTCGCCGAGCGCTACATGAACGCCGGCCGCGAGAGGCTCTTCTCGGCAAAGGCCGCCCGCCGCAAGCTCAAGAACCCGTTGAACTACGCCATGATGCTCGAGGAGCTGGGCGACGTGGACTGCACGTTCTGCGGCCACACCAACACGACCGGCGACGTGCTCATGGCAGCCCAGATGATCATCGGGCTCGCCGAGGGCGTTGACGTGCCCTCCATCCTCGCACTCGTCCAGACGCCGGGCTTCGAGGGCCCCGAGGGCGACGTGATTGCTCTCACCGACTGCGGCCTCAACCCCGAGCCCTCCGCCGAGGAGCTGGCCTCCATCGCCATCGCCGCGTGCGACAACATCTCGGCCCTCATGGACTGGGAGCCGCGCTGCGCCTTCGTCAGCTACTCGACCGACGGCTCCGGCGAGAGCGAGAGCGTCGAGCGCATCCGCGAGGCGATCTCGATCGCCCGCGACCGCAGGCCCGACCTTGCCCTCGACGGCGAGTTCCAGCTTGACGCCGCCATCATCCCCGCCGTGGCTGCGAAGAAGGTCAAGCGCGAGAGCGCCGTGGCGGGACGTGCGAACGTGCTCGTGTTCCCCGACCTCAACTGCGCGAACAGCGCCGTGAAGCTCATCCAGATCTTTGCCCACGGCAAGGGCTACGGCCACAACCTCTCGGGCTTCAGGCGCCCCGTGGCCGACAGCTCGCGCGGCTCCTCCGTCGAGGAGATGGTGGGAGACATCGCCATGCTCGTCCTCTCCGCGCGATAACCGCGCCGGAGCAAGCCACAACAACCAAGGAGCAAGACATGACCTATCGCATCCTCACGCTCTCCCCCGGCTCGACCTCCACCAAGGTGGCCGTCTTCGAGGGCGAGAAGGCCCTCATGCGGGAGAACGTACGCCACGACCCCGCAGCGCTCGCGGGCTTCGACAAGGCCGCCGAACAGCGGGAGTTCCGCACCAAGACCGTGCTCGACGCGCTCGACGCCGCAGGTATCGCACTCGAGAGCATCGACGCCTTCTCGGGCTACTGCGGCGGCATGGGCCCCACCAGGGGCGGCATCTTCCGCATCGACGAGAAGGTCTGCGACCACGTGCTCAACTGCGGGATGAACCACCCCGCCATCCTGGGCGCGCCAATCCTCCTCGACCTTGCCAGCCGCTGCGGCAAGCCCGCCTTCGCCGTGAACCAGCCCGACACAGACGAGCTTGACGACGTCGCCCGCATCACCGGATACCCCGGCGTCTACCGCAAGAGCCACGTCCACTGTCTCAACCAGAAGGAGTGCGCAATCCGCTGCGCGGCGTCTCTCGGCAAGTCATACGACGAGGTCAACGTTATCGTGGCCCACGTGGGCGGCGGGCTTTCCGTGGCGGCGCACAGGCACGGCCGCATGGTCGACACCAACGACGTCCTCGAGGGGTCGGGCCCCTTCGCGCCCAACCGCTCCGGCGACGTGCCCGCAAAGCCCCTCGCGGCCCTCGCCTTCTCGGGCGAGCACGACAAGAAGGAGGTCATGGGCGTCATCGGCAAGACCGGCGGGCTCAAGGGCCTTCTCGGCACCGACGACGCAATGGAGATCGACGCGCGGATCGACGCCGGCGACGAGTGGGCGAAGCTCGTCTTCGAGGCCATGGCGTACCAGACCGCAAAGCAGATCGGCGCCTTCGCGGCGACGCTCGAGGGCAAGGTCGACGGCGTCGTGCTCACGGGCGGCGTGTCGCACGACCAGCGCTTCGTTGACTACGTCAAGGCGCACGTGGACTGGATTGCCCCGGTCTTCGTGTACGCTGGCGACTTCGAGATGGAGGGCGCGGCCGCTGGCGCGGTACGTGCGCTCGACGGATCCGAGGAGGTCATGACCTACACGGGCGTGCCCTCCTGGGATGGCTTCAAGCTGGACGGCGCCCCCGCCGACGTGGAGGCCTAGGGCATGGCGAGAAGCAACTCTCAGCGCGGCGGATTCCACTACGCCTACCTCATCGTCCTCGCGTGCATCGTGATGACGTGCCTTCCCTGCGCGCTGGTCCTCTCGTGCGCGGGCATCTTCTTCACGCCGGTCTCCGAGTTCTTTGGCGTGCCCAAGGCGTCGTTCACGCTGTACTTCTCGGTGCTCAACCTGGCCATGATGGCGACGCTTCCCGTTGCGGGCAAGCTCCTTGC
>URLM01000067.1 GCA_900548775.1 uncultured Olsenella sp.
ATGTCATCTGCGTTCAGCTTGGCGTACGCGTCACCGGAGATGCCGTAGCCGGTTGCCGCCGAGAGAAGCTCAGGCAGGTCTCCCGCGGTGGGGGAGCCGTCCGTGGGCATGGTGACGGCCATGCGCACGGCACCGGAGCCGTCCTCGCAGATCCACGTGACACATGGGATGCCCACGCCCTGCTCGGAGGCCCAACTCGCAAGGGCAGCGGAGCGCCGGGCGCAGGCAAGTGCCATGTCCGGCGCAGGAGCGGAGCTTGCCTCCTCCACCCAGATGCCATCTGCGGAGAGGACGACCTTGGCCTGGTCCGCCTCGAGGGAGACGTCCGTGCCGTCGAACTGGAGCGAGGCAAGGGCTGAGTAGACGTCGTCCGTGGTGACCGTGAGGGTCTGGGACGCCTCTTGTGACGCAGCGACGTCCTTGTCGGTGGGTTGTTCCTCCTCGGCCGTGGTCTGGAACGCAGCGGAGCCCGTTGCCCACGCAAGCGGGTCGCCGCCCTGCGCGTAGACGGACATCGCCCAGACGCAGAAGGCGACGAGGATGGCGGCGAGAACCGCAACGATCGCCCTCGCAGCGCGCCTACCGTTTGCTGGCTGGTTGTCACCAGTCTGCATACCGCTTTCTGACATCTAGCCGCGCCTCCCCTCGGAAGCGTCCTGGTTGCCGCGTCGGCGGGTGGCAAGCAGCAGGACGAGCAGTGCCGCACCCACGCAGGTGCCAACGATTGGCCAGATGGGAAGGCCCGCCTGGTTCGCTGCGGTCTTGCTTGCGGAGGTCTTGCCGGTTTCTGCGGGCTCCTTGGCCACGGTGGAGGTGACAGCGGTCACGTCCTCTGACGAGTAGCTGTCGAGAAGCGAACCGCTTTCTGACGCAGCGGCGTCAGCTGTCGCGGAGCCAGTCGACGCGTTGCCGACAGAGACGGGCACGTGAGGCTTTGCTGGCGTCGTGGCGGATGGGGTCGGGACGGTATTGTCAGAGGCGCTGCCTGCGGTGTTGCTGCCTGCATTACCGCTGGTACCAGCGTTGCCGCTGCCACCCGCAGAGCCACCGTTGTTCTCGCCGTTCTCGCCCTCGCCCCCGTTAGGAACGGGCGTGGTCCCGGTGGCGTCCAGCTTGAAGAGAGTGCCGGAGTCGTTGAAGTAGTAGAGGTTGCCGCTTGCATCGCAGGCGATGGAGCTCATGCAGTACTGCCAGAGGTCCTTAGTTTTGTCATTCGAATCAACCGGGTGCGGAGGCAGGTAGAGGATGCTCGCCTCGGAATCGCCCAAGCGGTAGGCGTACACGCCGCCAGGAAGGGCGTTGCTCGTAAAGTACACGTAGGTGTTGCCGTCGGCAGCAACGCTCACCAGCGGCGTGCCCTTGACCTCACCGGTGCCCGCCTGGTGCTCGACCTCAACCTTAGGCACCAGAACCTCGTGCTCGACCTCCATATTGTCCAGGTTGATCACGAACAGCGCGCCGTCGGCCTGGTTCGCTGGCGTTGACCCGCCCACGTAGGCACGGCCGTCGCAGATGACGGGCGACGAGGTTGACTTCGAGCCAAACTTCACGCTGCGAATCGCCGTCAACGAGCCGTCAGAACCCAGGAAGAACTCGTGCAACGAGCCGTCGGTCGTGACCGCGTAGACCGTGTTGCCGCTCACCGTCAGCTGTGCGCGGCAGCGCGTGCCCAGCTCGAGGGAGGAGAGCTCCTCTCCCGTCGCCGCGTCGAGCAGGGAGACACGACCCTCGTCGTTGGCCGTGAGCACCCCCGCAGACGTTGGCACGGCTCCCGTCCAGTAGTAGCCCACGCTCGCGTTATCGTGCGACCACACGACGCTGCCGTCCGCAAGGCTCACGCAGGCAACGTAACCGCCGCAGGTGTCGCCACCGTCTGGTGCTGCTGTCGAGAAGTACGCCTTGCCGTCGCGCACGGTGATGGACGAGAGGGACTGCTGGGGAACGGCCTGGCCGCTCGCGCTGGTCGAGGCAGGCAACGCAGCCGAGACCCAGACTGTGGTCAACGTGTCCGCCGTGAGCGCCTGGATGCGTCCGCCGTGCAGCGGCACCAGGATGAGGCCATCGGCGTACTGCAGGCGTGCGGTAGAGTCCACACTCGCGGCAAGGCGCGCCTCGTCGAGAACCGCCCCGGTAGAGGGGTCACGGCGATAAACCTGCGTCAGCGCGGCGTCAAAAACGTGACCGTCCACGACGATCGCGTCGCTCGCGTTGACGAACATGTCCGTCGTGCGGCGCGACTGTGCCCATCCGAGCTTGGCATACGTGCCGGAGCCGGGCACCGGCGTCGAGAGCCCGCGCACCACGCCCGTCTCGCCCGTGCCCTTGTAGCCGGGCCAGGCAGCCTCGAGGCCCGTGGGACGCGTGGCGTCAGGCTCGATGACCAGGACTTCGCCCTTGGGAGGAAGCTCCTTGTCCGCGCCATAGTACCAGACGACCTCGCTGCCGTTGGAGATGTTCACGCTGCCGGCACCTAGCTGCGACAGCTCTCCGTCAACGTACAGCTGCCAGTACCGACCGGTGTTAGAGTCCCAACCCCGTTCCTTGCCATCGACGGGCGAGGTGATGGTGTTGAGGTACCAGCCCCAGCTCCCGGTGCCAGACTCGTGCGCAAGGCCCTTCTCGGCAAAAACTGCCTCGGTGAGGTCTGCCGCCGTCGAGCCCTCCACGAGCGTGAGTGACGTGGTGTCCAGCCAGACCTGGTCCTGGCCGGAGTCGTCCTTGCCAATCACCTTCACCGAGCCGGTGACCTGGCCAGGAAGCGAGTCTCCCCAGGCCGAGAAGTACCAGACGACCTGGTCGCCCTCCTTGAGGACGTAGTTCGAGGCCATCACCGTGGCGGACTTGCCGTTGATGAAGAGCTGCCACCACTTGCCGGTTGCTGCGTCGTAACCCTGCGAGAAACTGCCCTTCGTAAAGGTATAGAGGCCTGGGTCATAGGTGATGCCATTGGCGTCGAGGACCTTCTTGGTGAAGTCAGCTGCGGTGGTACCCGGCTCGACCGAGAGCGAAGTCTCGGGCACCCAGCTCTCGGTGGCGTCGGATGCGTTGGGGCCATTGGGCCCAATGACGGCGCAGCTCGCGGTGATGCTCTCGGGGGCGTCCTTGCCAGAGGCGCCAGCGACTGCGAACGTGGCCGAGACGTCCTGGTCCACAAGGCTCGCCAGCTTGGCCTTGAGCTGGTCGCTCACCGTGGGGTCATCTTTGTAGTAGGCGTAGTACGCCTGGTAGCGCTCATCGGTGAGGCGAGAGATCACGGTCACGCGCGTGTTGTCCGCAGGCTTGGTGTATGCGAGAAGCTCGTTCGAGATAACGTCCGGACGGCTGGACTTGAAGGTGCGCCAGGTCATACCGCCCATGTCGCTGTATCCGGGCAGGTCAACCGGTACGATGCCGGGATGCGCGGACTGGGTCGCGCGGTCGCGAGCCCAGGCGAGGTTGCCCGAGGCATCCTCATACGCACCGAGGAAGGTCCGCAGGTTTCCGGTCACGCCATTAGCATCCTGACCATCGAGAAGCGCGCTTGCATACCCATCCTTGGCATGCCCCATGAGCGTCACCGCGCGGTCGAGCTCCCTCTCGTCCAGCGGCGTCAGGGTGAACTCGAGCGACTTTGTTGCAGTTATCTGCGGGTTCGCCTTGTCAGAGACCGTGCAGGAAATGGTCACGGTACGCGTACCGTCAAGCGGGCGCACGACGGTGGCGTGGTAGCCGTTGACGCTCACCAGCGGACTGTCGCTCGCGTAGGTGACGGAGTACTGCTTGCCGTCCACACCCAGCGCGCGGGTGGTGGGAAGCTGCAAGTCCCCGGTAATCGCCGTGGGATCGACTGCCTCGCCAGTCGAGAAGGCGGTCACCTTCTCGTATGCGAAGCCGTTCTCGACCTTTGCCGCAAGCTCTGCCTGCGCTGCGGCAACGGCCTCGGGGTCTGCCTTGACGGTAATCGGGAAGTCTTTGGTCACCGAGACCTCGGGCATCCCGTAGCCCGTGAAGGATACGGTTGCCGTGAGCGTCACCGGCGCGTCCGCCAAGCCGCGCGTGGGCGTTGCCGTGAGCGTGCTGTCCCAGCTCTGACCGGTTACCGACACGATACTGTCGCCAGCACTCCACGTGGCATTGGCACCGCCCAGGCTTGCGGGAAGGGAGAAGGCCTGCGTCACGGACTCCGCGGAGTCGCCCTCGGCAAAGCCCAGGGAAATTGCGTCGGACTTCTTCTGAAGGACCGCCCGAGCCGCGTCCTCGTCCCATGGCACCCGGAAGGTGCGGTTGGGGCTGAACGTCGCGGTCTCGTCACCGCGGGTGAGCGTGAACTCGATCGAGCTCACCGTCTGGAGCGAGGACATGTTCCAGCTGGAGACCTTGTCGGTGTCGCACGAGAAGTACGTGATGGCGCCGTTGTCTGCGCCTCCTGTGGATATGCCCACGGTGGCGTTGGCGTCCGTGTCCTGGAACGAGACGCTGGTCACGCGCACGGTGAGCCCCGTGGTGTCAACGCCCTCCTCAGCCAGCTTGGCGAGAAGCACGTCGTTCACGTTGGTGTCGGTGCCGTACGCGAGAGAGGGGCGCCAGTTCTCGTTCTGGAGGCGCGCGACGGCACCGGCAAGCGTGTTCGCTCCGACGACGGCCTGGTCAAACCCCGCCGAGACGGATGTCACGCCACTTGTCGCCGTGACCTTGAGATACTTGCCCGCAGCGCTTGCAGGAACCTGCAGGCTTGCCGACGTGCAGCCGTCAAGCGGCTGCCACTCTGCCGACGGGGCATCGGCGCTTGCCGCGACGTACCACTGCAGGCTGACGCCATCCTTGTCGGTGACGTTCGCATTGCTGCCGGAGAGCTGCGAGGCGTAGGCCGTGGCAGTCGCGGTGTCTCCGGTGAGAAGCGCGCCCGAGGAGGGCGACAGAACAACATGGTGGAGGTCGTATGCGCCCGCTGCCTTAACCAGGGTCTTCTCGCTCTGGGCAGACGCCATGAGCGCGCTGCAGCTGGCCCACACGTACTTGCCCTCGAGCGACGAGGAGAGCTTGAGTGTGGTGCCGGCGACGCCGTCTGCTGCCGTGAGCTCGCGCGCGTTGGTGCCCTCCGCGTCATCCGCCGCATACCAGGTGCACGTGAGCTTGGCGTCCGAGGGGAGGTCCGTCTCGTACGAACCCCAGCCGCTGACCTTCTCGTACTGAGGCTGCGCCGTAAGCGTTGCCCCTGCCTGCGCGTTTGTGGCCGAGGAGGAGAGCTTCACGCTGGAGACGTCATAGGCGCCCGCAAGCGCGACGGGGCCAACCGGATCCTTCGAGGTGGTCCCGTAATAGGAGGGCGCGCTCGTGGAGACAACGGAGTTGCCGCTCGTCGCCTTGACGCGCAGGTACGCGCCAACGAGCGAGGTTCCGTCAGAAGTCTGCTCGGGAACGGTCAGGGTTGCGGAAGTCGCTCCGGGGATGTCTGAGAACGCGGAGTCCTCTGTCGACTTGCTTGCAGCCCACTGCCACTGGAAGTGGACAACATCCATGGAGGAGGCCTGGGTGTAGGCACCGGTGTACGCCGTTGCGGTGATGGTCTGGCCGACCTTCGCCGAGCCGGACGCGTCGACCGTCACCTTGTAGAGGGCGACTGTCCCCGCCTCCTGTACGGGACCCGCCGCGGAGCTCTTGGCTGCCCCATAGCCGCCGTCCGCACTTGCGTAGACGTACTTGCCGAGAAGGTCGGAGGTGACGTCGAGCGTGGGCGTCGTGGCGCCAGCGATCTTCTCGCCCGTGCCGTATGCCGAGTCGCTGGCGTACCACGACCAGGTCACGGCAGCGTTAGAGGTGGCGTCTGCGCCGGAGGCGTCCTTTGCCGACGCAGTGACGGTGTCTCCGGGGGCGAGCTTGCCGGTGTTGCTCAGCGACACGCTCACGAGGTTGACCGAGCCGGCAGCAGCGACCTTGTTGCGGCTGCGCGTCGTGCGAGAAGAGCCGCCGTCGGCGGTAGTGATCGTGCAGCGAACGTAGCGGCCGGCGTAGTCCGCAAGCGAGAGGGACTGCATGGTGGCGCCGGGGATGTCCTCCCAGGTTGAGTTGTCCGGGCTTGCCTGCCACTGGTAGGTGAGGGTGGTCGGGTCGATGGGGGCGCTGGCGCCCTTCTCGCGCGCCCATGCCCACAGTGTATCCGAGGAGGCATAGGCGTAGGTACCGCTCGACGGGCTTGCGCTGGTGGTGAGGTAGGTCGAGTAGATGCTGACCGGCGCGACATCGGCGGCGCTCGTCTCGGGCGGCGTCGTCTGCGTCGCTACCTGAGCGGCCTGCGTCGCTGCCGGGGCGGCCGGCGCCGCTGGCGCAACCTCGGCAAGCGCCCGGGTTGGCACCATCGATGCCGCCGTGACCAGTGACAACGTGACTGCCAGAATGCGGTCGCGCAGACGGCGCACAGGCATGGACATGGGTTCAGTGGGGTTCATTCCCGCCTCCCTGTGATCTGCTCCCTTGGGAGCGTCGAGGGCAGGCAGGGCCGTCGAGTGGCGACGGTAGCCTCATGGCGCAGCGCCGGCGGTTGCGCGGCGCGCGCGACTGAGCACAGTTCTGGTTGCTGACCCGGAGTAGAACCGGGATCCATTTGCAGGCCTCACAGCTGCCCAAACCGTGCCCTCGGTTTGAATGTTGCCTGAAAGTATAGACGAGAAGCGCCTGTTGCTGCCGGAGAGCGACGGGAGCACTTCTCGCCCGATACACGCCCGATACACATTCGTACACGAATGTGTGACGCGCCCAGGTCGATACACATTCGGAGGACGAATGTGTATCAGTATCGGCGCATCGACACGGCGGTGGTCGTCATGCGCCCTCGCGGTTTCGCCCCTCCACGCCACCTTGCCATCGAAGGAGCCTGGTCCGCAGCTCGCGCCGGCGCTCCCGCGCCTCTCTGCTCATGTCGATCTTGCCCAGCCCAAGCTGATGCGACAGCTGCGCGGCCAGGTGATCCATGCTCGCCCCGTTCGCGAGGTGCTCGTACACGGCGACAAGCACCTGCTGGCCGCTGTCGAGAAGGTCATTTCTCCGCAGGTTGTCCAACACCATGTCGTGCAGCTCCGTGTGGTCACGGCCGCCAAAGTACTCCAGAACGACGTTCCGGTCCCGCCACCAGAGGTCGGGGATGTAGTACGTCATGCCGCACTCGTCGATGTAGCAGCGCACGTTGAGCACTGGGGTGGGAAGCCCGTACCCGCCCAGCCTCGGAGGCAGCGTCAGCACGAGTACCAGCACCGTCTCCATTGGAGAGCCCGACCCCGGCAGCAGATAGCGCAGCGCGAGACGAACCTCCTTGATGCCATGCATCCCCTCTCGCCCATCCAGGGCGCGTCGCAGCGACTCGGGCGTCATGCAGGCGGGACGCCCGTAGGCAGTCTCTTCTCCGCGCACCGGGAAACGATATGTTCCACAAAGCTCATAGCCGAGAAGGAGCAGCTCAGGGAGGTCGAAATCGTGTGCCAGCTGGAGGACCGCGTCCTCGGGGGACGCAACGAAGACGTTGTTCTCGAGCGGCAGGAAGAGCCCGCCCCACTTCCAGTAGTGGGGATGTGCGAGAGCCGTTGCGGCGCGCCTGGTAGAACCGTTGACGAGGACCTCCAAGGGAAGGGTGAACTCTGACAACGGGGGCAAGAAGGCCAGGGCCTTTCGTTCTACAGAACAGCTCGCGCCGAGTCGGTCGATGCGGACAGAGCGAGACGCGTCCGGCGGCGGCCAATCGTTGCCGCGCCAGTACTCAAGTGCCGAGGTATGTCCCAGGTAGATTGCCATGC
>URLM01000068.1 GCA_900548775.1 uncultured Olsenella sp.
ATCATGGTGAGCGGGATGTTGTCGCCCATGGTTACCAGGGCCAGGATGAGCAGGGCAAGCGAGAGAATCGCAGCTCCGTTGAAGATGTCCTTCATGCGGTCAGGCCCATAGAGGTTTGCCGCGCGGGCCAGCTCGTACTCGTTCATGTCGTACGTGAGCGAAAAGAGCGGCTTGCCGTACTTCTCGTCAAGCTTTGACTGGCGAACGGCCTCCTCGGTCGCCTTGCGAGCCTTTGCGCTGGGCTTCTTAGCCATGAGTCCTCCTTGCCACGGTCGCATACGTGCAGCATGGTAGCGCATCGGAGCATGCAAGGCGGGCGCCGGCGTGCGGAATGCCGCGAGCCCGGGTTGTGGGCGAATTGTCTGCGGCGTGTGCTTCTCCGATGAAATGGACCGCTCGCCCCCGTGGCATGGTTTGTGGCAAGCCGATTGGGGAATGATAGAGGTCGAGCAGAGAGCGCGGCGTGACTGGCAATGGCCTTGCGCTGCGACCTGCGTGAGCTTTAAACAGCTTGGCAGCTGCCAAAAGTGGGGGCCTTCGGATCTGATCAGTCCGTGGGCCCTCGTCCATTTTCTTGGGCGAGATTCTGGGTTGAGAAGCGCGCCGGATGGCGCTGTCCCTCCCACGCATGGCTTGCGCCGGGCTGCCCGATACACATTCGGCACCGAATCTGTGACCCGTGCAGGATGTCGCAGATTCGGAGTGCGAATGTGTATCGCCCAGAAGCCAAACAACGCCGAGAAGCGCCGCGGCGTGGAGAAGCGCCGCGGTGACGAGAGCCCGCGCCCTACTTCGTCGAGATCGAGTGGAACTCGTAGTCGCTCACGTGCCTCGAGACGGAGTACTCGAACGGCCGCCCGTCATCGAGGTAGCCCACCTGCTCGACTTCGAGCAGGGGTTCGCCCTCGGGCACGTTCAACCGCTTGCGCTCCTCGGCAGAGGGCATCACGGCGCGAATGACGCGGTGCGCGCTGGCAATCTTGAGCCCCAGGTCCTTCTCGATGAACGAGTAGATCGAGGTCTGCACGTTCCTGAGCTTGAGGTCGGTAATAACGTCGATGGGCATGTAGGTGTACTCGATCACGCGGGGCTTATCGTTTGCGCACCTCACACGGCATACGTGATAGGTGAACGAGTCGTCCTCCACGTCCAGCTCCTTGGCAACGTGGTGCGGGGGGCGCACTACCGAGAAGTCGTAGACCACGGTCTGCACCGATTCGCCGCGTGCCTGGTGCTCGGCGAGAAAACCTGTCATCTGGCCGGAGGTGTCGTTCGTGTCGGGGGCGGCGGTGGAGGTCTCGACCTTCTTCACGAACGAGCCGGAACCGCGCCGACGCGAGATGAGCCCCTGTGCCTCCAGCTCGCCCAGTGCCTTGTTGATCGTGATCTTGCTCACGTCGTACTGCTCGCACAGCTTGCTTACCGAGGGGAGCTGGGAGTAGGCGGGGTACGTCCCGTTCTTTATGGCCAGGCGCAGGTCATCGATGACGATTTGGTACTTGAGCACGTCTTGCCCCTCTCGGTAGTAGCTATGCCAACTGTAAACCGTACATCCCCCACGCGCGCGCATTGCTGCCGTACACCGCTAAATATCTACCGTTCAAAGTAAACCTGTGACTAATGTAGACAAAACAGTACTGACTATATAATCTGACATGTGAAGTTAAGAACAAGCACATGTTAACCATGTACTCAACATCCGGAAAAGCCCGGAAGGAAAGGGGGAGGCAAGCGGTGGCACAGCAGACCTACAAGCTGCCAGACGACTTCTTCTTTGGTGCTGCGATGTCCGGTCCGCAGACCGAGGGGCATTGGCGTGATGGCGGCAAGCTCGAGAACCTGTGGGATACCTGGTCCAACCTGAGGATCGAGGACTTCCACAACCGCGTTGGCTCGTACGCGGGGAATGACTTCACGGATCGTCGCCACGATGACCTGGTGCTTCTCAAGTCCTTGGGCCTCACCTCGGTTCGTACGTCCATCCAGTGGAGCCGCCTCCTCGACGAGGACGGCAACATCAACCCCGAGGGCGAGAAGTACTACCACGAGCTCTTCGCCGATGCCCGCGAGGTGGGCATAGAGATGTTCGTGAACCTCTATCACTTCGACATGCCCACGTACCTCTTCAGGCGCGGTGGCTGGGAGAACCGCGAGGTTGTCGAGGCGTACGCGCACTACGCGGGCAAGGCGTTCCGTGCCTTTGGCAAGGAGATCCGCTACTGGTTTACGTTCAACGAGCCCATCGTGGAGCCCGACCAGCGCTATACCAATGGCGTGTGGTACCCGTTCATCAGGAACTACGCTCGTGCCCGTGCGGTCCAGTACAACATCTCGCTGGCGCATGCGCTGGCAGTTCGCGAGTACCGTGCGGCAAAGGAGGAGGGCTGCCTTCTCGACGACTCCCGCATTGGCCTCATCAACTGCTTCACGCCGCCCTATACGCGCGAGAACCCCAGCGCCGCAGACCTCGAGGCAGTTCGCATGACCGATGGCGTGTGCAACCGCTGGTGGCTTGACCTCGTGACCAAGGGCGAGCTGCCCCAGGACGTCATCGACACGCTCGCCTCGCGCGGCATCGACCTTCCCGCCCGCCCGGAGGACAAGCTCATCCTCGCTGACGGCAAGGTCGACTGGCTTGGGTGCAACTACTACCACCCCGAGCGCGTCCAGGCCCCCGCCCAGGACACGGACGAGAACGGCATCTCTCGCTTTGCCGATCCGTACGTCTGGCCCGAGGCGGAGATGAACAAGAGCCGCGGCTGGGAGATCTATCCCAAGGGCCTCTACGACTTTGCCATGAAGGCGCGCGACGAGTACCCCGATTTGGAGTGGTTTGTCTCCGAGAACGGCATTGGCATCGAGCGCGAGGACCTCAAGAAAGACGAGAACGGCGTCATCCAAGACGACTACCGCGTGGACTTTGTCCGCCGCCACCTCGAGTGGATTGCCCGTGCAATCCAGGATGGCGCCAAGTGCCGTGGATACCACTACTGGGCCGTCATCGACAACTGGTCCTGGGCCAATGCGTTCAAGAACCGCTACGGCTTTGTCGAGGTCGACCTTGAGGACGGTTACAACAGGCGGCCCAAGAAATCTGCCGCCTGGCTCGAAAAGGTAGCTACGACCCACGTGGTCGACTAGCGTTTCTCTGGTAGAGAGTTTGGAAAGGGGAGAGAATATGGCCGAGGACACCGCTGAGAAGAAGTCATTTCTCGACAGCTTTGCGGAAGTATCCGCAAAGGTAGGCAACCAGGTTCACCTGAGGAGCCTGCGCGACGCCTTTGCGACCGTCATGCCCATCTACATTCTGGCTGGCATCGCGGTTCTTATCAACAACGTGGTCTTCCCGCTGTTCCTTACGGGAGACGCGCTCGCCAACGCCCAGTACTGGGGCAATGCCATTACCCAGGGTACGCTCAATGTGGCAACTGTGGTTCTTGCGGGCATCGTCGGCTATTGCCTCGCCAAGAACAAGCGCTTCGAGAACGCCATTGCCTGCGTGGTCATTGGCATCGCGGCCCTGTGCATCATGATGCCCCAGAGCGTGAGCAGCGCCGCGGCGTCCATCCAGGACTTCACCGAGATCACCTACAAGAGCACTACCGACAAGGACGCAGAGCCCTACACCGTGACGCGCGAGGAGGTCGAGTCTGGCCTTGCCATCCCTGAGGGCTACGAGATTTCTTCCGTTGGCTCCAACAACGTCTCCAACGTGTTCACCAAGACCTACACCGGCACCAACGGCCTGTTTGGCGCCATCATCATTGGCCTTGTCGCCACCACTGTGTTCATCAAGTTCTCCGAGAACGAGAAGCTCCGCGTGAACCTGGGCGAGGGGATTCCGCCTGCGGTCGCAGACTCCTTCAACACCATGATCCCGATGCTCATCACGCTCGCTATCTTTGGCCTCATCGCCGCCCTGCTCCACGGCATCTGGGCGACCGACCTCATGACGCTGATCAACACCGGCATCGCAGCCCCTCTCAAGGGCTTCGTGAACGCAGGCCCCTGGTTCGTTATCCTGGTCTATACGCTGGCCAACCTGCTCTTCTGCCTGGGCATTCACCAATCAACGATCTCCGGTGTGCTTGCTGAGCCCATTCTCACCATCATCATCACCGAGAACATGGCCATGTTCGCCGCTGGCGAGCCCATCCCCTTTGACCACTACATGAACATGCAGATCATCAACACCTTCGCCCTTATCGGCGGCTCTGGCTGCACGCTCATGCTCCTCGTTGACACGTTCCTGTTCTCCAAGAACAAGGCCTCGAAGGACATCGCCAAGCTGGCCCTGCTCCCCGGCATCTTCAACATCAACGAGCCCGTCATCTACGGCTACCCCATCGTGTACAACCTGCCCCTGATCGTCCCGTTCGTGCTCATCCCCGACCTGTTCATCGGTCTGACCTATGCCCTCACCTGCGCCGGCATCCTGGCTCCCTGCGTGGTCATGGTTCCCTGGACCACCCCGGTCTTCATCTCCGGCTTCCTGGCTGTGGGAGGCGGTACCGCCGGTGTGGTCGCGGTCATCTGGCAGGTCATCGAGTTTGCGCTTGGCATGCTCATCTACCTGCCGTTCATGAAGGTTTCCGAGCGCGCTCAGGCCAAGCAGGCCGAGCTCGTCAACGCGGAGGCCTAGAAACCAGCTACGTTCTTCTCGTCCATTCCGTCGTGACCGAGATGGGACACTCAAAGAGGGAGTTTAACCATGAAGACCATCCTGCTCGCTTGCAATGCCGGTATGTCCACCAGCCTGCTGGTCCAGAAGATGCAGAAGGAGGCCCAGGCCCAGGGCCTAGACGTCCAGATCAAGGCCAACCCGCTTAACAAGGCGCTCGAGATGATCGACCAGGCCGACTGCCTGCTGCTTGGTCCCCAGATCGCCTACGCAAAGAAGGAGGCAGTCGAGGCCGCCGGCGACAAGCCCGTTTCCGTCATTGCGATGGTCGACTACGGTCGCATGAACGCCAAGAAGATCCTGGATGACGCCATGAAGCTCATGGACGAGTAGGACTGTCACCCAAACACGGCACCCGGCACGGCATTTCATCTCGAAACGAGCGCGTCATCGCGCGGAAGGGGACAGCATGGCCACCGAAGAAGAGACCCTCGAGGCAAACCAGGAGACGGCGTTCCAGATCATAGCCACCGTTGGTTCGGCAAAGTCGCAGTACATTGAGGCAATCCAGAAGGCAAAGGAAGGCGACATCGAGGGAGCGAAGGCGCTCATCGAGAGCGGCAACAAGGACTTCAACGAGGGGCACACCGCGCACCTGTCGCTCCTTCAGCAGTCTGCCATCGACAACAAGAACGTGACCTTCTCGCTCATTCTTGTCCACGCGGAGGACCAGCTCATGCAGGCCGAGTCGTTCCGCATCATCGCCGAGGACTTCATCGACGTGTACGAGAAGATCGACGCCAAGAACTAACCACACAGATTGCTCCGGGAGAGAATCCAGCTTACCGAGCCCCCCCTCTTTCACCCGCCAGTTCCCTCACTGGCGGGTGCTTCTGTATGTAGGGGAGCGAGTCTTGTCGGCAGATGCTCCTCTCGGAGTGGTCCCTCTGGCTGCTTTGTCGCGTTTTCGTGGGGTGAGGGTGGCGCGGCGCCTTCTTTGGTACAGTGTTCTCCAGCGCGTTGGATGGGTGCGGGTGACGCAACACCTCGAACCTGGTCAGGGCCGGGAGGCAGCAGCCATAAGGGGCCTCTGGCGGGCACCCGTTCCCATCGAGCGCGCTGTCATGCCCCATGGGTCGCGCGCACCACGGCCGCTGGGGCTTTTTTTGTAGACCGATTGTCGTGCCTGGCCTACTTTGCCTGAACAGGGAGTTTGTCTATGGGATTCGTTGACTTCATCGCCAACCTGCTTCGCGACCCGCGTGTCGCCATTGCGGGCTGGATTGCCGCCGGTCCTCTCACCGCGTACGGCTTCGTGTTTCTCATCATCTTTGTCGAGACGGGCGTCGTATTCTTCCCGTTCCTACCGGGTGACTCGCTGCTGTTTGCGTCCGGGTTCTTTGCGCAGGGCGGCGGGTTCAACATCTTTGCGCTTCTCGGCGTGGCTTGGGTCGCTGCCATCCTGGGCGACCAGTGCAACTTCATGATTGGGCACTTCTTTGGGACGCGGATTGTGGCTTCGGGCAAGGTCAAGGCCATGACTCCGGAGCGCATGGAGAAGAGCGAGAAGTTCCTTGAGAAGTGGGGCCACGTGGCCATCTTTCTGGGGCGCTTCTTCCCGTTCATCCGCACGTTCGTGCCCTTCATTGCGGGCATGGGCGGCATGCACTGGCGCAACTTCGTGATCTTCAACGTACTGGGCGGCATCACGTGGTCTACGCTCTTCACGCTGCTTGGGTACTTCTTTGGCGGCATCCCTGCGGTGCAGGAGCACTTCGAGCTGGTCGTTGTGGGCATCATCCTGGTGTCCGTGATTCCGGCGGTTGCCGGGGCGATTCGCGCGCGTATGGGTGCCAGGAAGGCGGCCGACGCGGAGTAGCGCGGCTGCCGGAGGCGGGCTGCGGGCGAGCTGCGCGCCCGGCTCGCTTCGCTTGGCCGCGGGGTCTCACCGTTTAGGTGGGGCTAAACGTTCGGAAAAGTCCTAAACGTTCGGAATCCGCGGCCAAGTGGATGTGTCGGCGCCCCGCACCGGCGCCCCGCACCGGCCTCGCCGCCCCTCGAATGCCGCCTCCAGCGCCGGAGCTTCGCACGACGTCTGCGCTGCCGGTCGGCGCCCTTGTGGTGCAGTTTGTGCCTTTTGAAGTGCATCTTGTGACAAGGACATGCTTGGTTGGCCGACCGGCTCTATTCTCAGGCCGTGCGGCACCTCTCCCACATCTCACAGGCGCCGCCGCGGCATCCGGCTGTCTCCTCCCAATCCCTCCGGATGCATCCCGCGAGGGGCCTGGCGCTAAGGCTGGGCCCCGATTTTCGTCTCGGGCCTGCTGCGAACAGCGGTCATGGATGCCGCAGGGGTATTGCCGAGAGCTACTGAGAAGGAAATTGACACATAACACCGTACGGTCGGCTCAAAATGTCGAATTCCTTCTCAGCGGCGACATCCAGGAGTGCCTCTCGCCGATGGTGTCACCTGAACGACCACTTGCGTCAAATGCGAGGTGCCGTGGGTCCAAGGCCCTACTGTGTTTCTCGACGACAACCTCCCTATGCCGTCTTGCACCAACGTCCGGGACTCTCCCTCCCGTTTACGGCCCGGACGCGTCTGGTTGAGCGGGACCTCGGCCGCGTACCGGGGCCCGCTTTCTTCTTGCGCGAGGGTCGTGCGTCGCGCTGTGCCGCTGCTGGGCAGCAACTGCAGTTTGCGACGC
>URLM01000069.1 GCA_900548775.1 uncultured Olsenella sp.
CCGACGCGCAGCTCGTAGGCGCCGCCCTCGACCTCCCAGGCGTCTGTGGCCACGTTGAAGTAGCGGAACGCCTTGTCGTCCAGGGCGATGCTCACCCGCTTGCTCTCGTGCGGTGCAAGCTCCACGCGGGCAAAGCCCTTGAGCTCCTGGGCGGCACGGAACACGCTGTGATCAGGCTTGGCAACGTAGAGCTGGCAGACCTCGACGCCCGCGCAGGTGCCGTCGTTGGTGAGGGTGAAGGTCACGCCTTCGGGCGTGGCCTTGAGGTCGCTGTACGAGAAGCTCGTGTACGAGAGGCCATAGCCAAACGGGTACGCGACCTCGACGCCCGCCGTCTTGTAGTAGCGATAGCCCACATAGATGCCCTCGCGGTACTCGGCGCTCATGCCCTGTGCCGGGAAGCGGTCCGCCGTGGGGGTGTCCTCCAGGCGCTTCGGCCAGGTCTCCGTGAGCTTGCCCGAGGGGTTCACGCGCCCGCACACCAGATCGAGCGCCGCACCGGCGCCGGCCTGGCCGCCAAGGGCAAGATAGAGCACCGCGCGGGCGTCGGCGACCCAGTCGGTCTCAACGCAGGAGCCGGCCGAGAGGAGCACCACCACGTTGGGATTCGCCTGCGCGATGGCGTGCAGGAACTCAACCTGGTTGTCGTTCAGGCGCATGTTGCGACGGTCCGCGCCCTCGGACTCAGCGATCTCGTCAAGTGCCAGGCACGCGATGACAACGTCGGCGTGCTTCGCCAGGTCCACGGCGGCGTCGCGCTTGCCAGCGTCGTCGCCACCATGACGGAGGAAGCCCTGCTCATACCCAACGAGCGTGAGGCCGCTCTCCCCCACCAGGTCGAGCATGTTGTCCACCTGCGTGGAGTTGACCGCGGAAGATCCGGCACCCTGGTAGCGAGGCTCGCGGGCGAAGTCGCCCACGAGGGCCACCTTCGTTCCCGCCGCAAGCGGGAGCAGCGACTCCTCGTTCTTGAGGAGCACCGCGCCCTCGGCAGCGGCCTGGCGCGCAAGCTCGTGGTGGGCGGCCTTGTCGAACTCGCCCGTGGCGCCCTCGACGGCAGGGCGAGTGGAGAGGACCAGCTCAAGCGCGTCGTCCACGCAGCCGTCCAGCACCTCCTCGGAGAGGCGGCCGGAGTGAACAGCTGCCACGAGCTGCCTCACGGAGTCCATGCCAGGCGCGGGCATCTCGAAGGTCGAGCCCGCCTCCACGCCGGCGACGTGGTCGTTCGAGCCGCCCCAGTCCGTCACCACGGCGCCGTCGAAGCCCCACTCGTCGCGCAGGATGTCGCGAAGGAGGTGGCGGTTCTCGTTGGCGTAAGTGCCGTTGATCAGGTTGTAGGAGCTCATGATCGACTTTGGGTGAGACTCGCGCACCACGATCTCGAAGGCGGTGAGGTAGTTTTCGCGAAGGGTTCGCTCGTCAAGCACCGAGTTGGACGCCTGACGACGTGTCTCCTGGCTGTTTGCGGCAAAGTGCTTGGGGCAGGCGGCAACGCCCTTGGATTGGATGCCTCGCACGTACGACGCGGCCATCTTGCCCGCAAGGTAGGGGTCCTCGGAGAAGTACTCGAAGTTGCGTCCGCAGAGCGGCGAGCGCTTCATGCAGAGGCCAGGCCCCAGAAGGGTGCCCACACCCTGGGCGGCGGCCTCCTCGCCAAGCGCCTCGCCGATCTTCTCGCCAAGCGCCTCGTCCCAGGTGTTGGCCACCGTGACCGCCGTAGGGAAGCAGGTGGCCGGCTCGGAGCCCGCGATTCCCAGGTGGTCTGCCGCACCAAGCTGGTGGCGCAGGCCGTTGGGGCCGTCGGAGAACTCCATCTCAGGAATGCCCAGGCGCTCGGAGCCCCAGGTTCCAAAGGTCGTTGCCCCCTGGAGGAGCGCGCACTTCTCCTCCAGAGTCATCTTCCCGATCAGGTCCGCATGCTTCATCGAATCCGCTCCCTCGCATATATGGCGCCCGGACGCGCCCCTCAACTGCCTCAACTGTAGGTCCCCTCTCGGCGAGCCAGCGGAATGTGGCACATTCGGTCTGTCGCATGCCACGAATGGCCATCACCGCGGCCATCCGCTCACGGACAAAAGAACTCGTCGAGACGGGAGAATGCTCTCCATCCGTAACAGTAGGCGGGAGGATTCGCCCCGCCACCCGAAGGTCGTAATCCGTCAAAACTGGGTCGCGGACTGCAACGGCGCCACGCAGACGCGCGGCGGTCGGCAGAAACGACGCCCCGGCAATCTCGCGTGCGCGCCGTCCTTCGCGTACCATGTTATGGGGAATGGAGGGCTTTCATGTATCGCATACTCATGGTCGAAGACGACGAGCGCGAGGCCGAGACGCTTCGCCACAGCCTCGAGCGTTATGCGCGCGAGAACAGCGTGGAGTTCCAGGTGAGCTGGGAGAAGTCCGCGCTGGGAGCCACCTCGGGGGACACGAAGTTCGACCTCATCTTCATGGACATTGGGCTGCCAGGCATCAACGGCATGGAGGCGGCCACGCTCATCCGTACCTACGACTCGGAGACGCCCATCATCTTTGTGACCAACCTCGCGCAGTATGCGGTGCGCGGCTACGAGGTGGACGCCCTGGACTTCGTGGTTAAGCCCGTCTCGTACTACAACTTCAAGATGCGCATGGACAAGGCGATGCGCATCCTGAAGCGCAACTCGGGCACCAACGTGGTCGTGACCTCCCATGACGGTCTGCGCGTGATTCCCGCCGCAGAGCTGGTTGCCGTCGAGGTCTCGAACCACAGCCTGGTCTACCATCTCGCTGACGGCAGCACCTACGTGGTGCGTGGCAGCCTCTCCAAGACGGAGGAGGAGCTGTCGCAGGCGCCGTTCGTGCGCATCTCGAACAGCTGTCTGCTCAACATGGCATACGTGCGCACCGTGACGGGATCGGAGGTGCGCACCACCACGGGCGAGACGTACTTCTTCAGCAGGTCGCGCCGACGCGCGGCGGTCGACGAGATAGCCAAGTACCTCGGCGGATCGATCTGATGGACGCCTCCCTTGCGGCAAGCGCGCTCGAGACGGTCGCGCAGATCGCGGCGGCCATGCTCGTCTTCGCCTGGCCCCTCCCCCGAAGGCCTCGCTTCTGGGCGCGCCTTGCCGGGCTCGCCACGGCGGCCGCCGTGCTCACGCTGGTGGGCGTCGCCATTGCCGGCGCCACGGGCCTGTCCTCCAACATGGGGCCCAATCGGGTACTCGGGGAGCTCGTTCTCTTCTCGCTCGTGCTCGTGCTTGCGGTGCCGGTGCTTCTCGCCCTCTTTGACACCTCGGTGTGGGTCGCCCTCTTCTTTGCCACGACGGGCTACACCCTGCAGAACCTCGCGTCGGGAGCGGAAGGCCTGCTCGTCTTTTTGCGGGGCGCGCGCCCACTTCCGCTTGGGTTTGCGGAGGGCGCGGCCGTGACCTGCATCGTCTACGTCCTGGGATACCTTGCCTTCGCGCTGCCGGTGAGGCGCCGCCGTCTCACCGACGTCGAGGACCACGCGATGCTCGTCGTGGTGGCGGCGGTGATCCTGGTGGTCATCGCCTTCGACCTGGTGAACAAGTCGCTTCCCGCGCTCGGCGCAAGCAGGAACGACGTGGTGCTCCTGCGCGTGGTCCATGGCATTGTCTGCGTGTTCATGCTCACCGTGGAGTTCGAGCTTCTCTACACGAGAAGCCTGCGGACAAACGTCGCCGCCATGGAGCGCGCCCGTACCGACGACGCCAAGGGCCTTGCGGCCTCGCGGGCAAACGCCCAGGCGATCAACGTGCGCATGCACGACATCCGCCACCAGCTGCGCGACCTCGAGGCCTTGGACTTCGTGGGAGCAGACGCCCTTGCGGACCTGGAGCGCCAGCTGAGCGTCTACGATTCCGCCGTGAAGACCGGAAACGTTGCCCTGGACACCGTGCTCACCGAGAAGGGGCTGGTGTGCGAGCGCGAGGGCATCTCGCTTGGCTGCGTGGCCGACGGGGACGCGCTCTCGTTCATGGCCCCTGCGGACATCTACTCGCTCTTTGGCGACGCCGTCGACAACGCGATCGAGGCGGTGCAGAAGCTCGACGACCCCGACAAGCGCGTGATCGACCTGACGGTGAGAAGCACCGGTGGCATGGTGAGCGCGCACGTCGAGAACTACTTCCGTGGAGACGTGCGGCTCTCAAACGGGCTGCCGCTCGCACAGGGGGGCCAGGACGCCCGTGGCTTTGGCGCACGCCACATGCGCGCCGTCGCCGAGCGCTATGGCGGCTCCATCACCACCAGCACTGCGGGCGACCTCTTCCGTCTGGACGTGCTCATCCCGCTTCCGACTGGCAGGGGGGTGACGGGAAGGTGAACTCGATCGTCGCAGCCATCATGACAAGGGCGGCGCTCATTCTTGCCGTAACCATCTCCTCTCAGCTCATGCTGGCCGTGGGGATGTTCGCGATGCTCCTTCCCCAGCGCAGCCACGTCGTGACGCGTGCGGTTGTGTCCTGCGCGGCGATTCTGCTCGTCTCGTTTTTGCTCTACAGGAACTCCCTTGTGCTCTCGGTCTTCTCAACCCGGGCGGCATCGTTTGTGGCGGAGGCGCTGGACTTTGTCGCCATGCTCGCGCTTATCGTCGCGGCGCTGGTCTTCTGCTACAAGGTGTCCATATGGACGGCGCTCTTCTGCGCGACGGCGGGCTATATCATCCAGAACCTCGCGAGCTGCGTGACCTACTCGGCGTTCCTTGTCTTCGAGGGCACGGGGACCAACATGTCGAGCCCCCTCTTCATTCCACTCAACCTGCTAGGGGTGGCCCTGGTCTACCCGGTGTGCTCCTGGTTCTTCGTGAGGCCAATCCGAAGAAACGGCCTGGTGGAGATCGAGAACAAGCAGATTCTTCTGGTGCTCGCGCTGGTTGTCCTCATCGCCATTGTCTTTGACATGGAGAACAAGCACCTGTTCGAGGCGGGCATTCCCATCCAGCTGGTCATGGTCCTGCGCGCCGTGCACGACGTGATCTGCGTCTTTGCCCTGGTGCTTGAGTTCGAGATGCTCTACTCGCGGCAGCTTGAATCTGACGTGGCAACGCTCGAGCGCATGGACGCAGACCAGGAGAACCACTACAACCTCATGCGCGAGAGCGTGGAGGCGGTGAACGCACGCATGGAGACGCTTCGCCGGCGCGTGCGTGCGGCTGCGCGCGAGGGCGGGGCCGACGCGGCAAAGCTCGAGGAGCTGGCAAGCGAGACGCGCATGTCCGAGCTGAGGCTCAAGACCGGAAATGACGCGCTTGACGCGCTGCTCTTCGTGAAGGGTCTGGTGTGCGAGCGCGAGGGGGTCACGCTCTCGTGCATCGCGGACGGCTCGGCGCTTGCGTTCATGGACCCCGTGGACATCTACTCGCTGGTGGGAAACGCCCTCGACAACTCGCTGGAGGCGGTGCGCAAGGTGGCCGACCCCGAGAAGCGCGCAATTGGCCTGGTGGCGCGTCGCACGGGCGGGATGCTCACGCTCAACGTGACAAACTACTTCGACGGCAACGTGACGATGGTGGACGGCTTGCCCCAGACCACGGCGGCCGACCCGACCGGACATGGGCTGGGCTCCCGCTCCATGCGCGACGTTGCCGAGAAGTACGGCGGCAGTGTGACCTTCAGCAGCGACGGCGACGTCTTCCACGTGAACGTGCTGGTGCCGATCCCGGAGGGGTAGCGGTGCGTTCGAGCGACGGGGCAGTTCCCCCGGCCGCCAAACGGCGCAGCAGCTCCCCCAGCCGCTGCCCCAGGAGCCACTGAGAAGGAAATCGACACATAACGCAGTTCTTAGCAATGAAGACGTCAATTTCCTTCTCAGCACTACATCGGTCAATCAACAACGCCAGCTCAGTTGACCCTCACCCCCCAGAGGGACTCCTCGGGCAACCTCCTGCCGTGGTACTATTTGGCCACAGCGAAAGACACTCATTGAAGGAGTGGCGATGCCGAAAACCGTCCCCATTCGCGACCTCAAGGACACCGCAGCCTTCGCGCGGCTGGTCGAGGATTCTAATGCCCCGGTGACCGTTACGCGCAACGGGTATGACGCGTTTGTCGTCATGCGAAGCAGTGACTACGACACAATGAGAGAGGAGCTGGCAAAGGCAAAGCTCCTGCAAATTGTCTCGGGTGCCGATCGCGACTTCGGCGAGGGAAACTACGTCGACGGCGAGCAGTTCGTGAACGACATCAGGTCACGCTATGGCCTATGAACTCGTTCTTCTACCACGCGCGCAGCATGGCTTTGAGGAGATAGTGCGGTACCTGGCTGTTGACCTGGCCAGCCCTCAAGCGGCGGGTCACTTTGTCGACGAGTTCGAGAGAAAGACAGAACTCTTGTGCGAGAACCTCTGCCTTTATGGCCTTAGTAGAATTCCCGAGATTGCCGCGAGAGGCTACCGTCCAATGCCCATCTTGCGCTACGTAGCGCTGTACTCGGTGCGTGAGAACCTCATGGTTGTGGCACACATCTTTCACCAATCGCAAGACCATGCGAGGTATGTCTAGAGCCACGGACTTGAGCTGACGGATTGTCCGCCCGTCGGGCTGTCTGCGGAGAAGGAAATCGACGTTTTTCGGTGGTACTAAGAACGGCGTCATATGTCGAATTCCTTCTCAGTACCCCCTGCCGGCCCAGAGACCGGCAGGGTGAGGATTCTACACGTCCTTGTCGATGACGCATCTCCCTTGGACGTAGACCTTACGCACGTTGTCCGGCGTCGAAAGGTAGAGGATACGCGCCAGACGGTCTTCCGGACTGTCAAACACCCCAAAGCC
>URLM01000070.1 GCA_900548775.1 uncultured Olsenella sp.
CGCACCCCCGGGCGCCCACGACCCTAGAGCATCGCCGGGTTGAGCGTCACGCCAAAGTCGCGCGCAATGGCGCGCAGGTCGTCGTCGGTGATGGTCTGCCTCACGCCGCCGCAGGAGAGAACGCGCACGTAGACGTCAGCGCTCTTCTCGATGGTATGCGCAAGCCCAAACGCGGTGTCGAAGTCCGGTCCGCTCACGAAAAGCCCGTGCATGGCCCAGATTGCGGCCTGGTAGGTCTCCATCTTCTTGCTCGTGGCACGCGCAATGTCAACGCCACCGGGGACCATCCACGGCACCACTCCCACGCCCTCGGGGAAGACCACCGGGCACTCCGTGGCGCTCTGCCAGAGCGCGCGCGTAAAGTCGCGGTCGGTAAGCGGTAGCACGTAGGTGAGCGCGATCACGTTGGTGGCGTGGCAGTGGTAGATCACGCGGTTGGAGCCGCCGGTCACACGCTTGCGCACGCTGTGGTTCATGAGGTGCGTGGGGAACTCGCTCGTGGGCACGCTGCCACCGGGAAGGCCCCACACCACGCGCCAGCGCTCGCCCGTCTCGTCCACCTCGCAGATGCCGATGTTCGCCTCGGGGTCAAGCGCCACGTTTCTCAGGTACTTGCCCGAGCCCGTCGCCACAAAGTACTCCCCCGCCAGGTTTGGCAGGGCGACGCCGATCTCGTGCCACTCGCGCGGCTCGTCAAAGAACGGGCGCGCCGCCTCCACGTCCCTCTCGCTCAGACGGTACGTGAGGTTCCCGCCGTTGCGCTCGTGCCAGCCCTGCAGCCAGCCGTCGTTGCACATGCGAACAAAGCCCTGCACAAAGTCCAGATCAACCATTGCCATGAGTGTTGCTTCCCTTCTCGTAGGCGCCTACGCGCGGGCTCTCAGAACGTCGTCCTCGTACGACTTGACCTTGTCCCACAGCTCGCCCTCGAGCGGCACGTCCTCGCGGCGGCAGTACTCGTCCCACACGTCGCCAAAGGGCATGCACTTGAACTGCTCGAGCACCAGCATCTTGCGCGAGTCCTGGAACGTGTTCTGCAGCTCCTTGAGCTCGTCGTTGGGCTGGAGTAGCTGGAAGAGCAGGGCCTTCTCCATGGAACGCATGCCCGTTGCCCATGCGCCAATGCGGTTGATGGCAGCGTCGAAGAAGTCCATGCCGATCATCGACTTCTCCCAGGCGCCCGGCACGCGCACAATCTCGCCGGCCAGCTCGCGCAGGTCGTCGTTGAAGAGGGTCACGTGGTCCGAGTCCCAGTGCATGGGTCGCGTGACGTGCAGTGGCAGGCGATCGAAGAACAGCGCCAGCGCCGAGAGCTTGTCCGCCACGTTCTCGGTAGGGTTGAAGTGGCCGGTGTCGAGAAGCACGCAGGCGCTCCCGCCGTGGCGCGCTGCCCAGCCCTCGTAGAGCTCCTGGTCTCCCACCGTAAAGCCCTCGACGCCAATGCCAAAGACCTTCTGCTCGAAGGCGTCCACCACGTGCGGCGCGGGCTCGGCATAGATGCGGTCAAGCACGTCCACCAGGTTCTTGCGCAGGCCATAGCGGTCGGTTGGGGTGTCCTTCAGGCCGTCGGGAATCCAGAAGTTGAGAAGGACCTCGTCGTCTAGCTCCTCGCCGATCCTCTCGGCAATCTGGCGGCAGCAGATGCCATGGCGGATCCAGAACTCGCGGGTCTCCTCGTCCGGCGAGCTCACCGTAAGGCCGTGGTTCACGCGGGGATGCGAGAAGAACGTGGGGTTGAAGTCGATGCCAAAGCCCTGCTCGCGCGCCCACTCGACCCAGGGACGAAAGTCCTCGTAGGTGAGCTGGTCGCGGTCGTGCCAGGGGTTAGCTGCCGAGAAGACAGCGTAGCTGGCGTGCAGGTTCACGCGTTTGGCGCCGGGAATGAGGCTCGCGGCGTAGGCGAAGTCCGCCGTGAGCTCCTCGAAGTTGCGGGCGCGGCCGGGATAGTTGCCCGTGGTCATGATGCCGCCCGAGGCGGGGTTGTCGCCCTGGTCAAAACCCTGCACGTCATCGCCCTGCCAGCAATGCATTGAGATGGGCTTTGCTGCCAGGCGCGCGAGAACGGCCTCGGTGTCGATGCCGTAGGCGGCGTAGCGTGCGCGGGCCGCCTCGTAGGCGGTGGTGCTTGCGTCACTCATGGGGTAGTACCTCCTTGATGTCAAAACTCCTTGCGATGGTCGCGCGGGCGGACGCGAGATCCGCGAGCTCGCCCGCGTGAATCAGCTGCACGATGAGGTTGCCAAGCGCGGTGCCCTCGGTGGGGCCGGCAAAGACGGGAAGGACGCAGGCATTTGCCGTGGCCTGGTTGAGATAGGCGTTGGCAGAGCCCCCGCCAACAATGTTCACGCTGGTAAACGAGGTATCGGTAAGCCCTTCCATCTGGTGCACGGTGCGCGCGTAAGCTGCGGCGAGAGAGTCGAAGACCACGCACGCCACCTCGCCCGTCGTGGCGGGCCCTGGCTGGCCGGCATCCGCGCAGGCGGCACGGACCTCGGCCACCATCGAGTCTGGCGAGAGGAAGCGTGCATCCTCGGCGTCCACAAGCGCACGGAAGCCCTGCTCGTGGGCGCTCGCAGCGGTGGCGACAAGCTCGCCCCAGCTGGGAAGGGTACCGTCTGGCCGCACGGACTCGCGCCGCACGCACTGAATCATCCAGAGGCCCATGATGTTCTTGAGATAGCGATATCGTGCCTGGTAACCACCCTCGTTCGTGAAGTTTGCGGCTGCGCTGGCAGGCGTTGTCACAGGCGCTGCAAGCTCCGTGCCCAGAAGGCTCCAGGTGCCGGAGCTGAGAAAGGCCGCATGGTCATCTCGCGCGGGAACGGCCAGGAAGGCCGAACCAGTGTCGTGCGTGGCGGGGAGCACCACCTCGGCGTCAAAACCCACGCGGCGCGCAACCTCGGGACGCAGACGGCCCAGCGAGCAGCCTGGCATGCGGACGGGCAGGAAGAGGTCTGCCGGAAGACCCAGGTGGGCGAGAAGCTCGCGGTCCCAGTCGCGCGACGTGGCTCCTACCAGCGCGGTTGTGGATGCGTTGGTGTACTCGTTGGCCTTCTCGCCACAGAGCAGGAAGTTGAGGTAGTCGGGCACCATGAGGAAGGTCCGGGCGGCAGCCAGCTGCTCGGGGTGCTCGCGCTTGAGGGCGTAGAGCTGGTAGGCCGTGTTAAACGGCTGGTACTGTATGCCCGTGCGCGCGTAGTGCTCCTGGAAGGTGAGGGCGCCCGTGTGCTCGAGCTCCTCTCGAACGCCCTGTGTGCGTGCATCGCGGTAGCCCACGGCCTCGCCAAGACGACGGTCTTGGGCATCGAGCAGGACAAAGTCCACGCCCCAGGTGTCAACGCCTACCGTAGTGGGCGTGAGGCCCTGTTCGTATGCGGCGGCCAGCCCGTCGAGAACGCTCTCCCACAGGGCATCGATGTCCCAACACAGATGCCCCGCGCGCTGCACAAGGCCGTTCTCAAAGCGATGGACCTCGGTTAGGCGCAGACGGCCCGTCTCGTCAAGCTCGCCCACAATGGCGCGGCCACTTGACGCCCCTATGTCTATTGCAAGATGACGCGAAGCCATGGTGCCTCCCTGAATCAGAATTGCGCTATCTGTAATTGCTTTTTATTTCTCAGCTGTTTTGTGTCACAAGAGCATGATATGTGCGATAAATTGAGCCATCCATAGTGATAGTGCGCATTGAGTTTCGATAAATGCGCATTACTGGTGAACACGCACTAGACCGATTTCCGGAGATGGTGCTTCATGCTCAGCTACACAATGGACGTCGAGGAGCGAAGCTCGTGGCTTCGACGAACCCCCTCACCCAGCGAGAGAAAGCTCCCTTTCTACTGCACGGAAGTTGGCGCTTTCTATGCTCGCGAGCGATTCACCACCGAGCGATCGAACAAGGAGTCATACATTGTCTTCTACACGCTCGGTGGGGCTGGCGTGATACGCCAAGGTGGGCAGGAGGTCATGCTTGAGAAGGGTCAGGCACTCCTTATGGACTGTCGCCAGCCCCAGAGCTACGGGACGTCTCCCTCACGCCGCCATTGGTATCACCTGTGGGCGCACGTAGACGGCTCGGGCGTAGCTCCCCTTGGGTCCCAGCTTGGACTCCCCGCCTTGCGGCCGGTCGATGCCCCGCTTTCCTCCGTTCGTCCCTGCTTCGATTGCCTGTTCGAGAACCTCTCGGATGAGGGGCGCACACAGGTTATTCGAGTTAGCCTTGCCGTGCATCAACTTCTGGCAGAGATGGTCCTTGCCACCGAATCCGCAATCCCATCGCGAGAGCAGAACGCCGTAGAGGTGGCGCAGGGTTTCCTCGAAAGCAACTTCTCGAGGAAGGTCACGGTTGAGGAGGCTGCAGCAGCGGCATCAGTGAGTACCTCTCAGCTTATTCGACTCTTCAGACAGCAGCTCGAGACCACGCCCCATAACTACCTGCTGCGATATCGAATCACGCGCGCGAAGGAGTTGCTCGCTGAGAGCCAGATGCCCATCTCGTCCATTGCGAAGCGGGTTGGCTTTTCGAGCGACAGCAACTTTAGCTACCGCTTCTCCCAGATGGTTGGCCAAAGTCCCAGCGCCTATCGGGCGTCCGCTCCAAAGCTCTTTGAATAGCGCAAGCGTCCGCCCCACGCTCGCGTTATCCTGAGTTCGCCGTGATTGCAGCGAAAGGAGCCACATGGACAAGGGTCGGATGGAAGCGTTCAGCGATGGCGTGATTGCCATCATCATCACCATCATGGTGCTTGGGATTACCGCACCGGAGGGCGATGGGCTTTCCGACCTGCTGGGCCTGCTGCCGGCCATAGCCGCATATGCCGTGAGCTTCATTGGCGTGGGGACGTACTGGAATAACCACCATCACCTGCTCAAGCTTGTCAACCGCGTGAACGGGCGCATGCTCTGGTCGAACCTCGCGTTTCTCTTTGTGCTCTCGTTCTTCCCCCTTGCCACGGACTGGATGCAGAAGACGGGGTTCGCGGCGCTGCCCACCACCTGCTACGTGATTGTGAACATGCTGGTATCGCTCACGTACATGAACCTCGAGCGCGTCATTCGCCGCGATTTGAGCCAGTCTTGCCCGCCCAACCCCGCCAACGAAAGGGAGATGGAGCGCCGTGCGATGGTGGAGAAGCGCTCACTTCTCAAGGAGCGTCTCACTCTAGGGCTTGAGGCTATCGCGCTTGTCATCGCGCTGGTTTTTCCCAGCTCCCACCTTGCGCTGGTGGCACTGGTCATCGCATTCTTGCTGTGGATTGTCCCCGACCTGCGAATTGTTCGACTGCTCGACTTCCTCGCGGAGGAGCAGGAGTAGAGCGGCGGGGACCTTGCCCCACCCACGGGGAATCTCCCCGCATCGAAATGCCTCTCGTTACACAAATTTTCCGATTCTTGCGCCGAACTCGTCTTCGTTACACCTAGTTTTTGAGTTTGCCTTGATATGACTTCCCATATATTGTTATACAAACATCACTTAACACAATATATGGTATGTACCGAGATGCCGCTACTTAGGCGTAGCCAGAAAGTACGTGTAAAGAAGGCGGGTTCGATGCAAAAGTAGCGAAATTTGTGTAACGAGAGGCAGTTCGATGCAGCCGCGAGCACTTGGATCTACCAAACAAACCAGCTCGCTAGTCCAAAGCTACTCGTCCATGCCAGGACGCCGACGCAGACGCTTCACCACCCCACGTCTACCCTTCTCTTCAAGTCGACGACGCACAGATGCCCTGGTGGGCTTGGTAGCATGGCGCTTTTTTGGCCGACGCGAGCGCCGAAGCAGCTCCGCGTGGATCTTCTCTAGGCAGCGTTCCCGATTCTGGAGCTGGCTGCGAGATTCCCTGCTTACAACAATTATTCCAGTAGGCACGTGGCGCATGCGCACGGCAGAGTCGGTGGTGTTAACACCCTGTCCTCCCGGGCCAGTGGCACGAAACGCCTCCGCTTCACACTGGCGGGCGAGCTCCGCCAGGCTCAGCCGCGCAAAGCTGGCGTAATCCTGGTATGTGAGTCTCTTGTCCATAAGCCAACCTTACGCCAAGGGGGTCCGTGCGTCGAGAAAAAGCTCGGCGACATACGGCTCGGTCAAGTCGCGCAAGCTGGTATTGGCGTCCAGGTAGCCCGGCGCGCGGGCGCCCAGCGGGGCCGCGGGGCAGAAATCGTACGTTATTGAATCAAGAAACGTTGTTATGTGTCGAAAAGCTGCCCCGTAGACGCGAAGGACAGGTGCAACTACACTGCGGAGCACTAATCCGCGCTCCCATGGAGCAATATGGCGCTGCCTTGGCGCACAGCGACGTTCCATAAACGCCCCATCCCGCACAAACTCGTGATGCGGCCAAGTGGCGACGGCATCTCGCGGTAAGCCCGGGCGCTCCGGCGCGCCGGATGCTGTCACATTGTCCCCTACGCTCTTCTGGCCACGCTTTCGACGTGCTGCAGCTCGAAGCGCCAGCGCTGTGTTGCCTCCGGGTACTTCTCGCGATCGACGGGCGAGAGGAACATCGTCTTTGGACGCACCCAGAGCGATCCGTCTCCGTAGAGCTTGCGGTAGACCACGACCTCCTCGCC
>URLM01000071.1 GCA_900548775.1 uncultured Olsenella sp.
CAGATCATCGTGCTCGACGACGGGCACGTTGTGGGGCAGGGCACGCACGAGGAGCTCCTGCGCAGCTGCCCCGAGTACCTTGAGATTGCAAAGAGCCAGCTCAGCGCCAAGGAGCTTGGCCTTGAGGAGGGGGAGTAGGCATGGCCGAGACAACAAGGCAGCCCCGTCGCGCGCCTCGCCCGCACGGGCCCGGCAGCCGTATGGCGCCGGGCGAGAAGGCCAAGGACTTCAAGGGCACCGTTGCCAAGCTCCTGCGCTACATGGGGCCGTACCGCGTGGGACTCGTGGCGGCGGTTATTCTCGCCATGGCGTCGGTGGTCTTCTCGGTGGTGGGGCCCAAGATCCTGGGCAACGCAACCACCGAGGTCATACGCGGCGTCCAGGCTGCGACGGCAGGCACCGGCGGCATCGACTTTGGCCTTATCGGGCAGATCCTGGTGACCCTTCTCGTCATCTACCTTGCAAGCGCTGCGGCAACTGGCATCCAGAGCTGGATCATGACGGGCGTCACGCAGAAGGTCGTCTACCGCATGCGCGGGGAGATCGCCGACAAGATTTCGAAGGTGCCCCTCTCGTACTTTGACGGCAAGGCGCTCTCGAAGGGCGACGTCCTCTCGCGCATGACCAACGACGTCGACACCCTGAGCCAGTCGCTCAACCAGGGCCTCATCCAGCTGGTGACCTCGATCACGCAGGTGGTGGGCGTGGCCGTCATGATGCTCACCATCTCGGTGCCGCTCGCGGGCGTGACCTTCGTGACGCTGCCGGTCTCGGCGCTCATCCTGGGCGCCCTCATCAAGAGGTCTCAGAAGTACTTCCGCCTGCAGCAGGAGCAGCTCGGCGCCGTGAACGGCTGCGTTGAGGAGGACTTCTCCGGCCAGGTGGTGATCCAGGCCTTCAACCGCGGCGAGCGTGCCGTGGAGGGCTTCGAGCGCGAGAACGACCTGCTCTACGAGAGCGCGTGGAAGAGCCAGTTCCTCTCCGGACTCATGCAGCCGCTCATGAACCTCGTTGGCAACATGGGCTACGTGGGCGTCGTGGTGGTCGGCGCGGGGCTTGCCGTGACCGGCGCCATCCAGCCGGGCGACATCCAGTCCTTCATCCAGTACGTCAAGAACTTCACGCAGCCCATCACGCAGCTTGCGACCGTGTCCAACGTGCTCCAGCAGATAGCAGCGTGCGCCGAGCGCGTCTTCGAGTTCCTCGAGGCTCCCGAGGAGGAAGAGACCGCTGTCCTCGACCCCGCCACGGGCAAGCCCGCCGAGGCCATTGGCAACGCCAGCGGCGCCGTGGACTTTGGCCACGTGTCGTTTGGGTACCTGCCCGGGCAGACGATTATCCACGACTTCACGGCCAACGTGGAGCCCGGCCGCACGGTTGCCATCGTTGGCCCCACCGGCGCCGGCAAGACCACGCTCATGAAGCTCCTGCTGCGCTTCTACGACGTGAACTCGGGCTCGCTTGCCGTGGACGGCCACGACGTGCGCAACGTTGGGCGAGAGGACCTGCGCCAGAACTTCTCGATGGTCCTGCAGGACGCGTGGCTCTTCAAGGGCACCATCCGCGAGAACATCCGCTTTGGGCGACTTGACGCCACGGACGAGGAGGTGGAGGCTGCCGCGCACTATGCGCACTGCGAGCACTTCATCAAGACCCTCCCCGGCGGCTACGACTTCGAGCTGGACGAGGGCGCGACGAATATCTCCCAGGGCCAGCGCCAGCTCTTGACCATTGCCCGCGCGGTTCTCGCCGACAGGCCCATTCTCATTTTGGACGAGGCCACCTCGAACGTGGACACGCGCACCGAGTGGCGCATCCAGCGCGCCATGGACAAGCTCATGGCCGGGCGCACGAGCTTCGTGATCGCGCACAGGCTGTCGACCATCAAGAACGCGGACACCATCCTGGTGCTGCGCGATGGCGATGTGGTGGAGAAGGGCACGCACGAGGAGCTTCTCGCCGCGGGCGGCTTCTACGCGCAGCTGTACCAGTCGCAGTTCGAGGAGGTTGCGTAGGGGAGCAGAGGTTGGCTAGACGCCGAGCTCTTCCCGAACGAACGCCCTGAACTCGGGAAGAGCGAAGCGCACCACCCCGCGAGCGACCTGCTCAATGACTCCTTCCGCGAGCAGCCTGCTTCGGTACTTCGAGGCGTAACGGCTCTCCACGCCCATGCCGTTCGCCTTCTTTCGCCTTGTTCGCCTATTTTCGCCTTTGCGAGAACTGGGAGCGAGAGGCGTCAAGAACCACGGCGATTCGACCAGAGACAAGGGCCGGGGAGAGGGACGTGGGTCCCTCTCCCCGTGGGAGGAAGGTGGGCGTTGTTGGGGTGCGGCGCTTGTGGCAGGTGCCCTGCCAGCGGCGATTCGCGCTAGCGGCGGCGATGGCTGAGGGGGCGCCGGTTGCGCTCGCCACCGTCGCCGATGATGACGATGAGGCTCAGCACGCACACGATGGCGATGAAGGCGATGTGCTCGAGGACGTTCATGGTGGCTCCTTCCGACGCGACTCTTGGTCGTTGCTTTTCGTTGACCATATACTCCCGCGAGCAGGGATTTGGTGCCATCGACCAGGCTTACGGCTGCCTTACGGTTTCGTAAGCCAGGGCTTCTCGGCGTAAAGACGGGCTCTTCTCGCACGATCTTCTCGGACGAATGTGTTGCGCCGGCCCGCGCACGATACGCACCGGCCCGCGCACGATACGCACCGGCCCGCGCACGATACACATTCGTTGCCCGAATGTGTATCGACCTGCGCGCGTCACACATTCGGGTACGAATCTGTATCGGCCTGACAGCGGCCACCGCGCTCCGCCGTCGCACCCGCTCGCCGCCTGGCGGCCCGCGCCCTTCTCGCCCCCCCCGTGTTGCGCCTTGGTAATGTGACGCCGCAGGTCGGCACCCAGTCTCGTAGAATGGACGGCGTGACACAGCTCCAGACAGGAGGATCCATGGCACTCAGCAGGGAAGACGTGCAGGGCATCGCGGACTACGCGCGCATAGCCCTCACGGACGAGGAACTCGATGAGATGACCACCTACATGAACGAGGCGGTCGACCTCCTCGAGCCCATCCGCCAGTACGACCTCGACGGGGTCGACCCCACCTTCCACCCCATCGGCGACCTCTCCAACGTGATGGGGGAGGACGTCATCGACGATTCCGTCCGCACCCTGCCCATCGACGTGGCACTATCGAACGCCGGCTCCACGCGCGACCGCTACTTCCGCGTGCCCTCCATCCTGGGCGCCGACGAGGACGAGGGAGGCATCGCCTAATGGCCAACATCGACCAGCTCTCCGCCGCGCGCATCGCCGCCGGCGTGGCCGCAGGGGAGTTCAGCGCAACCGAGGTGGCCAAGGCCTCCCTCGACGCCATCGAAGTGCGTGACGAGAAGGTCCAGGCATTCCTGCAGGTCTCGTCCGGCCTTGCCCTTGCCGCCGCTGCCGAGACGGACCGCCGCCGCGCCGCGGGCGAGAAGCTCGGCCCCCTGGCCGGCGTGCCCGTGGCCTTCAAGGACAACATGCACCTGGTGGGCACGCGCACGACCTGCGCCTCCAAGATGCTCGAGAACTACGAGTCAACCTTCACCGCAACGTGCGTGCAGCGCATGCTCGATGCGGGCGCCACGCCCATGGGCAAGGCCAACATGGACGAGTTCGCGTTTGGCTCGTCCACCGAGTCATCGGCCTTCCACCGCACGAACAACCCCTGGGACACCGAGCGCGTGCCCGGCGGCTCCTCGGGCGGCTCGGCCGCGGCCGTCGCCGCCGGCGAGGTCACCATCTCCCTGGGCTCCGACACGGGCGGCTCCATCCGCCAGCCGGCAAGCCTCTGCGGCGTGGTGGGCATGAAGCCCACGTACGGCGCCGTGAGCCGCTACGGCGTGGTTGCCTTTGGTTCCTCGCTCGACCAGGTGGGCCCCTTTGGCCGCAGCGTCGAGGACGTGGCCCTTGCCATGAACGCCCTCACCGCTGCCGGCCGCGACCCGTACGACTCCACGAGCCAGCCCTGCGCGGTCGACTTTCTCGAGCACCTGGAGGACCCTGTCGAGGGCATGCGCGTTGGCATGGTGCCCGCGCTCATGGAGGCCGCCGGTCTCACGGCGGAGGTCCGCACGGCCGTGGAGGGCGCTGCCAAGGCGCTTGAGGACGCCGGTGCCCAGCTCGTCGAGGTCGACCTTCCCAACATCAAGTCTGCAATCGCTGCGTACTACGTGATCGCGCCGTGCGAGGCCTTCTCGAACCTCGCCCGCTTCGATGGCGTGCGCTACGGCTACCAGGAGGAGGGCTGCCTCACGCTTGCCGAGCAGACCTCCATGAGCCGCGCGCACGGCTTTGGCGAGGAGGCCAAGCGCCGCCAGATGCTGGGGGCGTACCTGCTCTCGAGCGGGGTCTACGACAAGTACTACTACCCGGCGCAGCAGGTGCGCACCCTCATCACGCAGGACTACCAGCGTGCATACGAGCAGTGCGACGTCATTCTCATGCCCGCCTCGCCGCGCACCGCCTTCAAGTTTGGCGAGATGAGCGATCCCACGCAGATGTACGCCTCGGACATGTTCACCATCTCCAACAACATCGCCGGCAACGGCGGCATCTCGGTGCCGCTTGGCCTGGGGACAGAGTCCTGCCTGCCCGTCTCGGTGCAGCTGCAGGGGCCGGCCTTCTCCGACCGCAGGCTCCTGCGCTTTGCCCGCGCCGTCGAGGGGTCCTTCTCGGCGCGTGGCTCCGTTGCGCCCGAGTTTGCCGGGAAGGGGGGTGAGCTCTAGTGAAGAAGCTCGCCGAGGTCCTGAAGGACTGGGAGGCCGTCATCGGCCTCGAGGTCCACACCGAGCTCACCACGCTCGAGACCAAGATGTTCTGCAACTGCAAGAACACGCACGACGACCCGCCAAACACCAACGTGTGCCCGGTGTGCCTGGGCATGCCGGGCGCGCTGCCGGTGCCCAACCGCGCCGCCATCCAGTCCATCGTGATGGCTGGCCTGGCCACAAACTGCCAGATCATGCGCCACTCGATGTTCTACCGCAAGCACTACTTCTATCCCGACATGGCCAAGAACTTCCAGACCACGCAGGGGCCGGTGGCGTTCTGCATGCACGGGCACCTCGACCTCGAGGTTTCTGGCGAGGGCGCGTCCGAGCGCCCGGCCTGGGAGGACGTTGCCGGGGACGGCGAGACGCCCATCTCGCGCGAGAAGGACGGCTCCTACGTGGCGCCAATCCGCATCCTGCGCATCCACATGGAGGAGGACGCCGCCAAGATGGTGCACGTGGGCGGCGAGGAGGGCCGCATCACCGCGGCAACCGAGAGCCTCATCGACTACAACCGCTGCGGCACGCCGCTGGTCGAGCTGGTCACCGAGCCCGACCTGCGCACGCCCGAGGAGGCCCGCCTCTTCATGGAGAAGCTGCAGCAGACGTTCAAGACGCTCGGCATCTCCGACTGCTCGCTCGAGAACGGCTCCATGCGCTGCGACGGCAACATCAGCCTGCGCCGCCGCGGCGAGACGCGCCTGGGCACCAAGACCGAGATGAAGAACATCAACTCGTTCAAGAGCCTGCACGACGCTCTCGAGTACGAGATTTGCCGCCAGGCCGAGGTGCTCGAGGAGGGTGGCATCATCTACCAGGAGACGCGCCACTGGGAGCCCAGCCGTCGCCGCACCGTGGTGATGCGCGTGAAGGAGACGGCGGACGACTATCGTCTGTTCCCCGACCCGGACCTGGCGCCCTTCGACCTCACCGATGACTTCATCGAGGAGGCGCGCGAGAAGATCCCGGAGCTTCCGGATGCCAAGCGCGACCGCTACATGCGCGACTACGGCCTCAAGCGCGCTGACGCCGCCCAGCTTGCGGGCGATCCTGCCGTCGCTGACTTCTTCGAGAAGGCGCTCGAGGGCGCGCCCAAGAAGGTTGTGGCAACCATCGCCAACGTGATGGTGAACCTTGCGCCGAGCTTCGACGCGCTTTCGCCCGCGCAGGTGCGGAGCATCTCCGGGCTTCTCGCCGAGGACGCCATCACGTTTGCGCAGGCACGCGAGGCGCTCGAGGCCGTCAACGGCACCGAGAAGGACCCGGAGCGCGTGGTGGACGAACGCGGCATGCGCCAGGTGACGGACACGGCGGCGCTCGAGCCCATCGTGGACGAGGTTCTCGCGCGCTGCACCGACCAGGTCCAGCAGTACCGCGACGGCAACAAGAAGGTCGTGGGCTACCTCGTGGGCCAGTGCATGAAGGCCGCCAAGGGCTCGGGCAACCCCAAGGCGTTCAACAAGATGCTCGCCGAGCGGCTGGAG
>URLM01000072.1 GCA_900548775.1 uncultured Olsenella sp.
CGGATGGACGCCTGCTCGGGCGAGACCTCGACCTCGCCACCAAGCTCGTTTCTCACCGTGGCACGCCCCCACACGTCGACGCCCGCAAGGGTGCCGCGCATGGCCACGCGCCCGTTGGGATACACCAGCTCAACCGGCTTGCCCATGAGTGCCACGCGGTCGAAGTACTCCGAGAGGACCGGCGCAAGAGGTCCGGCCACGGCACGGTCAGCACCAACGGCGGCTGCCCACGCGTTAACGCGGCCGAGAACTGCTCCACACACGACACCCGCGACCTTCTCGTCCGCTGGCAGAGCGTCCGCATGCGCGCCACCTGCAACGTCGAACGAGAGCGAGCACACCACGAACATGCCCTCGGCGTACCCGGCACTGGTCCGCATGCGCGCCACCAGGCCGGCTCCGTTCTCGCTCACCACATCCGCGGGCCAGCCAACTGCGACTCCAGAAACGCCCAGCCGCTCGAGCCCCTCGCATGCGCCAAGCGCCGCTACGTAAGGCACGCCCGAGAGGCTCCCCATGCCCACCTGCGGCCGCAGCACGCAGGCAAGCTCAAGCTCCCCCTCCTCGCGATGCGAGAAGAGCTCGCCGTGTGGCGCGCCCGCGCGCGCACGCTCCATGGCCTGCTCGGCAGCTACTCCCATACGATCTCCCCGAGGTCATCCATCACGTGGCCAACCCGGTCATCCGGATCAACCACGTTGACGCCGGAATGACGCAGGAAGCGCACGGGGTCGTGCATGAGGTCCTCCATGGGCACCAGCACAAAGTCGCGCTCGCCAAGCCCCGGGTGCGGCAGCGTGAGGCGCTTGCCCGCATGGGTCTCGCCCTCGACCCACACCAGGTCGCAGTCGATGGTGCGCGGGCCATGGCCTGCCTGCTCGGGGTCGCGCTCGCGTCCCAGGGCGTCCTCCACGGCGAGCAGCTGTCCCATGAGCACCAGCGGGTGCAGCTCGGTGCGAATCTCGGCCACGGCATCTGCCACCGGCGTCGTGATGCCATAGGCGGGTTCCGTCTCGTACGCGTGGCTCACCGAGACCACGCAGGTAAGCGGAATGTCATCGATCAGCTGGACGGCACGGGTGATGTTTGCCAGGCGGTCGCCCACGTTGGACCCAAGCGCCACAAAGCCCTGGCGGGAGTCCTTGTGCGAGACGGCCCAGAACGCGTTGACGGCCTGGGCCGCGCCCGCGACGTCGTGAACGCGCAGGATGCGCGCACCATTCTGGATCGCAGAGATGCAGATGCCGTACGTTGCGGCGTCCATCTCGTCCGGTTGGGCGGCACCGGCCACGGCACCCACGAAGCGCCTGCGCGAGACGGCAGCCAGCAGCGGGTAGCCCATCGAAGCCATGGAGCGCGTGGCGCGCTGGATGACCACGTCCTCATCGGCAAACTTGTCGAAGCCGGCGCCCGGGTCCAGGCAGATGCGGTCGTGCGCGACGCCCGCCCTCATGAGGGTGCGGGCCTGGTCGCCGAGAAAGCCCATCACCTGACGCATGATGGGGGCCTCGTCGGGCAGCGTGAAGCGGTGCTGGGAGGTCATGGGGCGCGGCGCTGCAGAGCGCGTGGGGCGAGAGTCGTCGAGAAGGACCTCGCGCCTGGGCGCGTGCGAGCCAAGTCCCTCGTGCTCCCAGTGCATGACCACGCAGCCACAGTCGGTCTCGGCTGCGACCTGCACCATGTCCGGGCTGGTGAAGCCGTTGGCATCGTTCACGATGGCGGCGCCAAGGCGCACGCACATCTTGGCGACATCCGGGTGGCAGGTGTTCACCGAGACGACGGCACCCTCCGCGACCAGCGCACGGATCACGGGCACCACGCGCTCGGCCTCCTCGTTGGAGGCGAGGGGCTCCTGGCCGGGAGCCGCCGGGACGGCAGCCACGTCGATGATGTCAGCTCCCTCGTCGAGCATGTCGAGGCCGCGCTCGGAGGCGGCCTTGACGTCCACGCCGCCCTTTCCGTCCGGGAAGGCCTCTGGCGTCACATCGAGAATGCCCATGATGCGCGGACGCGCGAGCGAGAGCTCGTGCGAGCCGACAAGCCAGGTTGCATAGTTCTCTCGGAGCACAGACATCGACCTCCCGTTGATGGCGCCGCGCGCAGACGCGACGGGACGGCACGCTCCCGTCCCACGTTCTGGTTATTGTAGCGTGTGCCTTTTGGCCCTTGCAGGCCACCCGGCAGAGAGGGGAATAACCCCACCGGCGGCATGGTCAAGGCACAAGGACGAGACCGCTCCTAGAAGTCGAACGCCTTGGCAATGTCGCAGGCGCACACCAGGTTGGCGGCGCCATCCTGCGGGGTTGGCTGCTTGTTCACAATTACGAGGTCGTCGCCCTGGAAGTACTGCACGAGGCCTGCCGCGGGATACACCACGAGCGAGGTGCCGCCCACGATGAGCATGTCGCAGGACTGGATTGCCTCGGCGGCGCCCACGAGGGTCTTCTCGTCCAAGGACTCTCCATAAAGAACGACGTCCGGCTTGATGCGGCCACCGCACTCCTCGCAGCGCGGCACGCCCGTGGCACCCATGATCCACTCGGCCGAGTACACGTGCCCGCAGCGCTGGCACACGTTGCGGTGCACCGAGCCGTGAAGCTCAAAGACGCGCCTCGAGCCCGCCGCCTGGTGCAGGCCGTCGATGTTTTGGGTGACCACAGCGGTGAGCTTGCCCTCGCGCTCGAGCTCGGCAAGCTTGTGGTGGGCCTGGTTGGGCTTGGCGTCCAGGGCGATCATGCGCGTGCGGTAGAAGTCGAAGAACTCCTCGGTGTGGGTGAGATAGAACTCGTGGCTCAGCATCTCCTCGGGCGGATACTTGAACTTCTGATGATAGAGGCCGTCCTCGCTCCGGAAGTCCGGGATGCCGCTCGCCGTCGAGACCCCCGCGCCGCCAAAGAACACGACGCTCTTGGCACGTCCGATTCTCTCGGCAAGTTCCTGCGCCGCCTCCGACGCGTCCGAGACCACCCGCGTACCAGCCATGCGTACCCCCTCGACGAATGGGTAGAAGAATAGTTCCGATGCTAGCACCGAGAGGAGTGGTTTCCATGACCGACCAGCCCCAGCGCGAGGAGGATCACACCGAGCGCATGGACGAGAAGCCCCAGGCCACCCAGCCCACAAGCAATTCCGCAGAGGTAAATGAGACGACGCCGGAGCCCGCTGCCCCGCTCGCGCCCCTCGAGAACAACGTCCACGACGTCGCCCTGGTCATCGAGGGCGGTGCCATGCGCGCAAGCTACGTCTCGGGCCTGGTGAACGTCCTTCTCGAACAAGGCATCTACTTCGACTACGTCTGCGGCATCTCCGCCGGGGCAATCGTCGCCACCAACTACGTCTCGCGCGACATGACGCGCACCAAGCGCTCGTTCGTGGACTTTGCGGCAAGCCCACAGATGGGCGGCGTGAGGTCATTCCTCCACAAGCATGGTTTCTTCAACGCCGACTATGACTACCTGGGATGCATCGAGGACGGCTCGATGCCCTTCGACTGGGAGACCTTCCAGGCCAACCCGGCTCGCGTGCGCATCCAGGCGTTCCAGCGCGACACCGGACGCACCGTCGTGTGGGGGCGCGACCACATGCAGACGCTTGAGCAGCTCATGGCGTGCGTGCGCGCAAGCTCGACCATGCCCGGCATCATGAACCCCATCGAGGTCGACGGCCAGGTCATGCTCGATGGCTCCCTCGGCGAGGGTGCGGGGCTCCCCAACCACATCGCTGAGGACGACGGCCTCGGGAAGCTCTTCGTGATCACCTCTCGCCCCGCAGGGTATCGCAAGGGCGAACTCACCGCCGTCAAGCGGCGCGGCATCATCCGCGTGATGAAGGATTATCCCTACGCGAGAAACGCCATGCTCACGCGGCCCGAGCGCTACAACGAGGAGCTTGACCACCTGGCCGAGCTCGAGGAGTCCGGCCGTGCGCTGGTGGTGCGACCACGCGAGATGCCCGTCTCGCGCACCACGCGCGACGTCAAGGAGCTTGAGCACGCCTACCTGCTTGGGCACGAGCAGGGCATCGAGGAGCTGCCTCGCTGGCGCGAGTTCCTGTTTGGCGAGTAGGACGAGGGTCTTCTCGCCCTGCGGCTGAGACGCGCCGGGACCGGTGCACGTCGAAGCCAGCACGCGCCGGGACCGGAGCTCCCCTATAATCCCAAACGATAGAACGTCCGTTGGGAGGCCCTTCATGGAGCTTGAGAGTAACGTCTTCGACTGCGCGCTGTGCTTCGAAGGGGGCGGCTATCGCGCAAGCTACACGGCGGGGTTTGCCAACGTCCTGCTCGAGAACGGCATGTACTTCGACTTTGCGTGCGGCATCTCGGCGGGCGCCAGCCATACGGTCGACTACCTGAGCCGGGACCAGACTCGCGTGCGCGACGCCTTCATCGCGCTTGCCGACCAGCGCCCCAAGGCAGGCGGCGTGCGCTCGCTGCTCACGGGGCACGGCTACTTCAACGCGGACTACGACTACGTGGGCGCGGCACTAGACGGCTACATGCCCTTCGACTTTAGGACCTTCTCGGCGAATCCGGCTCGTCTGGCAATCCAGAGCTTCCAGGCCGACACCGGCAAGTCCGTGGTGTGGGACAAGTCCGTCATGGGCGCGGCAATCCCCATGATGGAACACGTGCGCGCAAGCTCGACCCTCCCCGGCGTCATGAAGCCCATAGAGGTGGACGGCCACGTGATGTACGACGGCGGCCTGGGCGAAGGCGCGGGGCTCCCCACGCACATGGCCGAGGACGCGGGCTTCGAGCGCCTGGTCATGGTGTGCACAAGGCCGGCGGGGTATCGAAAGACAGCTCCCACCAACCGGGAGCTGCGGCTCTACCACGCCATCTCGCACGGCAACGAGGCCGTGGAGGCCGCGCTCGCCACGCGCTGGGAGCGCTACAACGACGCGATGGACCACCTGGAGAGCCTGGAGCGCGAGGGCCGCGCGTGGGTCTTTAGGCCCGACGTGATGCCCGTGCGCTCCACTACCATCGACAAGCCCAAGCTCGAGGCGTCCTATGCCATGGGGCACGAGCAGGCCGAGAGGGACTTCCCGCGCATGATGGAGTGGCTGCGGGGATAGCGGGTGGACCGGTGATGCTAAGCATCCTCCGCGCCGACAAGCGCGAGCAACTCATCCTCGAGCAGCAGCTCGTCCATAGGGGCGTTGAACTGCACTGACGCTGTGTTGTCTGGCATACGCCACCTCCATGTTGTACTTGCCATACAGCATAGCAGGTCGCGCAGCATCGGTGACCTCGCCCATATGTGCTACGCTCTGAGAAGCATTTACGCTAACAGACAGCCCCGCGCGGTCACGCGCCACGCGCATTGAAAAAGAGGACACATCATGGCAGACACCACTCGCAGCCTGCGCTTTGTATCATGGAACGTCAACGGCCTGCGCGCCGTGCTCAAGAAGGAGCCCAGCTTCACCCAGATCTTTGACACGCTTGGTGCAGACGTCTTTGCCGTCCAGGAGACCAAGCTTCAGGAAGGCCAGGTCGAGCTTGACCTCCCCGGCTACCACCAGTACTGGAGCTACGCCGAGCGCAAGGGCTACTCGGGAACGGCCGTCTTCACGCGAGAGGAGCCGCTGCAGGTGGTGCGCAAGATCGGCTCGCCCGTGGCGGACGACGAGGGTCGCGTGTGCGCGCTCGAGTTCCCCAATCTGTGGTTTGTCGACGTGTACACCCCCAACTCCAAGAACGGCCTTGCGCGCCTGGACGAGCGCATGGAGTGGGACGCGCGCTACCGCGACTTCCTGGCCGAGCTTGCCCGCGACAAGCCGGTTGTGACCTGCGGCGACTTTAACGTGGCGCACGAGGAGATCGACCTTGCCCGCCCGGACGACAACCACGAGAACGCGGGCTTCTCGGACGCCGAGCGCGAGAGCTTCACCAAGCTACTGGAGAGCGGGCTCGTCGACACGTTCCGCGAGCGCCACCCCGACCTCGCCGGCGCATACAGCTGGTGGAGCTATCGCATGCGCGCCCGCGAGCGGGGCATTGGCTGGCGCATCGACTACTTCCTGGTTTCTCCGCAGCTTATGCCCAAGGTGACCGGCACGGCCATCCTCGACAACGTGTACGGCTCGGACCACTGCCCCATCGAGCTCGAGCTGGAGCTGTAGGG
>URLM01000073.1 GCA_900548775.1 uncultured Olsenella sp.
CGCGAGAAGATTGGGGTTTCTGGCAGCGGCGCGGGAGCCTAGCGGCGTCTTCGGTTGCACCTGCTGCGGGAACCGCCCTTCCGGCACCAAATCGACGCCATAGCGGCCTTGCCCCCGACATTTCGCGGAGAATATCGCTTTCTCTGAAGCTCTCCCAGAGTTTGCCCAGTTGCCAAGAAGCTGTTTTGAGAAAAAGCGATAAACTCCGCGAGCACGGAGGCGGCCTCCGCGCTGGTGCCGCAACCAAAAAGGGCACCCGCCGCAGCGGGTGCCCAGTCTCTTCTGGAGGCGAAGCCCGGATTCGAACCGGGGGTAAGGGCTTTGCAGGCCCGTGCCTTACCACTTGGCCACTTCGCCATATGAAAAAGGCCGATTCACACCGGCCGTGAAATGCATGGAGCGGGCTACGGGGTTCGAACCCGCGACCTCCACCTTGGCAAGGTGGCGCGCTACCAACTGCGCTAAGCCCGCGACGCAGGGGATAATATACGGGAACCGTCGCGCGGATGCAAGCGAGAATTTGAAATTTTTTGAGCATCTTGTAGATGCCGCAGGTAAAGGCCACAGTATTGCGAGAAAGAATCTCTAGGTCGACGTTGACGGTCGTGTCGTATGCTAGGAAGCGTGGCCGCGCTTCGTGCGGCCGCATCGGTTCCGACAAGCCACAAGGAGACGCCCCATGATTCTCAGCCTTCTCACGCTTCTCCTCATTGCCCTCATCCTCGAGGGTTTCGTCCGCGTCATCCGCTACTTTGCTGATTGGCTGCGCCAGGGCAGGAAACTCGACGCGTCGGAGGTCTCCGAGGCTTGCGAGGCCGAGGAGGCGGCCGAGAAGGTCGCCGAGCGTGACCTCAGGGGCTTTGACGACAAAGGCACTCCCCAGCGTCGAGCAACGGTCGCCCGGACCGAGCATGACGCGATCGAGGCGTACCTCGACGAGATGCATCTGGGCTTCTACCAGGTCATCATTGTCTTCTTCCTGGGTTGCATCGCGGGTCTCTTCGTGGAGGAGGTCTGGATGTTCGTAACCGCCGGCCTTACGCAGAGCCGCGTCGGTCTGGTATGGGGTCCCTTCTCGCCGCTCTATGGCTTTGGCGCCACGTTTCTCACCCTCATCTGCTTCGAGATGCGCCGCCACCACGCCAAGGGATGGCAGATCTTCCTCATCTCCATGGCCGTGGGCGGCATTCTGGAGCAGGTCACCGGCTGGTCGATGGCCACGCTCTTCCATGCGGAATCCTGGACCTACGAGTACCTGCCCGACCACATCACCCAGTGGGTTGCCTGGCGCTTCCTCTTCTTCTGGGGCATCCTCGGTCTCACCTGGTGCCGCGTGGTCATGCCGCCCCTGCTCTACCGCATTGGCATGCCCACCTCTCGCCGCCAGCTGGTCTTCGTGATCCTGGTGAGCGCCTACCTTGCTGCCGACATCTGGATGACGCTCGCGTGCTTCAACCGCAAGACCGCACGCGACGCCGGCGTGCCGGCAAGCAACGCCTTCGAGCAGTGGGTGGACGAGCACTACACCGACAAGTTCATTGCCAACCGCTTCCAGAATCTCGTCATTGGGGGCGATGACGAGTGACGCTTGCCGAGACAGTAGAAAGGCCATCAGCCCCCACGCGTGACGTCTACCTCGACTACGCTGCCGCCACGCCACTCGACCCCAGGGTCCTCTCGGCAATGGAACCCTACCTCACGAGCTGCTTCGAGAACCCCTCCGCCCCATACGCCCGTGCCCGTGTGGCGCGCGACGCCGTGGAGCGCGCGCGGGCGGACATCGCGCGCCTCATGGGTGCCAAGCCCGACGGCATCACCTTCACCGCAGGCGCCACCGAGGCAAACAACCTCGCCTTTGCTGCAACAGAAGGCGGCGTGGTGACCGACGCCGCCGAGCACGAGTCCGTCCTCGCCTGTGCCCGGGCACGCGAAGCTGCTGTGGTGGGCGTGGGCGCCGACGGCCGCGTTGACCCGGATCGGCTCTGCGCGGCCATTGGCCCCGCTACGCAGCTCGTCTCGGTGGAGCTCGCAAACGGTGAGGTGGGAGCCGTGCAACCCGTGCGCGAGATCGCCCGTGGGGTCGCCTTGGTTCGCGAGCGTCGGCTGGCCGAAGGCAGCCGCGTCCCTCTGTGGCTGCACACAGACGCCTCCCAGGCGGCAGGCTCGCTCTCGTGCAACGTGACCTCGCTGGGGGCAGACCTGGTGACCCTCTCTGCCGCGAAGGTCTACGGTCCCAAGCAGGTGGGCATCCTCTGGGCAGGCGAGGGTGTGCGGCTGCGGCCGCTGATTCTTGGCGGTGGCCAGGAGGGCGGCGTGCGCTCTGGCACCGAGAACGTTGCCGGTGCAGTGGGATTCGCTGCTGCCCTGACGCTTGCGCAGGACTGCCGTGGCGAGGAGTGCCGTCGCGAGGAGGCGCTGCGCTCGCGGCTTGTGCGCGCCCTTGCGGCCGCGTTTCCCGGCATGGTGGTCTCGGGGCCGAGAAGCCCCAAGCACCGCCTTCCCGGGCTTCTCCACGTGAGCTTTCCCGGTCTCGAGGCACGGCGCCTGGTGGTGCTCCTCGAGCGGCGCGGGGTCTCGGTGGGGACGGGCAGCGCCTGCGCGGCCAGTCGTATGCGCGAGAGCCACGTTCTTCAGGCCATGGGGCTGCCCCCGGAGGTCTCGGCGGGGAGCCTGCGCATCACGATGGGCCGTCCCACCAGCGCTGACGACATCGACTATGCGGCGGCGCAGATTGTGGCCGCCGTTCGCGCGGAGATGGCCCGTACCGGCCTCACCGACGAGGGCATGCTCACTCGTGCCGGGGGCGCTGCCGTGGGGAGGCGACGCTAATGGGCGAGAAGGTCTTTCTCGGCCTCTCCGGAGGCGTGGATTCTGCGCTCTCGGCGGCACTTCTCGTCGAGCAGGGCTATGACGTCACGGCAGTCTACATGCGCAACTGGTCGCGAGACCTGCCGGGATACCGGTGCCCCTGGGCAGATGACCTTGCGGACGCCGAGCGCGTTGCCGTGACGCTAGGCATTGAGCTCGAGGTCTGGGACTGCGAGGAGGAGTACCAGCGCACCGTCGTGGACTACCTCGTGGACGCCTATGCGCACGGCCTCACGCCCAACCCCGATGTGATGTGCAACCAGACCGTCAAGTTTGGCACCTTCGCCGAGCGCGCCTTCGCACGCGGCGCGGACCTCATCGCCACGGGACACTACGCTCGCGTGCACCAGGACCCCGCGACGGGTGCCACGCAGCTCCTGCGCGCTGTGGACGAGCACAAGGACCAGACCTACTTCCTCTGGCGCGTAGGGGAGGAGGCTTTCTCGCGCACGCTCCTCCCTGTGGGTGAGGTGCGCGACAAGGCCGAGGTGCGCCGCATGTGCGCCGAGAGGGGCTTGGGAGTGGAGTCCAAGCCGGACTCCGACGGCATCTGCTTCGTGGGGCCCGTGGGCATACGCACCTTCCTCCTGGACACGCTTGAGCGCCGCGCAGGGGACATCGTGGAGTGGGAGACGGGTCGCGTCCTGGGTCATCACGATGGCGCCTTCCTGTTCACGGTGGGCCAGCGCAAGGGGCTCGACCTGGGCGGCGGCCCCGCTCGCTATGTGGTCTCGACGGATACCGAGAAGAACGTGGTCTACGTGACTGCCAACCCGGCCTGTCCCGGCCTCTGGTGCACACAGCTCGACCTCTCCGACGTGCTCTGGATTGCTGGCGAGCCCCCCTTGGACGGCACCTATCTTGTGAGGACGAGACACACGGGCGAGCTTCGAGAGGCGCGCGTGGAGGTGCGCGGCGCCGGACGTGCCCGCGTGAGCTTCCCCCAGCCGGTGCGCACGGTGGCGCCGGGGCAGTCCGCCGTCATCTATGGGGGTCTCGTCTGCCTGGGCGGAGGAATCGTGGAACCAGACCCGGTGGCCTATAATCGATAGGCTAGCTCTAATGATGTAGTCGGTCGACGCCCATGGCGCTTGCCTGGGACTGGCGGGTCGGAGGTGTTTGTGGCAGAGGACGCCGAGAAGAAGGCCTCTGCGGCGCAGAAGCGCCCCAAGGCTCCAAAGCCACAGGTCGTTGGTGCCAAGGTGAGTCCCGCCAAGCCCAAGGCAAAGGTCGGTGCTGGGGCCACCACCAAAGCTCGCGCCGCTGCCACTGGCGCTGGCGCCAAGGTCAAGTATCGCGTTAACGCTGCGAAGGCGGTCTCGGCCAAGGACCGCGAAGCCGACAAACAGAGCATGGGCCAGGTGCGCAAGAGCCTGGTGTTTCTCGGCATCGTCACGCTTGCCTATCTGGCGTACCTCATCATTTCCGGCCAGATGGATGTGTTTCTCAGCAGCCTTGCGCAGGTCGACAGCTCGTGGATGCTGCGCGGTGCCCTCTGCTACCTGGTCTACTACGTCATAGGCGTCTCTGCCTACGTGCTTTCGGTTGTCGCAGACCCCAAGTCTCCCGTGGGCGTTCGCGACCTCATGAGCGTGGAGGCCGCCGGCGTCTTCTTCATGAACCTCACGCCCAACGGCATGGGTGCCGCGCCCGCGCAGATCTACCGCCTCACGCGCTCGGGCCTTTCCGTGGGCGGGGCGGGTGCGCTTCACTCCACGCGCTTCATCATGTACGAGGCGGGCGAGGGCATCTTTGCGGCCATCATGCTCATCTTCCGGCTCGACTACTTCCTGGACTCCTTTGGCGACTTCATCATCATTGGCATCCTGCTCTTTGCCTTCAAGATTCTGGAGTGCGTGGCGCTCTTTGCCATCTGCGCGTACCCCAAGTTCTTCTCGAGCATTGGCAACTGGGTGCTGCGCTTTGCCAACAAGCGCGGTTGGGTGAAGGACTACGACCACTGGTACCAGGTCGTGAACAACCAAATCATGGAGTTCTCCGACGGCTTCAAGTCTGCCGCCAAGAACAAGGGAGACCTCGTGGGCGTGCTGGTGCTCACGCTGCTTCAGCTGGGCTGCCTCTACGCGCTGCCGTGGTTTGTGCTCAACGCCTTTGGCAAGGAGGCCGACCTTGTGACCTGCCTGGCGTCTGGCTCGATGCTCGAGCTTCTCACCTCGGCCATCCCGCTGCCTGGCGGCACCGGCGGCGCCGAGGGCGGCTTTGCGCTGCTCTTTGGCAGGATGTTTGGCGCACAGGCCTCCGCGGGCTTCGTGCTCTGGCGCGCCATCGAGTACTTCCTGCCCACGCTGTGCGCGGCGCCGCTGCTGGGCCTGCGCTCGACGAGCGGCGAGAGCATCAACCACCGCTTCAGGCGCTATGGGATGCGGCTGCGCGGGCTCTTCTCGCGCAGGGGCTCAGGCAAGGGCTCCAGCGGGATCAAGATCACGTTTAAGTAGCGAAGCGGCGGCGAGCATAACAAAGCGACGGGGACGCACGTTGGCGCCGCCCGCCGCTTCTGTGCTACCTGCGGATCGCGCAAGGCTACCAGGAGACCTTGGCGATGTTCTCCTCGATGTGCTTGCAGCTTGCCTGCCAGCGCTCCTGCTCATGCGGCGTCATGGTGGGGACGATGACCTTCTCGACGCCGCGTGCGCCAATCACGCAGGGCAGCGACGCATAGTGGCCCGAGACGCCGTAGACGCCCTCGACAAGGGTCGAGACGGGCGTCACAAGCTTGGTGTCACCCAGGATGGCGGCGATGATGGCTGCGGTTCCGTTGGCGATGGAGTACTCGGTGCAGGCCTTGCCCGCCATGGTGGTGTAGCCTCCGCGCACTGCCTGCATCTCGAGCGCATCGCGGTCGAGCGAGATGCCCGTCTGTGCCTCCAGCTCCTCGGGCGTGAGACAGCCAAAGGTGACGTGCGACCAGAGCGCAAACTCCGAGAACCCATGCTCGCCGAGCATCCATGCGTTGATCGATGCCTGGTCAAGGCCAGTCGCGCACGCAATGGCATGCTTGAAGCGCGCGGAGTCGAGCGTGGTGCCCGAGCCAATCACGCGCCGCAGCTCGCAGCCGGCGAGGTCGCGAATCTCGGTGGCAATCACGTCGTTGGGGTTGGAGACGCTCACCCAGATGCCCGTGAAACCGGCGCCCTCGATACGGCGGACGAACTTCTTGGGCTCCTC
>URLM01000074.1 GCA_900548775.1 uncultured Olsenella sp.
ACGCAGCGGGCGAGAATGCGTCCGCGTGGAGTATCGAGAGCAAATCCGCCCTCGGGCATGCGCTCGATTGCCGTAACAGGGGCGTTGAAGAGGAACTCGACTCCGTTGGCTGCGGCATTCTCGGCAAGGGCAACGTTCAGCCCAAAGGGATCAACGATGCCGGCCGTTGGCGCCCAGAGCGCGCCGACGGCATTCGGCGAAATGTTGGGCTCCATGGAACGAAGCGTGTCTCGGTCAACAATCTGGAGGTCGGGCACACCATTGGCCACACCTCGCGCGAAGAGCTCGCGGAGCCCTCCCATGTCGCGCTCGCTTGTGCACACGACGAGGGAGCCAATGTTCTTGACTGTGAACTGCAGCTTCTTTGCCAGCTCGTGCATGAGGGCGTTGCCCTCGACGTTGAGCCTCGCCATGAGCGACCCCGGCATGGCATCGTAGCCAGCGTGCACGATGGCGGAGTTCGCCTTCGACGTGCCGCAACAGACGTCATCCTCGCGCTCGACCACGCAGACGCTCGCCGTTGTCTTCGCAAGCTCGCGTGCCGTGGCGCAGCCGGAGACGCCGGCACCAATGACCACGACGTCGTAGCGGCGTTCCTTCTCCTGCATCGACCCCTCCTCGTTCCCGATGGGCGGACGTGGCGCGGCCAACGCGGCCCATCGCCGTGGCCGATTATCCGCCAGCGCGAACGGAGTTCACCGGCATCGTGGACGGACGGTAGTGCGCCCCCGAAGAACGGCGCTCCTTCCCGGCGAGCGGCGTTATCGGATGACGACCCGTGTCCCTCTCGCAAGGAATCGTGTCGGAGTCCTCGCTTCCGGCGCCGAATTCTCGCCGGAAGGACCGTTGTCGCAGCAATCACGTACAAAAACACGGCCCCGGCGTCAGATTCTCGCCGGAGGGTGCACTTTCGCAGCGGACGCGTACGAAACCTTTCTCCCGGCGTCATTTCGGCGCCGGAAGGCCCTTCTCGTACGGAATCCCGTCGGGAACCCCCGCTCCGGCGTCATCGGGCACCGGCGGGACCAGTCCCAAAGGAGAGGAACGCCTCCTCGACGCTTTCGTCCCCGCGCTAGCGCGTGCCCTCGAACTGGCTCTCGTACAGGCCAGCGTAGAAGCCGCCCTGCCGCAGCAGCTCGTCATGCGTGCCGCGCTCGATGATCCTGCCGTCCTTCATGACGAGGATGCAGTCCGCGTCGCGCACGGTCGAGAGACGATGAGCCACGACGAGCGAGGTGCGCCCATCCAGCATGCGGTCGAAGGCGTCCTGGACCTGCAGCTCGGTTCGTGTGTCGATCGAACTGGTAGCCTCGTCCAGCAAGAGGATCGCAGGGTCGGCGAGCATGACGCGGGCAATGCAGAGGAGCTGACGCTGTCCCTGCGACAGAGAGCCGCCGTCCTCCCCGAGCAAGGTGTCGTAACCCTTGGGCAGCTGCTCGATGAACTTGTGCGCATGCGCCCGCTTGGCGGCGGCAACAACATCCTCGAGGGTCGCGCCGGGCGTCCCGTAGGAGATGTTCTCGCGCACCGTTCCCCGGAAGAGCCAGGTGTCCTGGAGGACCATGCCAAAGAGCGAGCGAAGGTCCTCTCGGCGCATGTCGCTCGTGTCGTGCCCGTCAACCAGAATCTGCCCGGAGTCAACGTCATAGAAGCGAAGCAGAAGGTTGATGAGGGTGGTCTTGCCGCATCCCGTAGGGCCAACGAGCGCGATGGTCTGGCCTGGCTCGGCGACGAACGAGATGTCTTGAAGGAGCGGGCGCTCGGGGACGTAGGAGAAGTCCACGTGCGAGAACTCCAAGGCGCCCTTGGGGTCCTCGTCGACCTCGGGCTCGGAGGGATCCGGGCTCTGGGCAGGCGCATCGATGAGCGTGAAGAGTCGCCGGGCAGAGGCGTAGGCGGTCTGGATCTGCGTGACTACGTTCGAGATCTCGTTGAAGGGCTTCATGTACTGGTTCGCGTACGAGAGGAACGTCTGGACCTGGCCCACGGTGAGGATGCTCGGCCACCCCGAGATGACGCACGCGCATCCCACGACGGCCACGACCGCATAGGTGATGTTGTTCACCAGGCGCGTGGCGGGGTTCGAGAGCGAGCTTGTGAACTGCGCGCGCTCGCCAACGCCTTGGAGGCGCTGGTTCACGTCATCAAAGCCCGCCTGGGCACGGTCGCCAAACGCAAAGGCGCAGACCAGCTTCTGGCTTCCGACCATCTCCTCGACGTAACCGCCAAGGGAGCCCTGCAGCGCCTGCTGGTCCTTGAAGCTCTGAGCGGAGTAGCGCGCGATGAGCCAGGCCACGAGCATGGAGATGGGCGTCACGATCACGACGACCAGGCCAACGGGCACAGATATCGAGAACATGAACGCGAGCGTCCCCACGATCGTGACCACGCCCGTGAAGAGCTGCGTAAGTCCCTGGAGCAGGCCGTCACCCACCTGGTCCGCGTCGTTCACCACGCGCGAGAGGAGGTCCCCGTGCGAGTGCGCGTCCACGAACGAGAGCGGCAGGTCGCGGAACCTCGCGAAGGCGTCTATGCGCAGGTCGCGTATGGTCTCGTACGTGAGCCTGTTCGTGCAGTAGCCAGAGAGCCACTGGGTGACGGCCGCCGCCACGACGACGAGCGCAAGCTGCTGGAGCAGGGCCACGAGCGCCGGGAAGTCAACGTCACCAGCAGAGACCATGCAGTCGATCGCGCGTCCCACGACAATGGGCACGTAGAGCTGGAGGACCACGGAGACTGCCGAGGCGAGAAACGACGCAACGAGCGAGACCCTATGCGGCCTGGTGTAGGCGAGAATCCTTCTCGTCACCTCTTGCGTGGAGAGCGAGTTCTCGTCGAGGCGTCCGTTGGGACCGCCGTCGTCACCAAGGTCGCCACGGACGTTTGCCATGATCGCGCCGGCGCTTGTGCTGGCGGCATACGGGTTGGCCATTATGCGCCCACCTCCTCGGGGCGAAGCTGCGAGAGACAGATCTCACGGTAGATGGGACAGCTCCTCATCAGCTCGGTATGGGAGCCCAGACCGGCCATGCGGCCGTGGTCGAGCACGAGAATCTGGTCGCATGCCATGACCGCGGAGACGCGCTGAGAGACGATCACGCAGGTAAGCTCCGAGCGAAGGCCGCGGAGCGCCTGACGCAGGCTCGCGTCGGTCCTGAAGTCAAGCGCGGAAGCGGAGTCATCGAGAACGACGATGCGCGGGTGGCCCACGAGGGCGCGCGCTATCGTGAGTCGCTGGCGCTGACCTCCCGAGAAGTTCTTCCCGCCCGCCTCGACGATCGCGTCGAGGCCCCGGTCCTTCTCGTGCACGAAGTCGGCCGCCTGGGCCAGCTCAAGCGCGCGCCAGAGCTCATCGTCAGTCGCGGATTCGTCGCGCCAGCAGAGGTTCGAGCGGATGGTCCCCGAGACGAGCGACGCCTGCTGGGGCACGGTCGACACGAGCGACCTCAGCTGGGTGAACGGGTACTCGCGAACGTTGTGCCCAAAGACGCGCACTTCCCCCGACGTGGCGTCATAGAGACGCGGGATGAGGTTCACGAGGGAGGACTTGCCCGAGCCCGTTCCGCCGATGATGCCAAGTGAGCCGCCGGCGCCAAGCCGGAGCGTCACGTTGTCCACCGCGGGGCGAGGAGACCCCTCGTACGAGAAGCACGCGTGGTCGAGGGCAAGGGCAACGCCCGAGGTGAGCGTGCCGCGGTCGAGGCGGACCTCAGAGGTCCCCTCGTCTGTGATCTGGGGCTCGCAATCGAGGACTTCCATGATGCGCTTGGCGGAGGCGGTCCCTCGGTTGATGGTGATGACGAGGTTGGCCACGTAGACGATGGACACGAGCATCTGGGTCATGTAGTTCACGAAGGCAATGACCTCGCCCTGCGTAAGCTCGCCGGCGTCTATGCGAACGCCGCCCATCCAGAGGATGGTGACGATGCCAATGTCCATCACGAGAAGCGTCGCCGGATTGAGAAGCGACGAGAGCTTACCGATGGTGACCGCCGTCTGGGTCTGGGCATCGGCGGCATCGCGGAACCGCTCGTCCTCGCGGTCCTCCTGCCTGAATGCCCTCACGACGCGAACGCCAGAGAGGTTCTCGCGCGTGACGAGGCTCACCTCGTCGAGTCGCCCCTGGAGTTCGCCGAAGAGGGGTACGGAACGAGACATCACGAGCCAGAAGACAACGGCGATCGCCGGCGTGCAGACGAGAAAGACGAGGCCGAGCTGGGCGTCGATGAGCATCGCGCAGACCATCGAGCCAATCGCGAGGATGGGCCAGCGAATGATCTGCCGGATGCCAAGGGCAACGGTGACCTGCACCTGGTTCACGTCGTTCGTGATGCGCGTGATCAAGGAGGGCGTGCCTATGCGATCGAGGTCTGCCGGGGCAAGCTGGTTCACCTTCGCGTAGAGGTCGTGGCGGATGTCCGTGCCGGAGTCCTGCGAGACGATCGCCGCCATCTTCTGGCAGACGAGCGTGAAGCAGAACCCCACCACTGCAAGCACGATGAGCAGGACGCACATGCGAACCACGTATCCCTGGTCGCGGTTGCTGACGCCAAAGTCAATCATGCTGGCCACGATGACCGGCGTGATAAGGTCAAAGATGACCTCGACTGCCTTGCAGAGCGTGCCCACAACGATTTTCCCCCGGTACTTGGGGAAGACGAACCTTCGAAGAATCTCGCCCACCTCATGCCCCTCCTTCAGACTGGAAGCCTATCCATGATAGGGTTGCCCAGCCATGGTGCGCATACAGCTTTCGTTACGGCGCCGTTCACGTTTTGTATGGCGCGCCCGAGGTCCTACTCGATCCCCAGCGTCTCCGAGAGCTCGAGCCACTCGTCCTCAAGCACCTCGCGCGCCGCCACGGCGTCATCGACAGCCTTCTGCGCGGCCACGAGCTTCTCGTAGTCGGTCGGGTCAACCTCTGCGAGCGCCGCGCGAAGCCGATCCGGCTCCCCCTCGGTCTTCTCAAGCTTGCGAGTAACGGCGTCAAAGCGCTTCTTGAGTTCCCTGCGCTCCTGGTTCGACAGAGGTGCATCCTGCGAACCCGTTGAATCGCTAGGCGCGGCTGGCCCTTCCGTAGCGGAGTTTCGCGAAGCGCACTCCGCGAAGGAAGGGGCTGCCGCGCCACCGTGAGAGTCGAGGAGGTCGAGAAACTCGTCTACGCCGCCCGGGCAGTGGCGCACGTGGCCGTCGAGAAGCGCGTACTGGTCGTCGGTCACGCGCTCCATGAGGAAGCGGTCGTGCGAGACCATGAGGAGCGTGCCGGGCCAGGTGTCGAGAAGGTCCTCGAGGACGGCGAGCATGTCGGTGTCGAGGTCGTTGCCAGGCTCGTCGAGCACCAGCACGTTGGGCTCGTCGAGAAGCACGGTGAGGAGCGCCAGGCGCCTGCGCTGGCCTCCCGAGAGGTCGTGGACGAAGTTCGTGAGCTCCGAGCGCTCGAAGCCGAGGCGCTCGAGGAGTTGCGTGGGGCTCTGGGGCTTTCCGTCCACGTAATAGGTGCTCTTGTAGCGTGAGAGCACCTCGAGGACGCGCCAGTCCTCCTTCTCCTTGAGCGTGTCAAGGTGCTGGGACATCCAGCCGAAGCGCACGGACTTGCCTATGCGCACGCTGCCCGAGGTGGGCTGGAGCCTGCCGGTCATGACCTTGAGCAGCGTCGACTTCCCGGCGCCGTTGGCGCCAAGGATGCCATAGCGGTCACCGGGGCCTATGGTCCAAGTGATGTCGTCGAGGACGCGCGAGCCGTCGGGATAGGCAAACGAGACGTTCTTCATCTCGATGACCTGCTTGCCAAGCCTGCTCACGGCAAGGCGCTTGAGCTCGATGGGGTTTCTCAGCGGGGGGTCGTCAGCGAGAAGCGCCCGGGCAGCCTCCACGCGGAAGCGCGGCTTGCTCGAGCGCGCCTTTGCGCCGTGGGCGAGCCAGTTGAGCTCCTTGCGAAGCGTGTTCTGCCGGCGCTCCTCGGTGGCCGCCGCCATGCGGTCGCGCTCGACGCGCTGCTGGATGTAGGCCGAGTAGCCACCGTCGAAGGGCTCGAT
>URLM01000075.1 GCA_900548775.1 uncultured Olsenella sp.
CTCTCGCCGGTCGAGTCCGCTCAGACCGTGGGCCTTGTCTTCCAGAGCCCCGACAGCCAGATCGTGTGCGACACCGTTTGGCACGAGATGGCCTTCGGCCTGGAGAATCTGGGGACGCCCGTGCCCGAGATGCGTCGTCGCGTGGCCGAGACCTGCATGTTCTTTGGCATGGAACCATGGTTTCGGCGGCAGACGGCGAGCCTCTCCGGCGGGCAGCGCCAGATGCTCGCGCTGGCTGCGACGCTCGCCATGCGACCGCGCCTGCTGCTCCTGGACGAGCCCACCTCGATGCTCGACCCAGTTGCCGAGAAGGACTTCCTAGCCATGCTCTTTCGCGCAAACCGCGAGCTTGGGGTTACCGTCGTCGTGGCAACGCATGACCCAGAGCCCATGCGCGACGTGGCTACCTGCGCCTTTCGCGTTGACGGCGGACGTGTGCGCGAGCTTCCGCTCGACGAGGCCGTGGCCGCCTGCGCATTTAGGCCGGAGGCAGTGAAACGTGCCACCGGCAAGCCAGTTGTCAGCCGCTCGAAATCCGCGCTCTCCCTGCGCGACGCGTGGTTTCGCTACGAGCGCAATTCCGACTGGGTTCTGCGCGGACTGGACCTCTCGGCGCCCGAAGGCCAGGTCACGGCAATCGTGGGCGGCAACGGCTCGGGCAAGACGACCCTCTTGCAGCTTGCGTGCGGAACGCTGACGCAGCAACGCGGGCGCATCTCTCGCCCACACGCGGCCTCACAGGCGTACCTACCGCAAAGCCCACGCGCGATCCTCTCGACGCAGACGGTTCGCGAGGAGCTCATGCTCTGGTCAAAGGGCGCGGGCTACGCGGAGTCCGACGTCAGGGCGATGATGGAGCGCCTTGGGCTCACGGACGTGGCGGCGAGAAACCCGCTCGACCTCTCCGGCGGCCAGCAGCAACTCGTCGCATTTGCGAAGCTGCTGCTCACGCGGCCGAAGCTTCTCATCCTGGATGAGCCGACCAAGGGGCTTGACGCTGCGGCTCGCGCAAAGCTTGCTCATCTCGTGCTCGAGCTGCGCCAAGAGGGGAGGAGCGTCCTTCTCGCCACGCATGACCTCGCGTTCGTTGCGGCTGTGGCCGACTCGGTCTCGCTCCTCTTTGACGGTTCTGTCACCTGCACAGACAGACCCAACGAGTTTCTCGCCGGGTCCTGGCTGTACCATGCGTGAGTTGTGGCAGCGCGCCGTCAGATTCCTGACGGCAACCCGCTAGAACGTGAGGAACGGCTCCTCCATGCCCTCCTCCTCGAGGTCCTCCTCGGTGAGGTCGTCCAGGTCCTCCATGTCCTCGAGCTCGATCTCGTCACCGTCGTCCTCGCCCCAGCCATACGCGCTGGCAGCAAGCTCGTCCACGCTCGTGTCAGGAAGCGCGCTGGTCACCGAGCATAGGCCGTCGATGGCGGGCACGATCTTCTGCCACTGGGTGATCACGGGGTCCTGCGGCACGCCCTCAAGCTCCACCAGGGAGTCGAGGTAGATCTCGCTCGCGCCCTCAAGCAGGTCCGACTCGGCGCGCACGCTCGCGAACTTTGACGCGAACTTCTCGAGCGCCTCGTCTGCCGAGTCCGCCTCAACCACGCACGGCATGAGGCAGTAGTTGTTTGCCTGGTCCTTGTCATCGTTGTAGCTGAAGTTTCCAACGTAGAGCATGGGGCCTCCTCCGGTCGATGGGTGCGGCACATGCTCATCTTAGGCAATTCGACGCAGCTTGGTGACGGTTTCCCGCAAGCGGGCGGTACGCTCTGGCATAGAGTGTTTACTGCGTCAGCAATCTGTCAGGGCCTAGTCAGCCCTGGAGCGGTCGGTCAGGTTTTGGCAAGAGGGGAGACAGGCGCGCCATGAAGACGAGCAGCACAAGCACTGTGCGCCGGAGCGCCCTCGCTGCCCTCGAGGTGCCGTCGATTCTCGGCGTCCCCGCAGTTCTCATCGCCTGCGCCGTGAACGGCGTGCAGGCGGCAGCCGGGCTCACGCTCCTGGTGGTCGTTCTCTGCGTGGGGCTCTTCCTTGCCAGCTACGAGGCCTCCCGGCCGGCCCTCCGGCAGGTCATGCCCACGGCGACGCTCGCGGCGTTGGCGGCTGCGGGGCGCATCCTCTTCGCGCCGATTCCCGACGTCAAGCCCGTCTCGGCCATCGCCATCGTCGCCGGGGCAACGCTCGGCAGGCGCGAGGGCTTCATGGTGGGCGCGCTGGCGGCGCTGGTCTCGAACTTCTTCTTTGGCCAGGGCGTGTGGACGCCCTGGCAGATGTACGCGTGGGGGCTCGTGGGCTACCTCGCGGGTGTGCTGGGGGAGCGCGGCCTCTTCCAGCGCCGCGGCGCGCTGTACGTGTACGGGTTCCTCTCTGCGCTCATGTACGGGGTAATTCTCAACGGCTGGTACGTGATTGGCTACGTGGAGCCCATCACCTGGCCCGCAATCGTTGCGGCGTATGCGGCGGGCGTGCCGTGGGACTGTCTGCACGGTGCGGCGACGGTCGGTTTCCTGGCGGCCATTTGGGTGCCGTGGGGCGCGCGCATCCGACACGCCGTCGCGAAGTACGGTTTGTAGCTGCAAGTCCCGGCCTACGGCTGGCACCTTCGGGGCTGCTTCCCACTGCCCCCTGATACACATTCGGACCCGAATCTGTGACCCGCCCAGGTCGATACACATTCGAACAACGAATGTGTATCGACCCACCGCCTCAGCCAGCCCCCAAGCGGCCCTCGTCCTCCATTCCCTCTCACCCTCCCTTCTTTATCGGTATCTGTGAATCTCGATTGGCGCGACCTGCGCAAACGTGACCGTCGTTTCACAGATACCGATAAAGAAGGCAGGAGGGGAGGGGAGAGAGGGAGGGGGAAGGGAGGGAGGGGAGAAGAGAAGAGAGAGGAGGCCCCCGCAGCACCCCCCCAAATGTGAAGAAACCCGGACTTCCGCCCTGCGCTGTGCCGCCCCGAACCCGCTCCCCCTTGCGTCGCGGCCCCCAGAGAGTAGAATTTCATAGGTTACATGGGTATCGACCGCGCTCGCAGCCCCCACAGCCGCCCCAAGGAGCGGTCCCGGCCGCGCACCGTCGCACCCGCATCAAGTACAAGCGCGGGCCCCGCAGTTACGCCCGCGCGCGGTGTGGATAGGAGACTCAATGTCCGGACACTCTAAGTGGGCTACCACCAAGCACAAGAAGGCGGCCATCGACGCCAAGCGCTCGTCGCTCTTCTCCAAGCTCTCGCGCAACATCACCGTTGCCGCCAAGATCGGTGGCGACCCCAACCCGGACAACAACGCCACCCTCGCCGCCGCAGTCCAGCGCGCCCGCATGGTCTCCATGCCCAACGCCAAGATCAAGGCGGCCATCGATAAGGCCTTCGGCGCCGGCGCTGACGCAGCCGTCTACGAGGAGATCACCTACGAGGGCTACGGCCCCGCGGGCGTGGCCGTCTACGTCGACTGCCTGACCGACAACAAGAACCGCACCGCCGCAGACGTCCGCTCCGCCTTCACGCACGCTGGCGGCAACCTCGGCACCTCCGGCTCCGTCGCGTTCCAGTTCGAGCGCAAGGGCTCCATCGCCGTTGAGAAGGTCATCCACAGCGACGAGAAGAAGGTCCCCGACCGCGAGAACGCCGTGGACGAGGACGAGTTCATGCTCGCCGTGGCCGAGGCCGGCGGCGAGGACTACGAGGACGCCGGAGACGAGTGGATCGTCTACACCGCCTACGACAAGATGCAGGACGTCCAGAAGGCGCTCGAGGCCCAGGGCATCGAGGTCAAGGGCTCCGAGCTCACGATGATGCCCACCACCCCCACCGACGTCTCCGTCAACGACGCCAAGAAGGTCCAGCGCCTCATCGACCGCCTCGACGAGCTGGAGGACGTCCAGAACGTCTACAGCACCATGAACGTCACAGACGAGATCGCCGAGGCCCTCGCAGAAGACGAGGACTAGCACGCTACCGGCGCCGGCGGCCACAAGGCCCCGGCGCCGCTCTCTTCTCGGCACCCGTCTGCAAGGCCCCAAAAGCCAAGCTCCCGTCCAAGGGAAAGGTCAATGACTCTTCTCGAACTCCTCCAGCTGCTGCGCAAGCACCTCAGGCTCGTGGTCCTGCTTCCCGTGGCATTCGCGGTCATCACCGGCGTGTACGCCTTCTTCCTCCCCAACCAGTACACCGCCAGCACCTCCATGTACGTGCTCTCCAAGTCCAGCAGCCCAGACGGCACCACCGTCACGCAGGGCGACCTCTCGGCATCCCAGATGCTCACGAACGACGTGTCCAGCATCATCAAGTCCGACCGCGTGAAGGGCGACGTCGCCACCCAGCTGGGTCTCGACAACCTCAACGCCTACAAGATCGACGTCACCAGCTCCACCACCACCCGCGTGATCGACCTCTCCGTCACCGGCACGGACGCCGAGAAGGCTGCGGAGGTCGCAAACGCGTTGGTAACGGACGTCTCGAACGTCGCCGCACAGGTCATGAACGTGCAGTCCGTCAACGTGATCGACGCGGCCGTCACGCCCACCACGCCCTCCGGCCCCAAGCGCGCGCTATACATGGCGGTCGCGTTTCTCGCCGGGCTCTTCGTGGCCGTCGTGATCGTGGTCGTTGCCGACATGGCCGACACGCGCGTGAGGAACAGCAAGGACGCCGAGGAGATCGCGGACCTGCCCGTCGTGGGCCACTTCCCCAAGGTCGAAGGGATGTAAGCAGATGCCTAGGAGAAACCAGCGCGCCGAGGAGCAGAGCCAGGCGGTCTCGAACGCCGCGCAGACCCTCTTCGCCAACATTCGCTTCATGAGCGTCGACAATCCCGTGCACGTCCTTGCCATCACGTCCTCGGTCCCCAACGAGGGCAAGACCTTCGTCTCGGTGAACATCGCCTCGGCCATCGCCGCCTCCGGCGCCTCCACGCTCCTCGTCGAGTGCGACATGCGCCGCCGCAACGTTGCCACCCGCATTGGCGTGCACGCCCAGACCGGCATCTACTCCGTGATGACCGGTCAGGTCTCGCTCGAGCAGGCCGCCGTGCGCACGCCCACCAAGAACCTCTACTTCCTGGATGCCGAGCCGCACATTCCCAACCCCTCGAACATCCTCAACTCGCACCACTTCCAGAGCTTCCTGGACAACGCGCGCGGCCGCTTTGACTATGTGATCTTCGACACGCCGCCCGTGACCACCTTCGTGGATGCGGCCGTCCTGGGCACCAAGGTCGATGCCGTGCTGCTCGTCGCGCGCGAGAACTTTGTCAAGCGGGCGGAGCTCCAGCAGGCCGTGGACCAGCTCCGAGCTTCCAACTGCAACCTCGCCGGCGTGGTCATGAACGGCTGCGACTTTGGCAAGGGCAACAGCTACTACTCGTACTACTACGAGAGCGGGGAGGGTGGCCGCCACAACCACGCCGAGGAGGAGACTAACGCCCCCAAGTTCGTCCCGGCCAAGCCCCAGCCCCAGAAGGCGCCCGCCTCAAGGCCTACCAGCAACGGCCACCAGAACGGCTCCGCCTCCCAGACGCCCGTGCCGGCAGGCCCGCCCCCACGCAGGAGCCAGCCCCAGCAGCAGGCGCGGGCGGCACAGCCCCAGCCCCAGGCGGCCCCGGCTCAGCGCCCTGCCCAGCAGCCCCAGGCGGCGGCGCAGCAGCAGTACCAGCGCGCCCACGTTCCCGGCCCCGGCGACACGGCCATGTACCAGCGACTGGCCGAGCAATCCCGTGCCGCGCGCGCCGGTCGCAGCTATCCCCGCTATGATGACGAGGAATACTAGCCCACGGTAGGGGAGCGAGGCGTGCACGA
>URLM01000076.1 GCA_900548775.1 uncultured Olsenella sp.
TGGTGGTGCTTTCCTTCATGGTGCGACTCCCGTGATTGGCTGGTCGCGGCGGAAATGTCTCTGGTTCCGCACGGGACAAAGGCACTATAGCCAATACGCGGGAATCGCGCTTTCAGTTTCGCGCAGGGCTGGGGGCGGACGCGGCACGCGGGGCTGCGGGCAGCGCGCCCATGCGAGGCGCTAGGCCGTGGGCTTCGGTGGGTCTGGCAGCTCGCAAACGTCCTCGAAGTGCGTAATGCCTGCATAGGGTGCCAGGCGAGGATCCGCCATGAGCGCGCGAGCCTCCTCGGCCCTGCCCCAGTAGTGCATGGGGAAGAGCGCATGGGTTCCGACGACGTCCATGAATGCGGCGATTCCTGCCGTCGGGTCCTCGAGGCGCGGATCGATTGGAACAAACGCCAGGTCAACGGGGCCGTGAGCAATGCGCTCCAACTCTGTGCGGAAGAACTTCTCGGACGCCGCGTTCTGCTCGGCAGGGCGCGCCCACTGCCAGGAGTTGAGGTCACCGGAGTAGTAGATCGTGGTGCCGCACGCACGGACGAGAAACGCCACGCCCTCGTCGTTGGACTCGAGGGTCTGGACGCGGAGCGTAGTAGGGTCGGGGCCGGACGCGGCAGGCAGCTGCAGCTCGTAGGCCATGTGCGGCTCGACGGCGGTCACGCGGGCATCCGTCGGCGCGTTAGCGGCGACATCCTTGTCCAGCACGTAGCTCACGTTGGGGAACTGCTCGCGAAGCGGCCAGATGCACTGACCGTAGTGGTCGTGGTGCTCGTGCGAGACAAACACGACGAGCGGCAGGCCGTGGCGAAGCTGGGGAAGCTCACCCGTGTACCAGTCGAAGAGCAGCGTGCAGGCCGAGAGCTCGACCGCAAAGCCGCTGTGGTAGATGTGCGTGACGCGCATGAGACCTCCTCCGTTGGGGCGTCCCGCCAGAAACGAGGCCGGGACGCGATGCGATTCTAGACGGTTACTCCGCCCAGAAGACGCGGCCGTCCTTACGCGCGGGCTGAGGCTTCTCGGCGTCGGGGTAGCCGATGACCACGTGGCCAATGCCCTCGTAGTCGCCCTCCACACCAAGGCTTGCCAGCAGCTCCTTGTAGCGGGGCTCCTCGAACTCCTCCTTGGCGCGGTGAATCCAGTGGCCGCCCAGGCCAAGTGACTGCGCCGCGAGCAGCATATTCTCGATGGTCGCCGAGCCGTCGTACACGCGCGTGGGCATGGCAGCGGGGGCGAGAACCACGAGGACGACGGGTGCGCCGTAGAACGGGTCCATGCTCTCGGGTGCGCCCATGATGCGGCGGTTCTCCTCGGCCAGCTCGTCGTGCAGCTTGCGGTTGGTCACCGCCACGATGATGGGCGACTGCTTGCCCATGCCAGACGGCGCCCAAAGGCCAGCCTCGATGACGCGCTCGACAAGCTCGCGCGCGACGGGAACCTGCTTGAACCGTGGGGTGCTACGACGCTCACGGATGCACTTCTCGACCTCGTTCATGGCTCCTCCAATGCAGTTGGAAACGCTCGGCCCACCCGGTGGCAGGTCTCGCTTCACCATTTTCTTCCCAAACCGTTGTCTGGGATATCAGAACAGCACTTGCCGCCGGTAACAGCGCTTGCCGCCGGTAACTGCGCTTGCAGCCGGTAATGGGTGTCCGCGAGGGCGGTCACATTTCATACGCCAGCACTGCGGAAACGCCCCCTCCGGCGAGGAAATGACGCCGGAGCACAGGCTGCCGACGGGATTCCGTACGAGATACGCCCTCCGGAGAGGAAATGACGCCGGAAAAGGGAGTTCGTACGGAATCCCGTCTGAAACCCACCTTCGGGCGCCGTTTTCTCGCCGGAGCGAGGGTTCTGTGCACCGGCTGCCATAGCGAGCCTCCCGGAGCCGCCTCGGGGGCCGTCACGGGGGCCGTCACGGGGGCCGCCTCGCCCTCTCCCCGCGTAGAATATCGCCATTTCTTAATCGTCGCTTACGTTTGCCCAGTTGTCGCGTATCGGTTTTAAGAAATGGCGATAAACTACGCAAGCCGGGGCATTACGGTAACTACGCAAGCCAGGGGCATTGCCCAAAAGACGGACCAAGCAGGATCACGGGCAGGCCGAGAAGGCCCCCGGGCACCGCTTGGGGAGCTCGTATGTCCAAGTCTCCGGTTCGTGGCAGTTTGTGGAAAACGTTTGATATGAGTGCCTACAAGTGTCAATTCTCTGACCTGCGGTTGAACAAACATTGAACCGTCTTGTACTTGAGGCACCCTCGAAAAACTGCCACCAACCGGCAATACGCGCCACCAAGCCTCGCGGAGAGGGGCAAGCTCTCGGAGGGCTAGGCAAGCCCTCGCAGGGGCCAAGCGACCCCCCTCAGCCGGCGCTTACGCAGCCACTTGCTGGGCGAGAAGCACTGCACCCATGCCCAGGCCGGCGCTCAGCATTACGTACACCACAGCAATCAGCGGCTCGCCGCGCTGCACCAAGCCAACGCTTTCCAGCGCAAACGTGGAGAACGTGGTGAAGCCGCCGCAAAGGCCCACCTTGAGGAAGAGGACGAGCCGCGAGTCAAGCTCGTGGCCTGCGGCAACGGTGGCAACGATAAGCCCAATCACAAACGCGCCGACAACGTTCGTGAGAAGTGTCGCCAGCGGGAACCCCGCATCCCCGACGCTCTTGAACGGCGCAAGCGAGATGAGGTAGCGGAGAAGCGAGCCGAGCGCTCCCCCAGCGCAGACGGCAAGGCAGTCAAACAGCACAGGCATGGTCGCGACCTTCCAGACGAGACGGGCGAGGTTCCGCCCAACGCAGAAGCCATCAGCACCATGCGGTTTGGCGGGCACGCCCGCCGGGGAGGCCTCATTCCCCAGCCGGCAGCGTAGCACAGCAGGCGGATGCCCGTCCTTCTCGCCTACGCCATGCGACTTCGGCTCCGCGTTACCAAGGCTTAACAAAAATGGGGGTTGCGGTGGCGGACGTAACGGGCGTAAAGTGTGCGCCAACGAGCACGAGCCGCCCACGCGGCGGGATTCACGAGAGGAGCGCCAGAGATGAACTGCATCGCCACGAACGTCGCACGTACGTCCATGAACTGGTGGTGGCGCGATTCGCAAGCGGTCGGTCGATCGTGAGTCTCTCGCGCCATAAATTCGCGACTTAAGAGGGCTCCCGGTTTGACCGGGGGCCCTCTTTCTTGTTCCAGCACACCCTACGAGCAATTCCAAACCACACCAAGCGCCACAACCAGAAAGGAACCAACCATGTCCGAGAACACCAACACCAAGCAGGCCCGCACCGTCACCTCCGAGGATCACGGCAAGCTGGACGTCCGCGCCCTCGTGCTTCTCGCCGTGCTCCTCGCCGCCGGGTTCATCCTCAACTTCACCGTGGGCAAGGCCATCTCCAGCGTCTCCGGTGGACTCATCAGCCCCGAGTTCATCATCTCGGCCTTCTGCCTCACCATCCTGGTAGTGCGACCCAACGTCGCCCAGGCGCTGGTCATCGGCCTCATCTCCGCCGCCGTGATCCAGATCACCACCACCTCGCCCTTCGTCGACTTTGCCGCCGAGGGCGTGGCCGCCATGCTCATGGCCGTCATCGTGAGCGCCGGCATGCGCGGAGGCGCCAAGAAGTTCGTCCCCGCCATTGGCACCTTTGTCACCACCGTGGTCTCTGGCGTCATCTTCATGATCATCCGCATCGCCATGGTCGGCGCCGCCCAGGAACTCGCCGCCGCCATGCTCCCCGTGGTCTTTGCGACCGCCGTCTTCAACGCCATTCTCGTCCAGGCGCTCTACGTCCCCGTATGCAAGGCCCTCAAGGTCAACGCATAGCACCCACCCGCCCGCAGCCTCACCCACCGTCAGCAGCGCAACCGAAAGGAACCCACCATGTCCGAGCAGAACGCAAACCAGGCACGCACCGTCACCACCACCGAGCGCTCCGGCAAGGCCGACGTCTCCTCCCTCGTCCTTCTCGCCGTCCTTCTCGCCGCCGGCTTCATCCTCAACCTGACCGTGGGCAACGCCCTTGCCATCGTGGGCATCAAGCCGCAGTTCATCATTGCCTCCTACGCGCTGGCGATCCTGCTCTCCAGGGCCGGCTTTGGCCAGGCGGCAGTCTTTGGCCTGGTCTCCGCTGCCGTCATCCAGCTCACCACGTCCATCCCCGGCCTCAACTTTGTGACTGAGCTTGTCGCCGCGCTAGTGATGGCCGCCCTCATCCGCCGTCCCCTCAAGGTTGGCGGACGCGACATCACCCCGCTTGTCGCCGCCTTCTTGACCACGCTCGTCTCAGGCGCGCTCTTCGCCGTGGCCGGCACGCTCATCATGGGCGCGGCTCTTGGCACCGTGGTCGTCAAGATCCCCCTCGTCCTGGGCACCGCAGTCTTCAACGCCGTCGTGGTGCAGGCGCTCTACTTCCCCCTCAAGAAGGTCCTCAAGAAGTAGTTCGTCTACGATAGTGAACCGCGCGTGAGGCAAAGGGACAGTCCCTTTGCCTCACGCATGGGGCAGGGACGCTCCTTGCCCCCACTCCAGCATTGATATGAGACAAGGGGACTGTCCCTCAGTCTCACGAAAGGCTCTTATGACCGCACGGGAAGAAAAGCCCATCATCGAGATGAGCCACGTCACGTTCTCCTACGACGCGCCCGCCGAGGGTGCCGCCGAGAACAGCGAGGACGCCGCGCTGCGCGACGTGTCGCTGAGCATTGGCGAGGGCGAGTTCGTGGGCGTGATTGGCCCCTCGGGCGCCGGAAAGTCCACGCTTGCGTCCGTAATGTCGGGCGCCATCCCCCACCACTACCGCGGCGCGCTCTACGGCGCCACGCTGGTGGACGGGCACGACACCTGCGACGTCACGCTCACCGACATCTCGCAGGTGGTGGGCAGCGTCCTGCAGGACATCGACACACAGATGGTGGCCTCGGTGGTCGAGGACGAGATGCTCTTTGGCCTCGAGAACTTTGGCGTCCCCCACGACCAGATTGAGGAGCGCGTTGCCCAGACGCTCGAGACCGTGGGCATCTCCAACCTGCGCGACCGCGAGATAGCCACGCTCTCGGGCGGACAGAAGCAGAAGGTGGCCATCGCCGCCATTCTCGCCATGCGCCCGCGCGTGCTGGTACTCGACGAGCCCACCGCCGCGCTCGACCCCGCGTCCTCGACCCTCGTCTTCGAGACGCTGCGAAAGGTCCGCGAGGAGGGCGTCACCGTGGTTGTCATCGAGCAGAAGGTGGCGCTGCTCTCGGAGTACTGCGACCGCATCCTGGTTATGAGCAAGGGGTCGCTGGCGCTGGACGGCACGCCGCGCGAGGTCTTCTCGCACGGCGACGAGCTGCGGCGCATTGGCGTCGACAG
>URLM01000077.1 GCA_900548775.1 uncultured Olsenella sp.
TCCGCCTCCTCGTCCACGTTGCACTTGTAGACGTCGAGCTTGTCGCTCAGCTCGCCAGAAATCTCCTCGACCACGGGGCCAAGAGCACGGCAGGGGCCGCACCAGGAAGCCCAGAAGTCAACGAGGACGGGCTTTGCGGAGCCGGATACGATGGAGTCGAACTTATCGGTAGTAATAGGGGTTGTAGCCATGTCTGCCTCCCAGCGGATGCGGACGCCTTCGCCCGCGGTTTCGTGTCGAAACGGCTTATACCCGATTTACACTGGGTGTGACATGGGGCGCAAAATGCTATCTCCATTATCACATGTGAGTGGTCGCTTGCTCTGGTGAGCGGTGGGGGAGGACGCAATGGCAACGGAGCGGGATAGGCGCCGCGAGGCGTACGTGGGAAAGGCTCGGGCTGAGCTCTCCTCGCTCGCGGCGCGCGGCGTGCGCATGGGCGGCAACGCGTTCTCGGCCGTGGTTCTCGCAAAAGGCGAACTCTCACCAGAGGAGCGCAACGGCGCCGAGCTGCTCTCTGGACCGGATGGCGTGGCGCTGAGAAAGTCGCTGTCCAGGCTGGGCTACGAGCCGGAGGACTGGTGCACGCTCTTTCTTCCGGCGCCGGGAAGCGCTGGCGCCCTGGACGCCTCCGTCGTACGCGAGACGCTGGCGGCGCTGGACCCAGCAACCCTTGTGTGCTGCGACGATGCGGCGGCGCAGGCCGTTCGCGACGCCTTTGCAGACAACCTGGCTTCCCTCCAGAGCCTGCCAGAGGCCATGCTGGAGCCCGGTTATGTGGTCTATGTGCGGGGAGTCCGCGTTCTGGCGCTTGGAGGTTTTGCGGCAGCTCTGGGAGATCAGCGCCAGAAGCAGGTCATGTGGGCATGGCTCAAGCAGATACCTCCTCTTGGAGAGCCCTTCTAGTGTTCAGCTGACCTGCATACGCGGTATCCTTGAACCGTCTGTTGTCGATTACGACAAGGAGCGCCCCATGCCCAACATTCCCGCACCCGTCGACGCCACCAAGACTCCCGCTTGGAAGGCGCTTCAGAACCACCACGACAAGCTGGTTGCAGATGGCATTAGCCTCAAGAAGTGGTTTGCCGAGGACGCAGACCGCGTGAGCAAGTTCTCCTATGACCTCAACGACCTGCACTTCGACCTCTCCAAGAACCTCGTGACTGAGGACACCATCAAGCTTCTATGTGACCTCGCGCGCGAGACGGGCGTGGAGGATCGTCGTACGGCCATGTTCGAGGGCACTCACATCAACACCACCGAGGATCGCGCCGTCCTGCACACTGCGCTGCGTCGCCCCGCCGCAGACGCGGGCAAGCTCATGGTGGACGGACAGGACTGCGTGGCCGACGTGCACGAGGTTCTCGACCGCATGTACGCCTTTGCAGAGCGCGTGCGCTCTGGCGAGTGGAAGGGCGTTACCGGCAAGGCAATCAAGGACGTTGTCTCCATTGGCATCGGTGGCTCCGACCTCGGTCCGGTCATGGTGTACGAGGCGCTCAAGCCCTACGCTGACGCGGGCATAAACGTGCGCTATGTCTCGAACATCGACCCCAACGACATGGCCGAGAAGGTCAAGGGCCTTGACCCCGAGACCACGCTGGTGGTCATCGTCTCCAAGACGTTCACCACGCTCGAGACCATGACCAACGCACGCGAGGCCAAGGCGTGGCTGCTCGACGGGCTCAAGGCATCTGGTGCCATTGACGGCTCGGACGCCTCGGTCGCGGACGCCGTGAAGCACCACTTTGTTGCCGTCTCCACCAACCTCAAACTTGTCGAGGAGTTTGGCATCGACCCACAGAACGCGTTTGGGTTCTGGAGCTGGGTCGGCGGGCGCTATTCCGTGGACTCCGCAGTGGGCCTCTCGCTCATCATCGCCTTTGGGCCCAAGGTCTTCGAGGAGTTTCTTGCCGGCTTCCATGACGTTGACCGCTACTTCTGCGAGACCCCACTCGAGAAGAACGTCGTGGCTCTGATGGGCCTCATCAACGTGTGGTACACGAACTTCTTTGGCGCCGAGAGCCATGCGGTGCTCCCGTACAACCAGTACTTGCACCGCTTCCCCGCGTACCTGCAGCAGCTTACGATGGAGTCCAACGGCAAGTCCACGCGCTGGGACGGCACGGCGGTTACCTCCACAACTGGCGAGATCTTCTGGGGCGAGGCCGGCACGAACGGCCAGCACTCGTTCTACCAGCTCATTCACCAGGGCACGCACCTCATCCCGGCGGATTTCATCGCCTTCGTGAACACGCCTCATCCTACCAAGGACGGCGAGCAGGACGTGCATGAGCTGTTCCTTTCCAACTTCCTCGCGCAGACCAAGGCTCTCGCCTTTGGCAAGACTGCCGACGAGGTTCGAGCGGAGGGGACTGCCGAGTGGATGGTGCCCGCGCGCTGCTTCTCTGGCAACCGTCCCACTACGTCAATCTTTGGCGTCAAGCTTGATGCGCACGCGCTGGGCGAGCTCATTGCGCTTTACGAACACATCGTGTTTGTCGAGGGCACGGTGTGGGGGCTTGACTCCTTCGATCAGTGGGGCGTTGAGCTGGGCAAGCAGCTTGCTAAGCAGATTACGCCCGCGTTCCACGACGACGTGGCGCTCTCGCAGCAGGACGCGTCGACCCAGGCGCTCATCGCGTTCTATCGCGCTCACAGGGAGTAAGGCGATTGCCGCACGGCCGTCCGGCCGTGCGGGCTGCGACCAGAACCTCACCTCCGGCGTCTTTTTGGCGCCGGAGCAGGTGTTTTAGCAGCAATCACGTACAAAGGGGCCTTTCGTGCGTCTTTTTTGCACACGAGAGGCCCCTTTTGCAGCACTTGCGCACGAAACGCGCCCTCTGGCGTCCATTTCTCGCCGGAGGGCTCTTTATCGCAGCGATGTTGTACGTAGTCTTCCCTCTGGCGTCCATTTCTCTCCGGAGGACTCATCTCGTACGGAATCCCGTACGAAGTCCCCTCTCCGGAGCGCATTTCTCGCCGAAGGGGCATTATCAACCGCAGGAAATCGCCGCTGCGGTGGAATCACGCGGCACAGTATCGCAACAGCCTCCTCGCAGTGCGTAATTTCGTGTACAGCGTGTACACGAAATTACATAAAAACGTGTACATCCTGGGCAAACAGTTCTATTATCGTGACAAATGCACCTGGGGACGGAGAAACTCATGCCACAGGGTTCCATCTACATGGAGAGAAAGATCGAGGACGCTATTCGCGCCTGGTTTAAGCGTGGGGATATGCACCCGCTGCTCATTAGTGGAGCCCGTCGTACAGGCAAGACAAGCGTCATAGAGCACGTGGGCCAAGAACTTGCTGGAAGGGGGCTCGTCAAGCTCGACTTCCAGACCGATCTTGAGACCATCGAGCGAATCTTCGATGGCCCTACGGATGATCTCAATCGCATTACGTCGAGAATCGCTGAATACAAGCGCCTCGCTCTGGATCCAGAGCACGCGCTGCTCTTCTTTGACGAGGTGCAGCTGTCCGAGAAGGCGTTAAACTCTCTGCGGTTCTTCGCCGACTCACCATGGCGGGTCATTGCGAGCGGGAGTCTCCTGGGCGTGACCACAAAAAACCGTCAGCTTCCTTTTCCATCAGGCGTCCGCCAGCTCGAGATGCATCCCATGGACTTTGAGGAGTTCCTCTGGGCGTTTGGCGAGAAACCCATGGCAAATGCCATTCGCGAACACGCGCGGAGCTGCGAGCCGTATGTGCTTCATGAACGCGCGCTTGATTTGTATCACCGTTTTCTCGTGGTGGGAGGTATGCCCAAACCGCTCCGCGAGTGGCTTGAAACCGGCTCGCTTGATGTGGTCATGGACGAGCTTGCGGAGATTGATGCTACCTACACGGCAGATATGACCGATCCCGAGAATGGCATCAGCGGCATATCCGCCAAACGCATCTGGGACAGCCTGCCCAAGCAGCTCCTGCGTGCTTCTACCAAGAAGTTCAAGTATGCCGATGTGGTGCGTGGTGGCAGGCGCTCCCGCCTGTTGGAGCCCTTGGAGTGGCTTGAGGCTGCCGGAATTGTGACACGCAACGAGCTCACCAAGGACATGCGCGCTCCGCTGAGTCCATATAACGACGAGGAGGGCAGCTACTTCAAGGTGTATGTTGCGGATACGGGGGTCATGTTTAAGAAGTTTGGCATCGCCCCGTCTCTCTTCCTGGACACGGCGCTTGTCGCGCAGCTCTCGTCGGATTATCGTGGCGCGCTGGCTGAGAACTTCGTGATGCAGTCTCTGCGGGCGAACAGCATCAAGACGTTCTACTGGATGCCCGACGAAGACTCTTCACGAGGCGAAGTCGATTTCATCTTCCAGAATGACCGCGCAGAGGTAGTGCCCATTGAGGTGAAGTCGGCACGCAACGTACGCGCGAGAAGTCTGAAACACCTTATGGCTTCTGGCGGCTCGCCATATGCCATAAGGCTCTCTGAGCAGAACTTTTCGCGCAACACCAGTGAGGAGGGAATCGAGCTTAGAGCGCTACCCCTCTACGCTGCATTCGCGATTGAGTAATAGGGCAACTATCGGTCAGCCCCCGCCTCTAGCAGTTTCCCACGTGGACGTGCGGCAGGTACTCTCGTGCAACGTCGGCGAGGCGCATCACGGTTGCCACCGGCGTGGGTTGGGCGTCCGCCATGTGCCAGCGCGGGAAGAATCGCGTGACGTGCAGCACGATGCTCTCGTCCACGCTGGCAAGCCAAGCGGCCTCCTTGCGCATGGCAGCCTCGGAGTCACTCAACCCGGGCACCACGAGGGTGGTCACCTCGAGGTGGCACGTCTTGCTCGTCCCCAGCACCTCGATGGCATGCCGCACGTCCTCAAGGCTGCCGCCCAGCTCACGGTAGTCATCGGCCGAGAAGCACTTGAGGTCGATGTTGGCGGCATCCACGAACGGCGCCAGTGCCTCGATCACGCGAGCGCTGGCGCAGCCATTGGACACCAGCACGTTGGCGAGCCCCGCCTCGTGCGCCAGCATTGAGCAGTCGCGCACGTACTCCCAGCCAACCAGCGGCTCGTTGTACGTGTGCGCAATGCCAATGACGCTCGGGTCGCGCTCGGCGCACTCCAGAGCCAGGTCCACAAGCTCCTGCGGCAAGACCTCGCGCCAGGGCACGCCGCCTGCGCCCGCCTGCGATATCTCGTGGTTCTGGCAGAACGGGCAGCGCATGTTGCACCCATAGCTCCCAACCGAGAGCACGCGTGCGCCGGGATGCCACTCTGCCAGCGGCTTCTTCTCGAC
>URLM01000078.1 GCA_900548775.1 uncultured Olsenella sp.
CCGAGCGATATGCGCAACATGTATCCTCACATGAGCACTAGATTTCATCTCGAAGCTGTTAAAACCCTGTGGAATGCTACGAAGAATGTCACGGACGTCATTGAAATGCTCGGCATGGAGTCATTTATGGATAAGCCGTGCCGAACGCTCTCCCAGGGAATGGCTAGGCAAGCGTCACTGGCGATGGCGTGCATCTCGGGTGCGTCCTTCGTCCTTCTCGATGAACCCCTAAATGCGCTTGACCCGATAAAGGCGGAATGTGCCGAGAAGTGCGTTCGTTGGATGGTAGCTCAAGGCTCTGGGGTCGCCATCTCCTCCCATCAACCGGAGGAGATGGATCGGCTGTGCAGCTCATTCGTTTTTCTTGTCAGAGGAAACATAGAACGCGTCACTGCGGGCAAGGGAAAATCCTGCCGTGAATGGTTTGAAAGCCTATTTGCGACAGGTGCGTAGGGTGTCTGATGCATATCCTGACGATCTGCGAAATGAGATTACTAGAAACAGCTTGAGCGAAAGCGATTTCGCTAGGGATGGGCGCGCCCAACCACATTCTTTCCGCTGCGTTGCCATTCTCGGCAGCGCGTCGGCTTGTCGCTCGCCTCGGGTAGAATGAGGTGCACAGCTCTAGTTGGCTTCGACCAAGGAGGATCCGTGCCCACCGCAGACGAGACAGACCAGAACCGCGCGATCATCACCGTCCTGGGGCATGACCGCCCGGGCATCGTTGCAGCAGTGTCCACGGAGCTCTCCGAGCGTTCCGCAAACATCCTCGACATCTCGCAGACCATCCTCCAGGGTACCTTCACGATGACCATGCTCGTGGACCTGGCGCTGGTCAAGACGGACTTCTCCGAGCTCAAGGGTGCTCTCGACGCGCTCTCTGAGCGCCTAGGCGTCCAGATTCGCATCCAGCGCGAAGAGGTCTTCCACTACATGTACCGCCTGTAGCTCTTCTCAGTGCAAGCAACGGTCTTCGGCGCGTCCGTCTCGCGGTGCGGGACGGCGGGAAAGGTGTTAGGCCATGCCCCTCTTCAAGTCAAACCGCAGCAGGAACGAGGTCTTTGGGCCAATCCTCTCGACGCTCGACACCTCCGCCATGACGCACGTGGCGGACGCCTATCCCATGCCCTCCAAGGGGCTTGGGCGCCCCGCCGTCTCTGATGGCCTCTATGACGGCTACAAGGACGCCGACGTCCTGGACGGCGACCTCTACAGCCGCTACGACGTGAAGCGCGGCCTGCGCAACGCCGACGGCTCCGGCGTGCTCGTGGGTCTCACCACCATCTCGAACGTCCACGGCTACACCAAGGAGAATGGCGTTGCCGTGCCCGACAAGGGTGACCTCATCCTGCGTGGCTACCACATCGAGGACCTGGTGGCGGGCCCGCAGCGCGAGGACCGCTTTGGCTACGAGGAAGTGGCGTATCTCGTTATCACCGGCCACCTGCCTACCACCGCCGAGCTGGATGACTTCCGCGCGCGCATCGACTCCCGCCGCCAGCTGCCCGACGGCTACCTCTCCATCTTCCCCCGCACCACGTACAGCCACTCGATCATGAACGTGCTTCAGCGCGCCACGCTCCTGCTGTACGCCTTCGACCCCACGCCGGACGACACCTCGCCCGAGCACGAGATCGACGTTGCCCTCTCGCTTCTCGGCCGCTGGCCGCGCACGGCAGCCGTGGCCCACGCCGCGAGCGTGGCCGCGATGAACGAGGACCGCCTGGTGGTGCCGCCCGCGCGCGAGGGCTTCTCGATGGCCGAGACGGTGCTCGACGTGCTTCGCGGCGACGAGGGCTTCACGCACGAGGAGGCCATGATGCTCGACGTGATGCTCATGCTCCACGTCGAGCACGGCGGCGGAAACAACTCCACGTTCACCACGCGCGTGCTCTCGTCCTCGGGGACCGACGCCTACTCTGCCTACGCGGCGGCGCTGGGCTCGCTCAAGGGACCCAAGCACGGCGGCGCCAACTTCAAGGTTGGCCAGATGATTGACGACATCGGCTCCCACGTTGCCGACTGGACCAACGACGACGAGGTGGCGGGCTATCTCGAGAAGATCGTCCGCGGCGAGGCCTTCGACCAGACCGGCCTCATCTACGGCCTGGGACACGCGGTCTACACGATCTCTGACCCCCGCGCGCAGCTGGTCAAGCGCTATGCTCGCAAGCTGGCGCACCAGAAGGGCGCCGAGAGCAAGCTCGACCTCATCGAGAGCATCGAGCGCCTTGGGCCCGAGGTCATGCGCGACGTCAAGGGCACCAAGAAGCCCATCTGCGCCAACATCGACATGTACACGGGCTTCGTGTACTCCATGCTGGGCGTGCCCAAGGACCTCTACACGCCCATCTTCGCGATGGCGCGCGTCGCGGGCTGGGCGGCGCACCGCATGGAGGAGCTCTACGGTGCTGGCCGCATCATCAGGCCGGCGTACCGCTCGGTCTTCGACATGCGCGAGTACGTCCCGCTGGGGGAGCGCGACGCTGCGGCGGGTACGTCTGGCGAGAAGGACGCCGGTGCGGCAGATGAGCAGTAGCTCTCGCGCCGCGGCGAGTGGCGGCGCTCCGGAAGGCCATGTGCGTCCGCGCATCGTCTTCGCCGACATGGACGACACCTTCCTTGCGCCAGACAAGACGCTGCTGCCGCGCAACATGGCGATGCTCGACCGCCTTGCCGAGGAGGGCGTGGAGTTCGTGCCCTGCACCGGCCGTGCCTGGCACGCAATTCCGCCCGAGGTGCGCCGCCATCCGGCCACGCACTACGGGGTGCCTTCGGACGGCGCCGTGGCGATTGACGCCGCGTCGGAGAAGGTCCTTCTCGACCAGAGCATGGGTGCAGGGCGCGCGCTGGCGCTGCTCTCGCGCGTGCGCGGGCTTCTCGACCGCATGACCTTCGAGGTGTTCGCCGACGGTCGGGTGCTCACGGACAGGCACAGCTGGGAGCTCATCGACGGGCTGGGCATGCCTCCGGCGCAGACCGCGTACATGCACGCGTCGCGCACGCTGGTGGATCGGCCGCTCGAGCAGGTGATCCGCAACGCCCGGACTGTCGAGCGCGTGGGTATGTGCTGGGGCGTGGGTCCCGGGGCAGGCGAGGTGGCCTCCGCGGCGCGTCTGGCCGTGGAGGAGGACCCCACGCTGCGACACACGGGCTCCTACGGTAGCGCCATCGAGGTGATTGACGCGCGGGCGTCCAAGGGCTCCGCGCTCGCGTGGCTCTGCGACAGGCTGGGGATTTCCCGCGAGCAGAGCGTGGCGTTCGGGGACTCGCCCAACGACCTCGAGATGATTCGCGCGGCTGGCGACGGCGTTGCCGTGGGTAACGCGTGCGAGGCGCTGCTCACCGAGGCCGATCACGTGACGGCGACTAATGCCGAGAGTGGCTTCGCCACGTACCTGGAGGGGCTTCTCGGCCGCTGACGGACGCTCGCTTGGTGGTGGTGACGCCGGGGGGGCGCGTTCTTGCCGCGAGGGCGGACGAGACCTTCCTTCCGGCGTCATTTCGACGCCGGAGGGCGCGTCTCGTACGGAATCCCGTCGGAAACCTCTGCTCCGGTGCCCGTTTCTCTCCGGAGGGCGCATTCTCGCAGCGAGTGCGGACGAGACCTTCCTTCCGGTGCCATTTCGACGCCGGAGGTTACGTTCTAGCAGCAATCACGTACGAAGTGGCCCTTCCGGCGCCGATTTCTCGCCGGAAGGGCCGTTGTCGCAGCAATCACGTACAAAGACGCGGCCCCGGCGTCAGATTCTCGCCGGAGCCGCGTTTTTCTCGCACATGAGGATGGAACGGGGCCGCGTCCTCCCGATGGAACGCGGCCGCGCCCCAGGGGCTTACTTCTCGTCCTTCTCGCCCTGCTCGTTCACCTTTGCCTCGGCGACCTTCACGGCGTACTCGAGCTCCTCTTCCTCCTCGGAGTCCTCGTCGTCGGAGTCGTCGATGCGCAGCGGCCTAAAGCTCGCCGTGTCACCGCCGACCAGGGTCTTCTCGGCATCGCTGGCGTTCTCCTCGCGCTCGTTGTGCATGGAGGCGGAGAAGATGTCCTCGTCTTCGGAGTCCCCGCCGTTCTCGTCCGGTTTGGCGACGACCTTCTTTGGAGCCGCTGCCAGCACGGCATTGGCGTCAAGCGGGATGCGTGTGAGCTTGTGCTGGCGCTTGGCCTTCGCAAAGAGCGGCACGTACTCAAAGATCACCGAGGAGTTCTCGAGGCCGTACCAGCGCATGGGCGTGCCGCACAGGCGACGGATGAAGTACTTGGCCTCGATGGTGCGCGAGTCTGCCCCGGAGATGTCCGTCTCGGGCGAGAGGACCTTGCGAATCAGGCAGAAGCGGAAGTCGCCCACGATGCTGTGCTTGCGGTAGATCGAGTACTTGTGGTTCTGCGGAGCCAGCTGGTTGTGCTCTACCAGGTCCTCGACGATCTGGTAGAGGTAGGTGTTCACGCGCTGGTTCACGCGGAAGCCCAGGCGCAGCTGCACCTTGAACACGAAGTCGGTGTCAAAGGTGTTGACCATGTACTCGTGCGTGTAGGGCTCGTCGGTCACCTGGACGTTGAGGAAGTAGTACGCCCTCGCGCGCTTGGGGCGCTTGTCCAGGATCGAGTAGAGGATGTCGCGGTCGAGCTTGTCGAGCGACGAGTCGTTGGTGAGAAAGACCAGGTTGTCGGCAAGCAGCGGGTAGGACTCGTCGTGCGAGAGGTCGAAGAGCTGGTCGAGGTACTCGCGGACGGGCAGGTAGACGGACTGCGTGCGCTCGATGGCCGTGCCGCGGCGCCAGATGTACATGACGAGGAAGAGCACGGTGGCGAGAAGCACGGTGACGTAGCCGCCGTGGAAGAACTTGGTGAGGCTCGAGAAGAAGAACATCAGCTCGATGGCACCAAAGAAGACGAGAAACACCACGGCCGCCGCAGGCTTGCGGCGGATGCGGGAGAGGTAGGTGAACAGCAGGACCGTAGTCATGAGCATGGTGCAGGTGATGGCCAGGCCGTAGGCGGCCTCCATGTGCTCGGAGCTCTGGAA
>URLM01000079.1 GCA_900548775.1 uncultured Olsenella sp.
ATGAGGACGTAGGTGTCCACCTTCTGCGTGGGGTTGGGGAGCGTGGCGTCCTGACGGGCGATCTCGTTGCCGTTCTCGTCCACCTCGTGGATGAACGCCTGCTTTCTGGGGAGGAGCACAACGGCGAAGAGGCGAGCGCCCTCGGACTCGTAGGCGTCGGCGACCTTGTCCTCGTCGGCGTTTTCCGAGGCGCGCATCTCACCGGTGTCCGTGAAGTCCGCAACGAGGAGGTCGCATTGTTCGAGGTCTTCGGCGCGGCGCAGCTCCTCCCAGAACCACTGGGCTATCTGCACGGAGAAGTCCACGAAGGGGACCTGGCCCGCAAGGTACTCCTTGAGGCCGGAGGCAAAGTTGCTCTCTGGGGCGAAGGTGCCGTGCTTGCTCTCGGCGCTCGAGCGGATGCGACGCAGGCGGCGGGTAACGTACGAGCGCGTCTGACGGTTGTCCAGGTCAAGCTCGCGCTCCGAGAAGAAGGTGCTGCCGCTATCAAAGTCGAAGACGTGCAGTATGGCATGGCCGATCCTGAGCATGTGCCCTCTCATTCCCTTGAGTCACGATACCGCCCGCTCCACGCGAGCCCCGACGCGATGAACTAGGATACCGCAGGCAAAGTCAGCAAGCTCGTCAAACCCAACCAACCCGGCCGCACGAGGGACGGACTGCCGGGAAACCGACCGCGAACGTCCACTCCTCAGGCCTTGGATTCTGTGCTCGAGCCTGTGAATCGAGGCAGCAACCCCTCGGCGCTTGCAATGGAGGGGCAATGCACGGGGCCTCGTGCATCGAAGTGGACTTCGTTACACTAAATAGCCCTTTTCTGCGCCGAACTGTCCTTGGTTACATGAGTCTTATGAGACAGGTGAAGTATCGAAGCGCATTCGTATACCACATATAGTGTCCAATAAGATTAGCGCCACAACATAACCAGCGGCCTACTTGGCCTACCCCCAAATCATCATGTAACGTAAGGCAGTTCGATGCACGGAGGCGGAAATCAGTGTAACGAAGGGGATTTCGATGCACGCGAGGCGGTGGAAAGCCCCGATTCCTTGGCCATGGCGTCTGCTTGAGCGCAAACGCATGCGTTCCTGACACACAAAAGGGTGGGCGCCCGTCCGGGCGCCCACCCACCTACGTGATACTTTGGACTCTCCCCCTCTGGGAGGTCGCTCCCATGCGGGATACGACAACGGTGATAGGCACGTGCTATCTGTGATGGTTCGCCTGGTACGAACCCGCTCTCCGTTCCTTTCGCACTATGAGGAACCTGTCTGAGGTTGCCGGTTCTTCACCGGCCGGAGAAAGAATGCGCCTGCCCTGTTAGTGATTCACGTCGCTGTCTGATCAGCGTATTCGCGGTGCCACCGTATCGACTTTGACGTTGCGAGGGATGTGCTACCGCCTCTGGGGTGAATTCATGCATCCAAAGGCAGGCGCTTGTTTGAACTCTCGTCACTGCCCATCGGAATGCACCTCCTACCTCGGTCGCCCTTATGCGGGCAACTCCTTTAGTCACTGTCTTTATAGCCAATCCCGAGAGCCATTAACCCCACGACGGGCATTCGTCCCGCCAACGGCGATATTTAGTCCGCGACGGAAGCTGCCATGCAAAGCCATCGCCAAGATGGGATACTTAACAATTGGTGTGATACCGTACCTTTCGCCGCTATTAGATCGTCCCTGGCAAGCAGCGCGATAAAGTTACCTCGAGGCTCCATTGGGCGCGGATCCCGTTGGGGGCGTACCACCTTGCATCCCGCCTTGTCCGCCAGGCGCCGCACCACCTTGGTCTCCGGGGGTAGTCATTCTGTCCATGCCACCAGAGACATCGGAGTAGCTTCCCCCGCTCAGTGTGACGCTCGTCTCCGAGGTACCAGCGCGCACCGTATAAGTACCGTCTGAATCGAGCCCGGAGCAGCTAATGACAGCGCAGGAGAACTGCTTTGCTGCTACAGTCGAGCACAGCACGTTGCCGGCCTGGTCCAGAACCTCGATGGTGTCCCCTGCCGAACCGGATACAGAGACCAGCATGACTCCTTGGCTACCAGCCGCATCAAGCGACTGCGCCATCCCCGTGGACCCGACGGCAATAATGGTGCCTCCCGAGATGCTTCCGGAGCCGGCGTAGTCCAGCGCACCGTTACCGTCATTGGTGGGCCCACTCACATACACCTCTCCGCCGGTGATGGAAAGGTCTCCGTTGGAGTCGATGCCGTCACCAGATGCATTGACGGATACCGTACCTCCGGAGATGGTCACCTGGGCGGTAGAGTCGTATTCGTCCATGCCGCCGCCCATGGCACCCATGCCACCAGTCGTGGCGCTGGAATCAGTCGAGGTTGAGTCCGTGGGATCCCCTGCCGCATTGATGCCGTCATCGCTCGCGGTTACGTCGATAGAGCCCCCGGTGATGGTGACATAGGAACCCTCGAGCGCCTCGTTACTCTGGCTCACGGTGATGGTTCCACCGTTAATCACCAGGCCATACTCGGCATGGAGACCGTCGTCTGCCGCACTCACGTCCACGGCACCGCCATCAACCTCCAAGAAGAGGCCGGCATCGATGCCGTCGGAGGCAGCCGTCGCGGTGATGGTGCCGCCGGAAACGTAGACCCAGCCCTTCTCGGCATCCTCGTCGTTTGCGCAATGGATGGCGTCGGTCCCAGCCGAGAGCGTGAGCTCCCCCGCCCCTACGGCAACCGAGTCCTTCCCCTGGATTGCGTGGCCTGCTGCCGTCACGTCGATGGTCCCGCCGCAAATGGCGAGGTCGTCCTTGCAGACTATCCCGTGCCCTTGCGCACTGGCAACCGCAAGCGTCCCAGACCCGTTCACCGTGAGGTCCGCCTTCGAGAAGACCGTGCCGTCGACGTTGTTCCCGTCACCTGTGTCCGTAAACGAACCGCTGGTGGCAAGCGTGTTCTCGGTCCCTTCGGCCAGCGTGAGGAACACCTTGTCTGCAGCCTTCACGTAGACGGCAGCAGAACTTGACGAGGTAACCGACGCGCCCGCAAGCACGACCTGCACCTTGGCGTCATCGGCAGCGTCCACCACTACCTGGCCGTCCGAGAGGGACCCGGAGATGACATAGGTCCCCGCCTCGGTAATCGTGACAACGGAGCCGTCAGCCGTGGCACCGGAGCCCGAGACGGTGGACCCCGCATCCGAGAGCGAGATGGTCGTAGCCTCCGAGGCGTCGTAGCTGGCATCCCAGTCTCGGTCGGAGAAGACATCGGAGGCGTCGAGAAGCATAGTCGCGGTATCCGTGGAGGTGCTTGTCAAGGCAGCGGTGTCTGCGGTCGCGCTTGTCTCCGAGGAGCCACTTGCAGCGGCCGTGCCAGCGGACGAGCAACCCGCAAGCGGTGCTGCCACCAGCACAAACGCAAGTCCCGCTGCCACGCTAGCCCGTGCGACGCCACTCCGTCCAGGCCGCATTCCCCGCATGTTTCTAGAGCTCATAGCCGCCCACCTCCTGGTGCGAGAGAGAGATTTCGAGGTTGCCGTTGCGCGACCTCAGCTCGTCGATCATCGCCTTCTCGTCTGCGCCAGGCTCCATCCCCACGTCGTACGTGAGCCTGAAGAGGCTCCCCATGTTGCTCGTCTTCACCGAAGAAAGCTCGTGGTACGTGGTATAACGCCCCAGCACGTCGTCGAACACGCCTGCGTAGTCGAGGTCCTCGGGAACCGTGATGCGCAGCGCGAGGTCGCGCGCGTGTCCACGCGGACGCGCAATGACCTGCTGCAGTGCGAGGCACGCCCCACCGATCACGACGGTCACCAGGACGGCTACCGCCAAGTAGCCCATGCCGGCAACGAGTCCCACCGCCATGGCGAGAAAGACGTACGCGATGTCTCGTCCGGAGCCCGGTGCGCTCCTGAAGCGCACGAGGCTGAACGCCCCTGCCACGGCCACGCCTGCCCCAAGGTTCCCGTTGACCATCGCGATCACCACGCAGACGATTGCCGGAAGCACCACCAGCGCGATGGTGAACGAGCGGGTGTGGCGCTGCCTGAAGGAGTAGACGGCAGCGAGGGCGGCGCCAAGGACGAGCGACACCGCAATGCAGGCGAGAAGGGGAAGCAACTCGACGCTGGCAGTCGTGGTGGTTGCGGTCGAGAAGAGCGAGTCTCCCATGGTGACCTCCTTGTGTTGTGGGCTAAAGGGAAAGGCTGGCGCGTGATGGGGCAACGGCCGGACGCCACGAGTCGGCCGTCTCGGGTAGGCTCGCGGCCGAGGGCACCGGTGGCTTGAAGCCGCAAGGGAAGCGCTGCCGGTAGGCCATGCCGTACTTAGAGAAGGTGGTCTTTCTCAGCCCCTCCTCCGAGAGGTACGACACGAGCCACAGCGGCATCGCCTTGCTCGTCTTGACCTCGAGGACGTTAAGCCCCTGCCCGAGGACCCACTCGCCCGCATCGTCTGAGAGCGAAAGGCGTTCCCAGCGGGCGCGCACGCGTCGGTCGAAGGTCATGCGCAGGTCGCGGTCATGAGGCGCGTAGAAAGCCTCGCGGTCATAGGCGAGGTAGGCCACCGGAAAAAGCCCGCCCTCGCGCTGCGCGGTGAAGGCAATCTCGCGCTCGACCTGCCCCACGGGAGGCCGACGGCAGGCGCAAAGCCCGAGCGCCTCCTCCAGCTCGCAGGTGCAGCGGCGCTTGTAGACCACCCCCTCGCACTTCTTCTTGAGCTCGAGGAACACCTTGTCGCCCGGGTCGGCGGAGCGGTAGCTCCGCACGCGAACCTTCTCCTTGTAGAGCGGATGGTCGAGCGACCGACGTGCGAGAAGGAACGCGGGCGTGTCAAGGTAGAGGTTGCGAACCGTGGAGGGACCGAACTGGTCTGGCTCCATCTGGCGCGCCATGCGCCGCTCCAGCCGAGAGCGCTGCGCGTCGGTGAGGAGGTACTTGGCCTCCGTGCGCTTGAAGACCATCTGGACCTG
>URLM01000080.1 GCA_900548775.1 uncultured Olsenella sp.
CGCGCGGCTTGTTCTACTCTGCGGTCATCGGCCTCATCGTGATTACGAGCTTCCTCACCCAGAACGTTGCCGGGGGGTTCATGTATGCGAACTTCTAGCGAGAAAGCCGATAAGCCCGAGAAGGCCGATAAGCCCGAGAAGGCCAGGGGCTCCGAGGAGGTCAGGACCCCCGAAAGCGCTGAGACCCCCGAAAGCGCCCGGACGCCCGAAAGCACTAGCGCGCCCGAGAAGGCCGTGCCCGCCGGCGCCCCAGCGCGGCGCACGCCCCGTGCCCCGCGCCACGGGCGCCGCCGCGCCATCGAGGTCGTCGTTATCGCCCTGCTCATCGTTGCCGCGAACGTCCTCATCAACCTCGGCTTCGAGCTCTACGGCTCGCTCGCGAACGTGATGTGGGACGAGTACCGCGCGGCGGCGGGGGAGGGCATCGACACCGTCGTGGTGGGCTCCTCGACCGGCCAGCGCTCCTTCGACCCGCAGGTCCTCGACGCCGCGCTGGGCACCAGCACCTTCAACATGGCCACGCCCGCCCAGGAGCTGGACGACTCCTGTGCCGCCGCCCGGCAGGCGATTCGCGACCACAACGTGCGCCGCGTCATTCTCGCCGTGGACTACGAGTCGATCTCGACGGTCAACTGGCCGGGCTCGCACGTTGCCTTCGTCCGCGCCAAGATGGAGGGCGAGCCCCTGCCCCAGGCCGTCGCGGACTACTGGGGGCTCCTCACCAGCGCGTCGTTCTTCGACGGCCCGGACTCCATCAGCGCGCTCTTCCCGTGGGGATACAACCACGTGGAGCTGGACGCCGAGCACATCGCGACCAACCTCCGCGACCGCCTGGGCGACACGACCTCCGTCCAGGCCGCCGAGCGCGTCATGGACGGCTGGACCTACTACGGCCGCGGCTACGGCAACTACGACGGCGTCCTCGACTACTCCATGGCGCAGGACCACCTCTCGGCGGCGGGGGATGGTCCGGCTGACTTCAGCCAGCAGGGCCTCGACTGGATCCAGGACATCTGCGACCTCTGCCGCGAGAACGGCGTGCAGCTCATTGTGGTGGTGACGCCGCGACCGGCCTTCAACGTGCTTTCCTACGGCGAGAAGTACCCCGAGCAGATGTCGCGCCTCCAGCAGGTGGTCGAGCAGGGCGGGGGCGCCTTCCTCGACGCCAACATGGCCAAGGGCGGCTGGTGGGAGCCCCAGGACACCGACTTCTACGACGGCGAGCACCTCAACCACGACGGTGCCGCGCGGTTCTCGCAGGCCTTCGCCCAGGCGCTCGCCGCCCTTGACGCCGGCGGCTCGGCCGCGGACCTCACGTATGCCTACGGCCAGTGGGACCAGTACCTGGCCTCGGTCGACGACATCTCGGCGGTCGCCGCGACGTCCTCCCTGGAGGACGACGCCACCACGGTGACGGCGATGGCATTCACGGGGTCCAACGTGCAGGTGGAGTATCGCTTCTCGCTCGTGGCCGAGGACGGCACGGAGATGGTCGTGCAGGACTGGGGCACGAGCGACACCTGCACCATCCCGCAGGAGCAGATCCCCGAGGGCTCCTCGCAGGTCGAGGTCTGCGTGAGGAAGGCCGGCTCTGCCGTGGGCTACGAGCGCTACTGCATGGTTGACATCTCGGGCTAGGCGTCGGCGAGGCGCCCGCCCAGGAAGGGAGCAGGACATGAGGAACGTTATCGAGTGGCTGGAGGCCACGGCCGTGGCGACGCCTGAGCGCGTTGCCGTGGCGGACCCGGACTCGAGCCTCACCTACGGCGAGCTTCGCCGCGAGGCCCAGGCGGCAGGCACGTGGCTTGCCGCGCGCGCGCAGCCCCGCCAGGCGGTGGCTCTCTACCTCGAGAAGAGCTGCAGCGCCCTCGCCTGCATGCTGGGCGCCGTGTACGCGGGCGGGTTCTACTCGGTGATCGACGTCCGCCAGCCCGAGGGCCGCGTCCACGCCATCGTCGACGCGCTGGCACCCTCCTGCGTCCTCACCGACTCCGCTAACGCCGCGCGGGCCCAGGAGCTTCTCGGCTCCGCGGGCGTCGAGGTCGCGCGCATCGAGGACATCGTGGGCGGCCCCGTCGACGAGGGCCTTCTCGCACGCAGACGTGCCCAGGCGCTGGACGTGGACCCGCTCTACGTGAACTTCACGAGCGGCAGCACGGGCACGCCCAAGGGCGTGGTTGTCTCGCACCGCTCGGTCATCGACTTCATCCCGGTGTTCGACCAGCTCTTTGGCATCGACGAGAGCGACGTGATCGCCAACCAGGCGCCCTTCGACTTTGACGTCTCGGTGAAGGACATCTACTCGGCGCTGCGCTGCGGCGCGCGGTTGCAGCTCATCCCGCGCGAGTATTTCACGCAGCCCACCAAGCTCATGGACTACCTCGCTGACAACCAGGTCACCTCGCTCACCTGGGCGGTCTCGGCGATGTGCTTCGTCTCGATTATGAACGGCTTCGGGTACCGCGTGCCCACCACGGTGCGCCGCGTGCTCTTCTCGGGCGAGGTCATGCCGCCCAAGCAGCTGGCCGTGTGGCGCCGCTACCTGCCCCAGGCCACCTACGTGAACCTCTACGGCCCCACCGAGATCACCTGCAACTGCACGTACTACGTGGTGGAGCGCGACTTTGGCAAGCACGAGGTCATCCCCATGGGCAAGGCCTTCCCCAACGAGCGCGTCTTCCTTTTGGACGAGAACGACCACGAGGTCACCGAGGCGGGCGTCGAGGGCGAGGTCTGTGTCTCTGGCACGGCGCTGGGCCTTGGCTACCTGGGCGACGCCGAGCGCACCGCCGCCGCGTTCACCCAGAACCCGCTCAACGGCCGTTGGCTCGAGCCGATCTACCGCACCGGCGACCTGGCGACCTACGACCAGGACGGCGACCTGGTGTACTCGTCGCGCAAGGACTTCCAGATCAAGCACATGGGGCAGCGCATCGAGCTGGGCGACATCGAGGCCGCCGCGCAGGCCACCGACGGCGTGGAGCGCGCCTGCTGCACCTACGACCAGCGCCGCAAGCGCATCCGCCTGTACTATGTTGGTACGCTTGACGAGAGGGGCCTGGCAGACGCGCTGGCGGTGGCCCTGCCGCCCTACATGGAGCCCAACCACGTGCGCCGCGTGGACCAGATGCCGCTCACCAAGAACGGCAAGATCGACCGCAAGGCCCTCGACGAGATGGGAAGGTAGCCATGACAAGCGACGAGCTTCTCGCCTGCGCCACCCAGCTGGGGACGCCGACCTACGTCTTTGACACCCAGGCCTTTGGCGCGCGCCTTGACGCCGTGCGAGAGATCTGGGGGCCAAGGGTCGACCTCTGCTACTCGATCAAGGCGAACCCCTTCCTTGCGCCCACGGCGCTGGCCCACGGCTACGCGCTTGAGGTCTGCAGCCCCGGCGAGCTGGCCATCTGCGAGCGCGATGGCGTTGACCCGGCGCGCATCGTCTACTCCGGCGTGTGCAAGCAGACGGCGGACGTCCGCGAGGCCCTGCGCTATGGCGCGGGCACCTTCACGGCCGAGTCGCTGGGACAGCTGGCGCTCGTGGACGCCGAGGCAGCCGCGGCCGGCGTGCGCGTGCCCACGCTCCTGCGCCTGAATGGCGGCAGCCAGTTCGGCATGAGCCGAGAGGACCTCGTCCACGCCGTCGACCACCGAGACGAGCTTGCCGGCTGCGAGCTGGTGGGCATCCACTACTTCGTGGGCACCCAGCGCGCGAAGCTCAAGTGGCAGCAGAAGGAGCTTGCCATGCTCGCCGACCTCATCGACGAGCTCGAGCGCGAGCACGGCTGGCGCGCGCAGCGCCTGGAGTACGGCCCCGGCCTTGCCGTGCCGCTTTTCGAGGGCCAGGACTTCTCGGACACGCTTGCTCCCGCGCGCCAGATCGCGTCGGAGCTTGCGGCCATCGCCGAGCGCGTGGAGCTGCAGGTGGAGATGGGCCGCTTCCTGGCCACCGAGTGCGGCTGCTACCTCGCGCGCGTGGTGGACGAGAAGGACAACGAGGGCACGAGCTATGCCTTCATCGACGGCGGCATGAACCACGTGACGTACTTCGGCCAGATGATGGGCATGAAGGAGCCCCGCATCCGCAACCTCTCGCACGAGGGGCGCGTGCGCGCGGGGCGGGCAACGGAGGACGCCCGCGACTGGGCGCTCTGCGGGAGCCTTTGCACCACCGCCGACGTGCTGGTGCGCAAGGCGCCCTTCGCCGACCTGCGCACGGGCGACCTTCTCGCCTTCGAGAACATCGGCGCCTACTCAGTGACGGAGGGCATCTACCTCTTCCTGAGCAGGACCATGCCCACCGTCGCGCTGCGTGACGGACGCGGGGTCCGCGTGGTGCGCGAACCCATGGAGACTTGGCAGAACAACTGCTGCTAGGGGACGGTCGCGGCCGGACTGCGATAGGCTTTTCACCGGTAACTGCGAAATGTGTTGGACATTTTTGGAGGTAACCATGGATGACGATCTGACGCTCGACCACATGATTGAGCTGCTTGAGGACGTTAAGGGCAACGTTGACTACGAGAACTGCACCACGCTCGTGGACGACCGCGTGCTGGACTCCTTCGACATCCTCTCCATCATCAGCTCCATCAACGACGAGCTTGACGTCTCGGTGCCCGCCAAGGACATCGTCCCCGACAACTTCAACAGCGCGCAGGCAATGCTCGAGATGGTGAAGCGTCTGGTGGACGAGGAGGGCTAGGGGCCGACCGTTGGATCTTCTCTCGCTCTCGTTCGTACTCTTTCTCGCGGTTTCTCTTGCGGCCTACTACCTGGTAGGCCGTTTCTCTCGGCGCTCGCAGTGGGTCGTTTTGCTCGCCGCGAGCCTCGCCTTCTACTGCCTGGTGGGCCGCTGGCAGACGCTGGCCT
>URLM01000081.1 GCA_900548775.1 uncultured Olsenella sp.
CCAAAGCCGCGCCCGCGGGCCTTGGAGCCCGAGAACATCGTGCGCGTGGGCTTGACGGTCGAGCGCCCGGACTGCGGGATGATGCGCCCCTCGTCGTAGGCAAAGCCCGGCAGATCCCACACGGGCACGAGCTTCTTGGTGAAGTACTCGATCTCGCGCAAGGGGCTCACCTCGTCGGGCGCCATGAACGTGTAGGCGTGGCCTGTCGCGCCGGCGCGGCCTGTGCGGCCAATGCGGTGCACGTAGTCCTCGGGGTCCATGGGCACGTCGAAGTTGACCACCGCGTCGATGCCCTCGACGTCGATGCCGCGGCTCATCACGTCTGTGGCAACGAGCACCTGGACCCTTCCCTCGCGGAACCGCTCGAGGGCCTTCTCGCGCGCCTTCTGCGGGCGGTCGGCGTGCATCACGTCCACCTTGAGGCCTGCGCTCTTGAGGATCTTCGAGACGTCGTCCACGCGGTGCTTGGTTCGGCAGAAGACCAGCACGCGCTCCGGCTGCACGCCGGTGCCGCCGCCGGTCTTGATGAGCGCCTCCAGGAGCTGCGTCTTCTGGCCCTGCGTGATGGGGCAGAGGTGCTCTTCGACGGTGTCTGCGGTCTGGCCCACGCGCGCGATCTCCACGTAGGCGGGGTCTCTCAGCAGGGCGTCGATGGTGCTCTTGATGCTCGGCGGGATGGTGGCCGAGAAGAGCAGCGTCTGGTGCTTCTCGGGCAGGGCATGCATGATGCGGCGGACGCTTGGCCAGAAGCCCATGTCGAGCATGCGGTCGGCCTCGTCCAGCACGAGGACCTGCACCTTCGAGAGGCTCACGTGGTTGTGCTCCATGAGGTCGAGAAGGCGCCCCGGGGTGGCAACCAGGAGGTCGCAGCCCTTCTCGAGCTGTGCAATCTGCTTGTCGAACTTGGCGCCGCCCATCACGATGACGGCGCGCTGGCCAGTTTCCTTGCAGACCACGCTCACCACGTTGTCGATCTGCGCCGCCAGCTCGCGCGTGGGCGTTACCACCAGGGCGAGGGGCTCCTTGCTGGGAGCCTTCTGGCCCTGGATGAGCTGCAGCGCTGGCAGGGCGAATGCGGCGGTCTTGCCGGTGCCCGTCTGCGCGGAGGCAACCACGTCGCGCCCCTCAAGGACAACGGGAATCGCCTGCGCCTGGACGGGGGTGGGGGTTTCAAAGCCAAGGGCGTCGACCCCGGCGAGGATCTGCTCGTTTAGCCCGAGCTCGGCAAATGATGTATTCATGCAGCTCAGTATGGGGCATGTACGTGCGCTTTTCCACCATCACGACAATATCGTCGCATGAAAACGGGGACAGTCAACGCGGTCTTTACTATACTGTGAGAGTGTGCGTGCCAGTTGGGGTGCGCGTGGCGAGAAGGACTCTGCATGAGCTGGAACAGGGCAGATATGGCTCCACTCACGGCGCGAATGTGTCGAATGCGCTAGTTGCGTCGCGACTGCTGTCGTCGGCGCCCGTCCGTCTTGCCCGTTCGCACCAGCCAAGGAGACACGCATGCCCATCAACATCCCAGACGGTCTGCCCGCCAAGAAGATCCTGCATGAGGAGCGCATTTTTGCCCTCGAGGAAGAGGTCGCCGAGCGCCAGGAGATTCGCCCGCTCAAGGTGGCGATTCTCAACCTCATGCCCACCAAGATCGAGACAGAGACGCAGATCTTGCGGCTCATCTCCAAGTCTCCGCTGCAGGTGAGCTGCGACTTCATGCGCGTTTCCACGCACAAGGCCACGCACGTCTCGCAGGACCACCTCGTGAAGTTCTACGACACCTTCGACTCGTTTGCCGACAAGAACTACGACGGCCTCATCATCACCGGTGCGCCGGTGGAGCAGATGGACTTCGAGGACGTGGACTACTGGGACGAGCTCTGTGGGATCATCGACTGGTCCCAGGAGCACGTGCTCTCGACCATGTACCTGTGCTGGGGCGCCATGGCTGGCCTCTGGCACCTGTACCGCATCCCCAAGAAGCAGCTGGGAGCAAAGCTCTTTGGCGTCTTCCCGCAGCGCCTGTGCGACGAGTACAACTTCCTCACCAACGGCTTTGACGAGGTCCACTACATGCCGCACTCCCGCCACGCGGCAATTGACACCAATGAGCTTGCCCGCCATCCCGAGCTTCACGTGCTCTCGGAGGGCTTCACCAGCGGCCCGGCCATCATCGCCACGGCTGATTTCCACGAGGTCTTTGTGACGGGGCACTTCGAGTACGGCCGAGACACGCTCTCCGACGAGTTCTGGCGCGACTTCCACAAGGGGCTGCCGATTCGCCTGCCAGAGAACTACTTCCCCGACGACAACCCCGAGAGCCAGCCCATCTTCACGTGGCGCGCACACGCGAACCTGCTCTACCGCAACTGGCTCAACTGGGTCTACCAGATGACCCCCTACGACCTTGACCTCATTCCCCAGACCATCCGACAGCTCCACGCGGACGCCGACGGCATGGTCGACAAGTTCTGATGTCGGGGGAGAAGGGGCAGCGCGAGGGGCCCGAGGAAGGCGAGGCCGCGGGCTCCGTGCGGCTTACCGCAGAGCTTTTGGAGCAGCTGCTGGCGTCGGCGACTCCCGAGCAGTACCTTGCACGCGCAAGTCTGGAGGAGCGCTCGCTTGCGGAGTACGCAGATGCCGTGCGAGAGGCGCATGGGCTCAAGAAGTCTCAGGTCATCCGCGCGTCAGGGCTTAACCCAACGTTCTGCTACCAAATCTTCGAGGGCTCGCGGCGCCCCGGCCGCGACAGCGCGATTATGCTTGCCTTTGGGCTGGGTTGCTCGCTCGTGGAGGCGCAGCGCCTGCTGCGGCTTGCCGGCGCCTCCGAGCTGTGGTCGCGTAACCGACGCGACGCCATCATCATCTTCTGCCTCGAGCACGGCATGGACCGCGCTCAGACCGACGACGAGCTGTGGCGCCTGGGCGAGAAGACCCTGCTCGACGGGGAGGCGTAGTGGACGCGCCCGCAGACATGCAGCTCATGGCTGCGCTCGAGAAGGACGAGGCGTACCGCGTGGAACGGGTGCTCGCAAGCGGCGAGGCCGGCTCCACCGAGGTTGTGAGCAGGCCTGGCGCGGAGCATCTGGGCGAGGGGCCGCTGGTGCGCAAGCGCATCAAGCGCGACGTCGCGAACGTGGAGGTGTTCTCGCGCCTCTCGTCTATTGGCGGCGCGCACCTGCCGCACGTAGTGGAGACATACGACCTGCCTGACCAGCTGGTTGTTGTCCGCGAGTACGTCTATGGCACGTCGCTGGCCACGTGCGTTGCCGAGGCTGGGCGCATGGGCGAGCTCACAGCCGCCCGCGTTGTCGCAGACGTATGCGAAGCGGTCTCCGCCCTCCACGAGCAGGGCATCGTCCATCGCGACGTCTCGCCCAAGAATGTGATTCTCTCTCCGCGTGGGGCGGTCCTTATTGACCTGGGCATCGCACGAACCTACGTCGAGGGCGCACAGCGCGATACCACGAGGCTTGGTACCTGGGGATTTGCGTCTCCCGAGCAGTACGGCTTCGCCCAGACCGACGTCCGCTCCGACGTCTACTCCATTGGCTGCCTTTTGGGCTACATGCTTACTGGAGTCACGCCAGACGCTGAGGGGTATGCGGCGGCGCTTGCGGATTCAGCCGTTGTGCGCCCCGAGCTGCGGCGCGTTGTCGAGAAGGCCTGCAGCTTCGAGCCGAGCGAACGCTACCAGAGCGCGAGGGCGCTGCGCGATGCCGTACTCCGGGCAGTGCCGGAGGCGAATCCAGCGAGAGCTGCCAGCTTCGCTCGCGACCATGCCGGAAAGCACGAGGACGTCCCTCGTCAGCTGGTCAAACCCGCGCAGATGCGAGAGGCGCTCCTGGCTGCAGGGGCGGGATCGCAACTGCTTGCGGTGGCCCTTGAAGTTCTCGGGCTGTTCGTGGGCGTCCTCTTTGTGTATGCGGCGTTCTACACCGGAGGCGCCATGGTGGGTGACCATCCCGTTGAGTCTACGCTGCTCATTCTGGGTGTCGGTGCTTTCCTTGTGCTTCTGGCAATGGAGGAGCTCCCGGCGGCGCTCTTGGCCGCGGGTCCGTATGCTGCCATGAAGTTCAAGCGTGGCTCTGCTCGCGCCGGTCTTTTGGCAAAGCGAGCGCTTATGGGCCTGGCGGTACTTGCGGCGTTCTGCGCCGCCCTCACGCTGATTGTGACCCTGACTCCCGCGGGCTAGCGGTTTTCTCGCCGACGCTCGCCGCGTCCAATCGAGGCGAGCGTCTTTTAGCAGCAAGCTAATGAAAGCGGCGCAGCGTTTTGCCACCATCCATTGCGGATGGAGGCGGACGTGGAAGATTCCTTACATGAACTAATGCGCGGTGCAGACCTTGATGAGGTGCTGTCACGTGCGCCCCTTGACGAGCGGGGCCTTGCCCCTTGGGCGTCGGAGCGTATGGCGGCGGAGGGCATGCCGAGAAACGAAGCCATCCATCGCAGCCGGCTCAACCAGACCTTTGCATATCAGATTCTTGCGGGAACCAGGCACGCCTCGCGCGACAAGCTAATTCAGCTTGCGTTTGGGATGCGGCTGGATATCCCCGATGCCTCTGAGCTGCTCGAACGTGGTGGGATGTGCCGTCTGCGGCCCGACCGTCGCCGTGACATCATCGTTGCGTTCGCGCTCCATCATGGCATGGGCGTCGAGCAGTGCGATGACCTCCTCTGGGAGCACGGCGAGCGAACGATCATGCCCGGGAAGTCCTGCGGCGACTGCCGCTCGCAAGACCGCCCACAGTGATTTAGCTGGGAGCTAATGAAGGCT
>URLM01000082.1 GCA_900548775.1 uncultured Olsenella sp.
GTCGCCGCGTATGCGCTGCGCATGGACGGGAAAGACTACAGCGCCTTTGTGTTTACGCTGTATGCAGACTACATTGACGCCTGCACAGCCGCACTCGCAGGCAGAATATCCCCCGCCACGCGCAAGGCAATCCTTGCGCTTTCCGAAGAGCTTCGCTCAAGGACGGATGACCTTAACGAGGGACTCATCGACGAGCCAGCATACATTGAGCGCTGCCTGTGGACCTCACTTGAAGCCATTATCAAACTGCTCTCTGCACTGCTTGCCAGCACCTTTGGTTCCAAGGAATACGAACGCCTTGCTACCGCGGTTGCCCAGCTCGCCTTTGAATATGCGCGCCTTAGGCTATACACGGAGGAGCAGGCGCTGCTCGACGAATTGCTTGTCCATCAGGCTGAGCTTGACGAGGAGCTGGAGGCAAAGACCGAAGCCCTTCGAGCAGAGTTTGCGGTTCAATCTCAGCAGTTCCTCTCTCTAGTTGATAACGCGTTCTCTTCGGATATTCGCAAGCGGCTCATGGGCTCTGTAACCCTCGCCAATTCGACGGGAGTCGAGGAAGAGAAAGTCCTCGACTCTGTCGAGAAAATCGACGAATTCTTCCTGATGTAGGCGCGCTTCACTTCCAGAATGTCTGCAATAGACTGAAGGGCGTCGCCTGGGCATCGTCATAGTGTCCGTTATCACCCTGCCGCTCGACCGTCCCTCGCGTATTTCACGGCGTCTAGCGGGCCATTCGTTCCGAAGACCTTACATGGTGCCTCACCCTCTCTATGATATAAACGCATAAAGGAGCTGAAAGCGTGCCAAGCCAAAGACTTGGCTTGGCCATGTTCTTGTGGAGGACCCCATGAGACGTACGCCTGCCCGTTTCCTATGCGCTATCGCCTGCCTCTTCACCACCTTGGCGGTACTTCTCGGCGCCCCTGCCGCCGCACTTGCGGAGCAGACCCAAGTTCACGTCCTTGCAATTACCGACTTCCACGGACACATCGAGAATGGCGCCCGGCTTGCCGGCACAATCGACCAAGAGCGCGCCGCTTACGGAGCAAGCACCACAACCTTGGTATCTGCGGGAGACAACATCAACGCCTCCTACTTTGCGTCGTCCATCCAGCGCGACGTCCCCGCGATGGACCAGCTCAAGGCCATGGGGCTCACCGTCTCGGCAACGGGCAACCACGAGTTTGACAACGGTGTCGCCGACCTCTACGACCGCGTGATTCCGTACTTCTCGCCCGTACAGTACGTGGCGGCCAACCTGAACGACGTGGACACCACAAAGATCCCCTCCTACACAACGCAGGTCATTTCCGGCAAGACGGTGGCATTTGTGGGCGCAACTCTTGAGTCTCTTCCCAGCGCAGTGAATCCGGCCCTTCTTGGCAACATCACGACCAGCTCGATCGCAAAGTCGGTCGACTACTATGCGCACCAGCTGAAGGACGGCGACCCGTCCAATGGCGAGGCAGATGCCGTAGTCGTCCTTGCGCACGAGGGATCGGACGCCCTCAAGGGCCTTTCCCCGGACGTCGACGCGGTTGTGGCCGGACACACGCACGTTTTGGCCGAAGGACAAACCGACGCCGGAGCGCCAATCGTGCAGGCGGACCACTACGGCCAGGCTCTCGCGACCATCGACCTCACCTGGGATGACGCGGACAACCTTACGGTTGGCGAAAAGGTCACCCAGATTGCCAAGGACGCCCCCGAGGACGCCACCGCCAAGAGCATTGCCGACGCCGCCGAAGCCAAGGCTAGGGAGATCGGCGCGGAACAGGTTGGCACCATCCGCTCCAACGCGCTGGGGGACACAACACTCGCCCGCGCCACGGGCGACCCAAGTCTCGACCAGACCGTGGCGGCAGGCAACCAGGAGAACCGCGGAAGCGAGTCGACCCTTGGCGCGCTCGTGGCTACGGCAACCCTCGACGCCACAAACGATACGTTGGGCGCTGGAACGGCAGACATTGGCGTGGTGAACTCCGGCGGCCTGCGCAACGAGCTTGACACCAACGGCGACGGCGTCATCACCTACATGGAGGCGCACGACGTACTGCCCTTTGGCAACGCCAACGCACTTGTCACCCTTACCGGCGCGCAGCTGAAGGAGCTTCTCAACCAGCAGTGGCAGCCCGGCAACAAGCGGCCGGTGCTCTGGCTTGGCCTTTCCGACAACGTGACCTACGCTTACAAGCTCGTGACGGACGAGAGCGGCAACCAGCGCGGAGAGGTCTTCTCTGTGCAGGTGAACGGTCAGGAAGTGGACGACAACTCAACGTATCGTGTGGCCGGTAACTCGTTCCTGCTTTCAGGCGGCGACAACTTCACCGCCTTCAAACTGGGCACCGGATACGTCGAGACTGGATACATAGACCTTGATGCAATGGTCTCGTGGCTTCAGAACCATGCGGATAAGGTGCAGCCCGCCGTGCGGCGCCACTCCGTGGGGTTCGCGAACCTCCAGAGAACGGGCAACCACGTGTCCTTTGACGTGTGCGGTCTCTCATTCACTGCTGGCGAGACGCGCCCGATCTACGTCCACGTTGCCGTAAACGGCGTCGACTTTGGCTACTGGCCGATAACTGACACCGGCGCGGTTGCCGATGAGGACGGCATCAAGCTCACGCCGTACGCGGGCCAGGCACACGTCGAGATGGACCTCACCGACGAGCAGGCAGCGCTCTTTGAGGACTCCATCAATCAGGTCCAGCTCCTGGCATCTGGTGACGTGCGCCTTGATTGCACGGACGCAACCTACGTGAACTTCGACGCCATGCCAACGCCCGGCACTCCCGGCACTGGCGAAGGAGAAAGGCCCTCTGAGGGAGAAGAGGAGGACACGCCTGCGTCCACGCCCACCCCGACGTCAGACGAGCCTCCGGCGCAGGCAAGTGCGAAGCCAGCCCCGCGCGTCCCCAATGCGGAGCGCGTGCCCGACACGTCTGACGCCACCCCCGCTGGCTGGGCAGGGCTTCTCGCAGCAGGAGGCGCACTAGTTGCCATTGGAATTGTTGCTCGCCGCAAGGCAAAGTAGGATTAGCCGCACGTCCCTCCCGCCGGCTCGTTCGTGGTTCGCCACTGAAAGAGCCGGCGTCATTTTGTCTTGCAAGAACGGTGCTGTCCTGTAATTATTATCAAACTTTAAACGATTCTTACATAATATTGTGTATTAAAAACAGGATATACCTAATTATGCAAGTATGGTTTCTTTATTGATGTATGTTGCCGGAAGGCACCGTATGATAGAGCATATTTTACATGTGGAAGAGCACCGACGTACATCACTTCCATTCATTCATCCACTCACTACTGCATATTGTGCTGTGAGAAACATCGACCACAACCACTGTCATTTATTGACACTATTCTGATAGCATATGTTCCCGGCAGCGGAACAGGCCGGCTAGCCATGCTCCGAGTGGAGGCACCGCGCACCCAGCGCGCCGCCCGTCGCCCAACTCACGCACAAGCGGCTCCCGCGCCGCAGAACGGGGTCCACATGCAGGTTACCAAGCGAGACGGCCGAACAGAGGCCTACGACAGGCAAAAAATCGCCCGTGCCATGGACAAGGCCCTGGCAGAGGTATCCGACCCAGCCGCACATGACGAGAACGTCCTCGAATCGCTGCTCGTACGGGTGGAGGAGGCCCTCGCGGCCAACGGCGCAACCGAGGTCGAGCAGATCCAGGACCTGGTCGAGCGCGCGCTCATGGAGGCGGGCCACTACGACGCCGCCAAGGCGTACATCCTCTACCGGCACCGGCGTGCAGAGCTGCGAGCCGCTCGCCATGCGATCTGCTCGCTCGTGTTTGCGGAGCCCGGAGGACAGCCTGACGCAGATGCGCAGCAGGCTGCTCGCACGTTGGACGTCGTGCTCGCCAAGGTCTCGCGCGACTTCGACCCCGAGGTCTACCCGCCCTCAGCGCTCGCAACCAAGTTCCAGGGCTTCGCGAAGCCCTCGATGTCTCTCGCTGAGCGCGAAGACGCCCTGGTACACGCAGCAGTTGAGCTCACCACGCCCGAGGCGCCAGGCTGGGAGCTCATCGCCGGCAGGCTCCTCTCCTTTGTCGCCACGCGACGCCTTGCGCGAGAGGAGCGGGCGCGCGGCCTGGGCTCCTTCTACGAGAAGATCCGCTACCTCACCGACCAGGGCCTCTACGGTCCCTACATCCTCGAGCACTACACGCACGAGGAGATCTGCCAGGCAGCGTCCTGGATCAACCCCGCCCGTGACGAGCTTCTCGACTACCCCGGCTTAGACCTCCTGCTCAAGCGCTACGTCGTGTGCACCCACGATCACGTGCCGCTCGAGTCGCCGCAGGAGATGTTCATGGGCATCGCACTGCACCTGGCTATGCGCGAGCGGCCGGAGGCGCGCATGGGCTGGGTTCGGCGCTTCTACGACATGCTCAGCCGTCTCGAGGTCACCATGGCAACGCCGACCCTCTCCAACGCGCGCAAGCCGCACCACCAGCTCTCGAGCTGCTTCATCGACACCGTCCCCGACAGCCTCGAGGGCATCTACCGGAGCGTGGACAACTTTGCCATGGTCTCCAAGTTTGGTGGTGGCATGGGCATGTACCTGGGCAAGGTTCGCGC
>URLM01000083.1 GCA_900548775.1 uncultured Olsenella sp.
GTTTCTCGCATGATGCCTAGAACCCCTCGGCCGCACGCGTCTTCCTGAAGATGATGCGCTTGAGCGCGTCCTCGTTCTCGCGGCGCTCCTCGTCCGTCTCGAAGGAAAGGCCGTACTCGACGGGCGTGGGCTTGCCGTTGTCGTCCACGCAGACCTCCGTGAGATAGGCCACGTTGATGAGACGCCGCTCGCCGGAACGCACGTCCTCGGCGTAGGAGTCCACGCGAACCTCCATGGACGTTCGGCCCACGTAGGTCACCGCCGCGACGATGACCACCACGTCGTTGAGGTACGCGGGGTGCTTGAAGGTGAGCTGGTCAACGCAGGCGGTTGTCACGTCTCCCCCACAGTGCCTGCGCGCAGCGATCCCTGCGGTCTCGTCGATCCACTCCATGAGCCTGCCGCCAAAGAGACGGTTGACGCCGTTGATGTCCTCGTAGCGAACGGACTTGATCGATTCGGTGAGGGAGTCCGAGACGGATTTCTTGCCCTTGGGGAAGGTTCTCTCTGCCATGCGTCCCCCTAGCGCTTCTCGTGAGGATCGGGGAGGGCCGCGAGGATCTCCCTTGTGGTGGCGACCGTCGTGCCAAAGCAGCGCTGCATGTGCTCGAGCCCACCTTCCTGAGTGCCCACGAGGAAGGTGCGGGTGGCGTCGGATGCCACGATCGAGCTGTAGCCCAGGTTCCAGGCGTCCGCGAGCGTGTGCAGCACGCAGATGTTTGTGTCCTCCCCAACGGCAATCACGGTCTTGACGCCAAGTTCGCGCAGGGTGAGGTCGAGGTCGGTCTGGAAGAAGCCCGAGTAGCGGCGCTTGGGGATCACGAAGTCGCGAGAGCCGCTTCCCGCCTCGAGCGCGGGATGCGGGTGCGCCTCGCCCCTCATGCCATGCTCGCCCCAGAGCGAAAGCTCACGGTCGATGCCGGGGATGTGCTGGTCGCAGAGGAAGAGAACCGGCATTCCCGCTCCTCTCGCCGCACGCGTGAGCTGGGCGGCATTGGCGACAAGGGCCTCCTCTTCGGGGTTGGTGGCGTAGACCGCATCGGGCGATTCGGTCACGAGAATGTCAATCACAAGCAGGGCGGTCGACGCTGCGTCGATGGTCATGGTGTCCTCCGTAGCTCAAAGGGTACGAGCACATGGTACCCTTTGAGCCACAGACGATGATGCCCCGCACCGGACGGGCATCTTTTGCGTGCAGGGGGCGAGTACGAATGGACAACGCACCGCAGATTGCGAGTTCCACCGAGGACGAGCGGAGAGCGTATGTGCAAAAGCGCTTCCCCTGCATTGCCGACTGCGACCAGTGCGGATTTTGCGCCGCTTACCACGGACGCGACCCCGAGACCGCATACGCCGACTACATCGCCGGCAGGACGGAGTTCCTGGAGGTCTCGCTACGGTACCGGTAGCGCGTTTTTCCTCGCTCTCCCCTAGGTTATCGCCATTTCTTAAAAGGGGGCCACGTTTGCCCAGGAAACGCAAACCCGTTTTAAGAAATGGCGATAACCTACGAGATAGTTTGGACGCGCTTGGACACTGATGTCCATTCTGACACGAATCTCTCACCAATCTGACAGGCAATGAGCCTCTAAGCTGGTGCTTCATTAGGTATCCTCTCCCCTATCGGGAAGGTAGGGGGGTGATTGCTGTGAGCAGAGAGACAAGGGAGGAGTGCAAGAAGAGGCTCGAATTCGCTGAGTACCGGGGCCTTTGCGTCGCGCCGACAAACAGGGCGGAGACTAACCGCTTCACGTACCTCAAGCGCAAGGGAGAGCTTGTGAGCCCCTATCCAGGACTGTATGCCAGTAGCGAAGTCTGGAAGCGGCTCCTTCCCAGCCAACGGGTCCGACGCGTCATGCGTACGCTTGGCCACTTGCATCCCAGCTGGATATTCGTTGGCGCATCTGCTGCAATCGTCCACGACCTTGCGGTGCCCCCGTCGGTCATGTGGCCGCTAGACATCGCAAAACTCGGTGGAGGTACATGCAAGCCTTCGAAATGGTCGAGAAGGACGCACATCTCGCCATGCGACGTGGTTGTTATCGACGGCATGAGAGCCACCTCGCTCGATAGGACGGCTGTGGATTGCCTCCGGACGCTTGATTTCCCTGCGGCACTTTCCGTGGCCGATTCCTACCTTAGAAAGACAAACCAGCCGCGCGAACGCCTTGAGGCACTGGTGGCGGCGCCGCAGAAGGGAAAGCCGGGCATTCGCAACGCTCGAGTTGTTGCGAATCTTGCCGATGGACGATCGGAAAGCTGGGGAGAGTCTGTGGCACGAGCAGCAATGATTGATCTTGGCTTCGCCGTTCCCGATCTGCAGGTTCCCTACCAGGATCCCGTCTCCGGCAAACGGTACCGAGCGGACTTCTCGTGGGACATCGACGATTCGAGGACGGTAATCGGAGAGATGGACGGTCTCCTCAAGTACAAGGAAGCCTCAATTACCGGAGGAGATGCAATTGGGGTTCTTGTCCGAGAGCGGCAACGCGAATCCCGACTTACGGTTGGCGGCCGGAGCGTGGTCCGCTTCACGCCGGGTCAAGTCGAGGACAAGGCGTATTTCGAGCGACTGTTGGACAGCTACGGCATTCCGCGAACGAGGCCCCTGTCCAGCTGGAAGCCATTGGGAAGCCTCAATGGCTCGCCCGAGCCGAAGGATAGGTAGCGCTCGCTTCATAGCTTATCGCCATTTCTTAAAACGGGTTTGCTTTACCTGGGCAAATGCGGCCACCTTTTAAAATGGCGATAAGCTACGAAAGGTCGGTGACGAGAAGAGCCTCGGCAACGCATCCGGGGCCGCAGCTGGCGGCCCCGAACATATCGGCTAGGCGTCCTTGGTCGCCACGATGTCCACACCCGTGCCAGCAACATCGGCGAGAATAACGTCTCCTATGTGGACCGGCGCGGTCGCCGTCACGTGGGCGAGCTCCCGCACGACGTCGAAGACGCGGCCCTTGGGAACGTCTCCCGCCGTCTTGACAGAGACCATCTTCTCCGTAGCCGAACCCACGACGGGCACCGTGGAGGTGACGACGCGAACGGGGTGCGTCACCTCGTCGCGCGCGTACTTGTCACCACGCATGCACGAGTTGCCCGTGACGCCCGCGATGGACCCGTCGTCTGCCAGGGTGACGGTCACGGAACAGCCACGGGGGCAGCGGATGCAGGTGAGCGTTCTCGTCTCCATGCCTATGCCTCCTCGAGCGTCACGACGATCTTCTCGATGCCCGGCCTGGCGAGAAGGTCCTCGCACTTGAGCGTGACGTCTTCCATCTCGCCGGGCACGAGGATGGGTCGCCGCTTGGAAATGACCCGCTCGTCACCCAGGTACACGCAGATGCGCCTGTCCTCGAAGACGCCTCCGACGCGGAATCGAACGGTGAGCTTCTCCGGCATGCGCTCGGGGTTGACTGACTGCGGCACCGTGTAGCGCACGCCGCCCTCGGCGACAACGGGGATGCCGTGTTTCTCGTCGCGCGGCATCTGATCAGCGTGGGCATCTGCCCAGTCACCCGCAGCCGTCCCCGCAGCGGTAGCCTCCTGGGACACGTAGTCAACAAGGTCGTGCACATGCAGGACGTTTCCGCACGCAAAGATGCCGGGAACGCTGGTCTCGAGGCTCTCGTTGACCACCGGTCCGCGGGTGACGCGCGAAAGTTCGACGCCGGCGGAACGGGAGAGTTCGTTCTCGGGAAGGAGCCCCACCGAGAGAAGCAGCGTGTCGCAGGGATAGCGCTTCTCGGTGCCGGAGATTGGCCGGCCCTTCTCGTCCACCTGGGCAATCCAGACCGCCTCGACGCGCTTCTTTCCCTCCACGCGCGTAACCGTGTGCGAGAGCAGGAGCGGGATGCCAAAGTCATCCAGGCACTGGACGATGTTTCTCTTGAGGCCGCCCGAGTAGGGCATGAGTTCCGCCACGCACGCAACGTGTGCTCCCTCGAGCGTCATCCGACGGGCCATGATGAGGCCAATGTCACCGGAGCCCAGGATCACGACCTCGCGTCCCGGCATGAGGCCCTCGATGTTAACCAGGCGCTGGGCGGTGCCCGCAGTGTAGACGCCCGCCGGCCTGAACCCAGGGATGTTGAGCGCTCCCCTCGGCCGCTCGCGGCAGCCCATCGCAAGGACGACGGCACCTGCGGTAATACGCTGCATGCCGCACGCTTCGCTCACGCAGGTGACCACGCGGTCAGGCGAGACGTCCAGCACCATGGTATCGAGAAGGAACTCCACGCCCGCGTCACGTGCGAGCATCTCAAAGCGATCGGCGTACTCGGGGCCGGTGAGCTCCTCGTTGAAGGTGATGAGGCCAAACCCATTGTGTATGCACTGGTTGAGAATGCCGCCGAGCTTCTGGTCGCGCTCGATGACCAGGACCGAGCGGCTGCCGTCCCCGCGCGCGGCAGTGGCGGCGGCAAGGCCCGCAGGCCCGCCCCCAATGACGATGACGTCGTAGTCGCTCATGCGCGG
>URLM01000084.1 GCA_900548775.1 uncultured Olsenella sp.
GCAACCGCTTGGCCACGTACAAGGTGCTTGTCGTCGAAGATGATGACGAGGCGGCAGCAACGCTTACCGCACACCTCGACCGCTTTGGCGCCGAGAGGAGCATCCGCTTCCTGGTGACCCGGCTGGCAACCGCGTTCGAGCTTCCCTCCGCAGAAGCCGTTGACCTCATCTTCATGGACATCGACCTGCCTGGCATCAACGGCATGGAGGCAGCCCAGCTCCTGCGCGAGGAGAACGCCACCACGCCCCTCATCTTTGTGACCAACCTCGCTCAGTACGCGGTCAAGGGCTACCAGGTGGATGCGCTGGACTTCATGGTCAAGCCCGTGGGCTATGGTGACTTTGCCATGCGCATGGGGCGGGCTCTCAAGGCCATGGAGAAGAACGCGACGCGTACCGTTGCCCTTCCCACCGCAGGCGGCACGCGCATCGTCGACGTGCGGGACATCGCCTACGTCGAGCTCGTGAAGCATGACCTTCTCTACCACGTGACCGGCATCGGCCATCCGCTCCGCCGACGCGGGAGCATAAGCGGCGCACGAGAAGAACTCCCGCAGGACCTCTTCATCACCGTGAGCCAAGGGTGTCTCGCCAACATGTCCCACGTGAGTGCGGTGCTTGGCGACTCCATTCAGCTGGATGACGGAACCTCGCTCTTCTTTAGCCGCTCGCGCAAGAAGCCCTGTCTCGAGACGCTCGCACGCTACTTCGGGGGCACCGTATGAGCGATTGGAGCCAGTGGCCTGCCCTGGGAATGATGTACGCTACGCGGGCAACCCTGCTGTTCGTCGAGGTCATGATTGCGGCTTGCCTGTTCGCGCATGGGCAGCCGACAAGGCCGCACCCCTGGCGTCGCGCCGCGGCGATAACCGCAGTGGTCTTTGCGGCAGGCATGCTAGCCCCAGTTTTCATCACGCTTCTGCAAGTCCCCGACGTATCGAACTATCATCCGGGAGCACTCGAGTATGGGCTTGGCTACGCCCTCGTCCCCATGCTTGTCGCATGCTCTCTGTTCCTCCTCGTCACCATCCCATCGCTTCTCGCCTGTTTCGAGATAAGCCCTTGGGCCGCAATCTTCTGCGCGACGGCCGGCTACTCTCTTCAGAACCTTGCCAGCGGACTCGGAGAGACCGTTGGGCTTGTCCTCATTGCCGCAGGCGTTCCGGGCATTGTGCCGGGCGAGAACGCGTGGCTCACCGCGATAAGCTGTGCCACAACCTATGCGGTGGCCTACCTGCTCTTCATTGGGCGCATCGACTCCAAGGGCCTGGAGGGTCAGAGAAACCCGGCGATGCTCGCCATGATCGTCGTGGTGATGTTTGGCATCATCGGCTTTGACCTTATCCTCAAGTACGTTGTCACCGTGAGCCTGCCGCTATCCATCGTTCTGTGCCTGCGCTTGTTCCACGTACTTATCTGCGTCTTTGTGATCATCGCCGAGGTTGAGCTTGTTGTGGTGCGCCAGCTCTCCTCCGAGAAGGCGGCAGCAGAGCGGCTCCTTGCCGAGCAGGAGCGCCAGTACCAGCTCTCGCGCGAGAACATCGAGGCCATCAACATCAAGTGCCACGACCTTCGCCACCAGATCCGCTCGCTTGCGACGGGCGACGGAACGGTTGACAAGGACGTCCTCGAGAGCGTCGCACGCGAGGTCAACGTGTACGACTCCAAGGTCCGCACCGGCAACGACGCCCTGGACACCATCCTCACCGAGAAGAGCCTGCTCTGCGAGGGCCGCGGCATCACCCTCACCTGCGTGGCAGACGGCGAGTCGCTGGGCTTCATGGCACCCGCAGACCTCTACGCCCTCTTTGGCAACGCGCTCGACAACGCCATCGAAGCCGTGGAACGCATGGCCGACAAGACGAGAAGGTCCGTCTCGCTCATCGTGCGCAAGCGCGCGGGGATGGTCGCCATCCACGTCGAGAACTACTACGATCCGTCTGCCAGCGCGACAAGCTTCAAGGACGGTCTGCCTGCAAGCACCAAGGGAGACCTGCTCAACCACGGCTTTGGAACGCGCTCCATGAAGGCGATCGTCGAGCGCTATGGCGGCACGCTGGCCTTCTCGGCAGACGGGTCCACGTTCTGCCTGGATGCGGTTGTGCCCGCACGATAGCCGCGTATGCTGCTGGCTATCTCCTTCATCGATAGCCAGTCAACGTGAATAACGATTTGAGATTCAGCCTACTGCCAGCTACAGTTTCTTGTTATGAACACGACGAGCAGCACATACACCTTTGCGCCGATGCGCCAGCAGATGCCCAAGCCCGGGCACCCTTGCCGCTAGCAGCCTGCCGCCTCACCCGGCACGGCCGCCAGCGCGGAGGGACCGGGCGTCTTACAGGCACGGCCTTGGCAAGAAGGTCGTGCACCCATTGGTAGGCAGCATCGAGCGGAGCAGCGGACTTGATTTCTCTAGAGCACCTTAGCAAGACCTTCGAGGGAGGCAGCAGCGTCCACGCCCTCAACGACGTGTCGCTCACCATCCCCACCGGCGACGTGTTCGGCATCATTGGTATCTCCGGTGCCGGCAAGTCCACACTGGTGCGTTGTCTCAACCTCCTGGAGCGCCCCACCTCCGGGCGCGTGGTGGTCGACGGCGTCGACGTGACCAACCTCGAGGGGGCAGCACTCCGTGAGTACCGCCGCCACGTGGCGATGATCTTCCAGGGCTTTGGCCTTCTCGCGCAGAAGACCGCGCTGGAGAACGTCTGCTTCCCCTACCTTGCCAGCACGGGCAAGGTCACGGCGGAGAACCGCGCGGAGGCCCTGGGCTACCTGGATCGCGTTGGGCTCGCCGACCGTGCCGATTCCTATCCGGCACAGCTCTCCGGCGGCCAGAAGCAGCGCGTTGCCATCGCCCGCGCGTTGGCCTGCCACCCCGACTACATCCTCTGTGACGAAGCCACCTCGGCGCTCGACCCCGCAAGCACTGCCTCGGTCCTGCGCCTTCTGCGCACGATCAACGCCGAGACGGGCGTCACGATCATCGTGATCACCCACTCCATGCAGGTCGTGGAGGACATCTGCACAGACGTCGCCGTGCTTGTCTCGGGCAACGTGGTTGAGCAGGGAAGCGTCGCCGAGGTCTTCGCGAACCCGAAGCACGAAGTGACCCGTCAGCTTCTGGGAAAGGAGAGCTGGGATGAGTAGCCTCACGCCTTTCCTCGACCAGTACGGTGCGCTTCTCGGCGAGGGGCTCGTCGACACGATGGTCATGCTGTTTGCCTCGACGGCCATCTCGTACGTCATAGGCATCTTCCTGGGCGTTGTTCTCTGCGTCACCTCACCGCGGGGCCTTCGTCCCATGCGCACGCTGAACGCCGTGCTTGGCTGGGTGGTGAACATCGGGCGCTCCATCCCGTTCATCATCCTGCTGGTCTCTATGTTCCCGGTCACACGCGCGCTCGTGGGCACCACCACCGGCGTGCAGGGCGTGATTCCACCCCTCGTACTCTCCACCACGCCCTTCGTGGCGCGCATGGTCGAGCAGTCGCTGGCCGAGGTCCCGCGCGACGTTATCGAGGCAGCGGAGTCCTGCGGGGCGTCCATCCCGCGCATCGTCGTCTCCGCGCTGCTCCCCGAGGCACTGCCCTCGATCGTCCGCGGCGTCTCGATTACGCTCATTGCCGTGCTTGGCTACACGGCCATCGCCGGCGCGGTGGGTGCGGGCGGACTGGGAGACATTGCCATCCGCTACGGCTACTACCGCTACCAGGACGAGGTCATGATCGCCACGCTCGTGCTGATTATCATCCTGGTGCAGGTAATCCAGAGCACCTGCGACTTCATCGCAAAGAGGATTGACCACCGCTAGCAGGAGCGCGTTGTACTTCTCGACAGCGTTCCCACCACCACTCTCATCATTTTTTCAACAGAAAGGAACCCGTCATGCTCACCAGAAGGAACTTCATTGGCACCGGCCTTGCCGCACTTGCCGCAACCACCCTCGCCGCCTGCGGGAACTCTGGTTCCAGCTCGGCCTCGAGCAGCTCTGCCGCCAGCGACTCGGCGCAGAGCCAGACCCTCACGGTTGCCGCCTCCCCCTCGCCCCACGCGGAGATCCTCAACAACTTCGCCGCGCCCAAGCTCAAGGAGCAGGGCATCGACCTCCAGACCAAGGAGTACACCGACTACATCATCCCCAACCAGG
>URLM01000085.1 GCA_900548775.1 uncultured Olsenella sp.
CAAGGGCTCGGGCAACCCCAAGGCGTTCAACAAGATGCTCGCCGAGCGGCTGGAGGCATGATCGACGAGGAAACCATCGCGGCTGCTGCCGCGTACGTGTGCGATCTGTTTGCGGGGGAGGCGTCCGGCCATGGGGTGGACCACGCCCTGCGTGTCAGCCGCACCGCTGCAGACATTGCTCGCTGCGAGGGGGCGGACGTCTGCATCTGCAGGCTCGCGGCGCTGCTGCACGACGTGGACGACCACAAGCTCTTTCCCGGGACGAGCGCGTCGCTGGCCCATGCGGTTTCCTTCCTGGATGCCCAGGGTGTCGAGGGAGACGAGAGGCGCCGCGTCTGCCAGGCCATACGGGAGGTTTCCTTCTCTGCCAACGGGATGGAACCCCCAAGCAGCCTCGAGGCGGCCTGCGTGCGCGACGCCGATCGCCTGGACGCCATTGGCGCGATAGGCGTGGGCCGCGCCTTCGCCTTCGGTGGTGCGCATGGGCGGACTCTCTGGGACGAGAGCGGGGAATGCCGCGACACCACGATTGCGCACTTCGAGGACAAGCTCTTGCTGCTCGCCGAGGGCATGAGCACGCAGGCCGGACGCTCTCTCGCGGCTGGCCGTGGTGCCTACCTCAGGGCGTTCTACGAGGAGTTCGTCGCCGAATGGCGTGGGGAGCGCTGAGATGGGCGCGCTGAGACATGCCGCCCCCTGCCATGCCACGGACAATAGAGGTTGACTCGACGTGACGAAAAACCTCTCTCCGGCGAGAAAACGGCGCCTGAGCGTGGGTTTTAGACGGGATTCCGTACGAGACGTGCCCTCCGGCGTCAATCTGGCGCCGGAGGGCACGTTGCCGCAGCAAGGGCGTACGAAACTCCTGCTTCGGCGTCATCCTGACGCCGGAGGGCACGTTGCCGAAGCATTCACGTACAAAGATGCCGCTCCGGCGCCAATTTCTCGCCGGAGCGGCATTTATCGTAGATAGGAGCACCGTTGCGCCTGCGGGGTGCTGCAGCGCTACTCCTCGTCCTGCGCCAGCGGGGAGCCGCCCTCGTTGCGCATACGCTCGATTCTTCTCAGCAGGCTGTCCTTGAGCGGATAGGAGTGTGACTGCGCGATGTCGTTCCCGTCATCCGGATAGAACCGGAAGAAGTAGTTGCCCGAGAGGGTCTGGAAGATCCTGTACTTGGGTGCGGGAACGGGCTTCCAGTCGAGCGACGTCGTGTCCTCGACCGCGGCGTCCTTCGCGGTCCTGCGAATGCGGTCGATGCCATCCAGGCAGTCGTCCTTCGAGGGGAAGACCATCGACGTGGCGACTATGTGCCCGTTGCTTGCACACAGGTTGAAGAGGTACTTTCCTTCGTTCTCATTGAGTACGTACTGCCCCATACCAATCACCCCAAACGCTTGAGACGGATATTACCTTGGGCCCATAGGCCGACGTTACGGTATAGATTCCACTCCCATGTGGTAGCTAATGCGACCAAGGTGGCGAGCGGTCGCATTTGAGACGGAATCGGCACTGATGTGTCGCTGCATCTGGTGAGAAGCCCGCCGCGGCGGCTTCGTTTCCATTGCGTTTCGCATTGACGGTCCGGCGTGGCACCTTCGACCCGCTGCCGTATAAATACCCCAGTGCATCACTAGGAATTAAACGGGCGTCCACAGAAGTGGGGCCCGTAGAGACGGAAACCCGCAGGGGAGGCGCAGGAGTTGGAGAACCTCGCATACACGAGCACGCTCGCTACCTGCGCCTGTTGCACGCTTACTGGCTGTCGCCGTTAGACACTCCTTTGGCCCAGCCCGGACAAGTGGCTGGTGCCTCCTTTCACAATCCACAGCACGTTGAACATGCGAGAAGGCCCTAGGCATCCGCTGGGGTCTGGTTCTGCTCTGCCATATTTGCACAGGTAGTGATGGACGTGCCAACGGTGGCCGCCCGGATAGGAGAGAAGCCATGTCACAAGAGAAGCGTCCCCACGCGCAGCACCTCTCTACGCGCCTCATCCACGCCGGAACCACCACGGACCCATCGACGGGCTCGGTGAACGTTCCCATCTACCAGACCTCGACGTACCGGCAGGTGGAGGTGGGCCGCACCGTCTCTGGCTGGGAGTACTCCAGGACGGGCAACCCTACGCGCGCGGCGCTCGAGAGCCTCATCGCAGACCTCGAGGGCGGCGTCGCCGGCTTTGCCTTTGGTAGCGGCATGGCGGCTATCACTGCGGTTCTCTCGCTGCTCAACCAGGGCGACGAGGTAATCATCCCCACCAACGTGTACGGCGGCACGTATCGTGTGCTTGATAAGGTCTTCAACCACTTTGGCATCACGTACCGCATGGTCGACACCATCCAGCCCTATGAGTTCGAGCACGCCATTGGCCCTCGCACCAGGGCGGTGCTTGTCGAGAGCCCCGCAAACCCGCTCATGAGCGTCACCGACCTCGCGGCGATCGCCGACGTGGCGCGTGAGCATAACGTGCTCTCCATTGTCGACAACACCTTCATGACGCCGTGGCTGCAGCGCCCGCTCGAGCTGGGCGCGGACATCGTCCTTCACTCGGCGACAAAGTACCTGGGCGGTCACTCGGATGTGGTCGCGGGCCTGGTGGTTGTGTCCACCAGCGAGCTGGCGGATCGTCTCGCCTTCATACAGAACTCCACGGGAGGGGTCCTGGGGCCGCAGGACTCGTTCCTTCTCGTGCGCGGCATCAAGACGCTGGGTGTGCGCATGGACCGGCACGTGGAGAACGCCCAGTACATCGCCGAGGCGCTGGCGAGAAATCCCGAGGTCGCGGCCGTGCACTACCCTGGCCTCCCGGACGATCCCGGCTACGAGGTCCAGCGCCGCCAGGCGTCGGGCGCCGGGGCGATGATCTCGTTCGAGCTGGCGCCGGGCCACGACTACCGGGCGTTCTTCCGCTCCACGTGCCTGGTCGCGCTGGCAGAGAGCTTGGGTGGCGTTGAGTCTCTCGTCTGCCACCCGGCAACGATGACCCACGCTGCGATTCCTGCAGAGGTGCGCGAGAAGGTCGGCATCACCGACGGCCTCATCCGCCTCTCCGTTGGCATTGAGGACAAGGATGACATCCTCGCGGACGTCGAGGATGCCATCACGGCAAGCAGGGAGGCTTAGCCATGCGTCACTACTATGACTCTGCCGAGGAGCTCGTGGGGAACACGCCGCTGCTCAAGCTCAACAACGTGGGCGCGCCTGAGGGCGTGGACATCTTCGCCAAGCTGGAGCTGTGGAACCCAGCCGGCTCGGTGAAGGACCGCACCGGCCTCTACATGGTGCATGCAGCGGAGGAGAAGGGGCTGCTCAAGCCGAGTTCCACCATAGTTGAGGGCACGGCCGGCAACATGGGGCTGGGCATTGCCTTTGCGGCTATCGGCTGCGGATATAACGTGGTCTTCGTGGTGCCCGAGAAGTTCTCCGAGGAGAAGCAGACGCTCATGCGAGCCCTGGGGGCGCGCATCGTGAACACGCCGCGTGAGGACGGCATGTTGGGCGCTGCGGCAAAGGCCGAGGAGCTTCTCGGCCAGATTCCCAACTCGATCGCGCTCCGCCAGTTCGAGAACGCAGCAAACCCTCAGGCGCACTACGAGACCACCGGCCCGGAGATCTGGCGCGACCTGGGCGGCAACGTTGACTACTTTGTTGCGGGGGCTGGTTCCGGTGGCACGTACACGGGCGTGGCTCGCTACCTCAAGGAGCAGAACCCTAGGATTGTGGGCGTGCTTGCGGACCCGGTGGGCTCGACCATGGGTGGCGGCGAGCACGGCGACTACGATATCGAGGGAATCGGTAACGACTTTGTGGCCAAGACCATGGACATGTCGCTGGTGGATCGGGTCATCAAGGTGACGGATGACGAGGCCTTCTCGGCGTCGCGGCTCATCGCGCGGGCGGAGGGGATCTTTG
>URLM01000086.1 GCA_900548775.1 uncultured Olsenella sp.
GGACTTTGCGATGGGGCAGGTGTAGGTGCGATATCCCATGGGTCTCCAGTCAACGAGGGCAGTTGGTGCAAGGCGTGACTCTCAGCATACACGCACCAAACGCGTTGGGTGCCCGCGCCTTGCCAACTACGTAGTCCCAGCGCAGGGGCCAAAATTTCCTTGTATGTTTGACTTGGCGGGCGTATAGTTCTCTCAGATTTAAACGCAGGTCAAAAATCTGCGTACAGGGAAGCGCATTAGCAAGGGAGCACGTAATGCAGTCAAAGATTGCTCACGCGGCAGAGCGCAAGGCGTTCAGCGTCGCGCTCGACCAGATCATCAAGGCCGCCTCTGGTGATGATCGCGAGAAGAACCTCGACAAGCTCATCAACATGGCAGGCAACCTGCTCAAGGACACCGCTCCTGGCGTCACGCGCGGCCTGAAGGCTGGCCTCTATCCCGGCTCCAAGTGGGAGCAGTTCCTCTGGAGCGTCATCGACGAGACCGACCCGCACGTGCTCAAGACCGTCGTGCTCAACGGCGGCTACGAGTCCGCCTTCCGCGGCCTGCGCAACACCACGGCCAACGCCGACAAGTACCAATGCAACGTGCCCTGGATCATCATCTTTGACCCCACCAGCGCGTGCAACAAGCACTGCATTGGCTGCTGGTCTGCTGACTACGAGAAGTGGCAGAACCTCACGTACGAGGAGTGCGACAAGATCGTCACGCAGGGCTCCGAGCTTGGCTGCCACCTCTACATGATGACCGGCGGCGAGCCCCTGGTGCGCAAGAAGGACGTCCTGCGACTTGCCGAGGAACACAACGACTGTCTCTTCAACATCTTCACCAACGCGTCCCTCATCGATCAGCCGTTCTGCGACGAGGTCAAGCGTCTGGGCAACATCGTGTTCTCCATCTCGCTCGAGGGCTACGAGGACACCAACGACGCGCGCCGCGGCGACGGCTCCTATGACGAGGTCATGCGCGCCATGGACCTCCTCCACAAGAACGGCTTGCTCTTTGGTACCTCCACGGCCTACACCCGCGCCAACACCGAGACCGTCACGTCCGACGAGTACCTCGACCTCATCATCAGCAAGGGTGCCCGTTGGGCCTGGTACTTCCACTATATGCCCGTGGGCGAGGGCGCCAACGCCGACCTCATGCCCACCGTCGAACAGCGTGAGTACATGCTGCACCGCATCCGCGAGGTGCGCGGCATCACCGGCGGCAAGCCCATCTTTGCGATGGACTTCCAGAACGACGGCGAGTATGTTGGCGGCTGCATCGCCGGCGGCCGCGTGTTCTGCCACATTAACGCCAAGGGCGACGTTGAGCCGTGCGTCTTCATCCACTACTCCAATGCCAACATCAAGGATCAGGACCTTCTTGACTGCCTGCGTCAGCCCGTCTTCCAGGCCTATCGCGAGAACTACCCCTGGAACGACAACATGCTGCGTCCTTGCCCCATGCTCGAGAACCCCGAGATGCTGCCCAAGATCGTGCACGCGGCAGACGCCAAGTCCACGGAGTACATCTCGCCGGAGGACGTCGACCACCTTTGCGCGCGCACCACGCCCTACGCCGAGAAGTGGGCGCCCGAGGCCGAGCGCCTGTGGCTTGAGGAGCACCCCACCGGCAAGAAGATCTATGCAGACAAGATGTCCAACGAGAAGATTTCCCTCAAGGCAAAGCTCATCGCCGAGGAGGACGCTAAGGTCGAGGAGGCCGTCAAGCAGGACTAGCTGCGGCTGGTTTGCTTCTCGCGCATTGTGATCGCTGGCCCCGGGCTTCGTGCCCGGGGCTTCTTTTTTGCTGCGGCGCGGCGGCTGGGGCCGCGCAGGCGCGGTTCTTCTCGCCTGCGGCATCGCGCCTGCGGCGCATGCGCCCACGCTGCCCGATGCGTGCGAATCCGTCGCAGCTCGCGCGGGTAAGGTGAATCCAACGCGCGGCAGATGCCGCGCAGTGACAAAGGCACGGTGGCTTCGCCGTTGCGCTTCTCCTCGGCGATGCCGCCCTGGCATGCGGCTCGAGGAGGAACCATGGCTACAAAGGGCACTGAGAAGGTCAAGAACGTGGTCCTTGTGGGCCAAGGCGGCGTGGGCAAGACCATGCTGGCCGAGGCCATGCTGCACCTGACGGGCAGGACGACCCGTCTGGGCGGTCACGCCGGCACCAAGCCCACGCTTGATTACGACGCGGAGGAGGGCGAGCGCGGCTTCTCGATCTCCACCACCATTGCCCCCGTCGTCTGGGGGGACACTCGCATCAACGTGCTTGACGCGCCCTGCTATCCGGACTTTGTCGGCGATGCCTATGCAGCCATGAGCGCGTGCGAGACGGCGCTCTTCGTGGTTGACGCGGCAGGCGGCCTTGGCACCGTGACCACGCGCCTGTGGTACGCCGCCGAGAACCTCTCGCTCGCGCGCGCCATCTTTGTGAACCGCTGCGATAGGCCGGACGCAGACTACGACGTGACGCTCGAGGGGCTGCGCGAGCACTACGGCAACAATCTGGGCGCCGTCACCATTCCCATGGGCACCGGTGACGCGTTTGGCGGCGTCATCGACGTGGTCCACATGAAGGCGCGCCACCTCGAGGGCGGCAAGCCCGTGGTGACCAACGTTCCGGCCGAGTACAAGGACACCGCTGACGAGGCGCGCGCCAACCTCACCGAGCTCGTGGTCGAGGCCGACGACGAGCTCATGATGCGCTACCTCGAGGGCGGCGAGATCACCCAGGCCGAGCTCGAAGGACTTCTCGGCAAGGCCATGGCCGAGCGCGTGTTCGTCCCCGTCTTTGCTGGCTCCTGCGTGCGCGAGGAGGGCCTCTTCTCGCTTATGGACGCCATTGTTGGCTGGTTCCCCACGATGGCGGACTTTGGTCGCATCCCGCTGGTCAATGGCGAGCAGCTTGACATCTCACCGGACGACGACCGCCCCGTTGCCTTTGCCTTCAAGAGCCTCAACGACCCGCAGAACGGACGCCTCTCCTTCCTCAAGGTGCTGGCTGGCACCCTCACGCAGGGCATCGAGCTCACCAACGCGCGCACGCGCAAGACCGAGCGCCTGGGGCACCTCTATCTCATGTGCGGTCGTGAGACCGAAGAGGTTCCTTCTGCGGCGGCCGGCGACATCGTGGTGGTGCCTAAGCTCGAGGCCATGACAGGCGACACGCTTTCCGTCACCGGCAAGGTCGAGGCTGCGGCGTTCCGCTTCCCCAACTCTCTCTACCGCATCGCAATCGAGCCTGATAAGCGCGGCACCGAGGGCAAGCTGTACGCGTTTCTCGAGAAAGCAGCCGATGCTGACCCCACGCTCAAGGTTGAGCGCGACGAGGACACCGGTCAGACGGTTATCTCGGCCATTGGTGAGGCGCAGGTGAGCGTGCTGCTCGATCGCCTCGAGGACCGCGCGGGCGTGACGGCACACACCGTGGCTCTGCGGATTCCGTACCGCGAGACCATCCGTCGCGTTGCCTCCGCGCAGGGACGTCACAAGAAGC
>URLM01000087.1 GCA_900548775.1 uncultured Olsenella sp.
TTGCGAGCTCGCCCGCCTCGAGAGCGTAGTGCTTTCCGTAGAGGTCGAACTCGTGTGTAACCTTTGTCATATGTTTCCTCTTATCTCCGCCTGCCCCATTGCAGACGGGCCGTCTTGCGGGCCCCCGCACCACGCGCGGGGACGAGAACTGCGTGTGCGACGCATCGCACGCCCGCGGCGCGCCCTCGCTTCTCTCGGGCGCACAAGCAAGGGGCGCCCGCAGGCGCCCCCTTAAAACACTTACTGGATGTTGTCGCGGATGCCGAGGCTCTTGATGAGGGAACGATACTCCTCGATGTCCTGGGCCTTGATGTAGGAGAGCAGGCGACGACGCTTGCCGACGAGCATGAGCAGGCCGCGCCGGGTGTGGAAGTCCTTCTTGTGGGACTTCATGTGCTCGGTGAGGCCCTTGATGCGCTCGGTGAGCAGGGCAACCTGGACGGCGGCGGAGCCGGAGTCCTTCTCGTCCTTGCCGTACTGCTTGATGAGCTCGGCCTTGCGCTCCTTGGTGACTGCCATGTGGAACCCCTTTCGTTCTTTGGATGCGCCCCGGACCGGGACGGTCGCCAGGCAGTTGGCGGGCCGCTAGGTGCGGGGTAATGACCTAGGTATGATAGCACGCCGCCTGCCACGTCGCGCACGTACATAGAAACGCAACATGGGAGGCGGCCGCAGTGCTCGCGCGGCTCGCGCGGGTTCGCGCGGGGCCGCCTCTGGCGCCCGCCTACTTCGTGAACGGACGGGCCGCCCCGAGGATGCGGTAGCTGTACATACTCGACACGCGAACGTTGTAGTAGGGCGTCGACTCGATTATCAGGCCACCGCCAAGGTAGATGGCCACGTGTCCGTTGTAGTAGATGATGTCTCCGCGCTCGACGTCGTTGACGCCAATGGGCTGGAACACCTGACGCTGCCGCCACGTGTTGGCAAAGTGATGGTTCCAGTAGTACTTGCTGTAGGGGTTGAAGTCCCGGCCGCCTATGCCGTCGAGACTCATGCCGCACGAATAGAGGGCCTCCATCACAAGTCCCGAGCAGTCGATCTCGTCACCGGGATACGAGGCGTGGTTGTCAACCCACCTCGAACCCCAGTAGTCGTAGGCGGAGGCGATGAAGGCCTCGATGATCTGCGACCTCGTTGCGGATGCCGAGATGCGGTTGGGCTTGACGTAGCTCCACCAGCTCCCCCTCGTGTAGGAGGGCAGCACGACCGTGCGGTTGCTCACGCGGAGGCTGCCCCATCTCACCTGGTAGCCGACCTTGTCGCAGGCGCCACTGCCGTCGAACCAGCGCCAGACGCCGTCGACCTTGCGCCAGCCGGTGACCATGGCGCCGGAATCGGTGTCGAGATAGTAGGTGGAGCCGGCATAGTCCAGCCAGCCGTCCTTCCTCAGCGCGCCCGTCGAGGAGTCGAAGAAGTACCAATGCCTGGAGAGGTTCTGCCATCCCGTCTGGGGGACGCCGTTGGAGTCGAAGTCGTACAGCGTTCCATCGACGTCATCGACGCCATGGGAGACGCGTCCCCTCTCGTCGAAGTGGCGCCGGGCGCCGTCGACCGTCTGCCAGCCAGTGGCCCACGCGCCATCCTCCTTGCCGTAGAATCTCTCGTTCCCAGAGCTCACCCAACCGGACTGCAGGGCTTCGGGCGCAAGCGGACCCAGATCCAGGCCATACCAGGCGATGCCCTCGTAGCGCCAGCCGTCACCCGTCGTGCCGAGTCTCTCCCCCGCGCTCGTCGTATAGAGGTGGGTGCCGGTCACGGCAAAGGGGTTGAAGAGGCGGTACACGCGCGTGCCGTCGGAGGCCGACCCGTACCAGCAGACCCCCTCCTGCTTCCACCCTGTGGCACCCAGGCCGTCGTACTCGCCCCTGTCCGTGGTGTAGAGGTGGTCGCCGCTGTAGGGGTTGTAGAGGCGGTACGTGACTGACTCCGACGTGGCGGGAGACATCCACGCGCTCTCCTCCTGAACCCAACCGTACGCGGGCAGGGAGTTGTACTCCCTCTCGTCCGTGGTGTAGAGATGCTCGCCCGTCCAGCGGTTATAGAGACGCCAGACGCGTACCCGGGCGAGCTCCTCCTTGGCCCCGGACCCAACCGCCGGCGCATCGGGGCCCCGCCGCTCGTCCGCCGGGACAGCCGGCGCGGCTGGGACGGCTGTGGCGGTCGGAACGCCTGGGGCAGCCGACGCGGCTGCGCCGGACGATGCCTCCGCCTGCGTGTCTGGGGCGCCGCTTGCCGCATCGCCCATGGCGTCCGGGGTGCCATGGGCCGATGGCTCCTTCTCGCCCCCGCCCCGCGTCGCGCCCGCGGACGGGGCCGCCGATCCGCTGTCATCCCTCCGCTCTTGGGCGGCCTCCGGGGTCGCGCCTTCATCGGATGGGGAATCCGGGTTGCCGGCGGCGCTCGGTTGGGGAGGCGTTGCCATGGCGGGTGCCTGCGATTCGACGTTCGCTGAGAGGTGGTCGTGGGCACCGTAGCCCCCGGATGGGGCGACGCCCTGGCTCGACGATTCGGGCGACGTGCCCTCGGCGCCGTCCTGCCCCAGGCCAGACGCGGACGGCACGGCCTCCGAGGCCGCCACGGCCACGGAGGGGGTGTCCCCGCCGCCAGCCCCGCCAACGCCCTCGGCCAGCGCGGAGACCGGCGAGGCGACAAGGGCGAGGCCGAGCATGCAGGCTAAGGCAGCGGCGTTTTTTCTCTTGTTTCGGTCGAGCGGCATGCGCGGTCACCTTCCTGTAGATGTGTGCTGACGCCCAGTGTAGCGCACGAGCGCATGGTCACAGCGCAAGCATGAACTCAAACGCACGAAGTCGCGCGTCGAGGTGGGTGGCCGCCCAGCTGTGTGCGCACCCCAAGAGCCACAGGGCGCACTCGGGCGTGACGTCTGCGGCAAGGAGCTGGTCAAACGTTGACCTAATAAGCGCCCGTATCCAGGAAATCTGAGACGGCGAGACGGGCTCTGCCCCCGGAACCTCGCGCGCGCAGCTCTCGCAGAGGGCGCCGCCTGCAGCCGCCGAGAACCACAGGGGCAACGGGTCTCCGCACGCGATGCAGTGGTCGAGCTCTGGCCGCCACCCCTCGTGGGCAAGCGCCTTGAAGACGTAGGCGGCAACTGATAGGTCGAGCCGGGGTTGGTCAGGAGCCTCCTCGAAGCCCCTCAGCGTGCGCGAGAGCAGCGGGTACACGAAGGGGTCCTCGGCGTCCTCAAAGGACGTGAGGCGGGCAACCTCACAGGCTGCGGAGGCGGCGCTCACGCGCTCGAGGTCTCCACGCAGCCCCTCGTGAGGGTCGACGAGGGTCGCCTCGGAGACAATGTCGAGGCTCCTCCCAGAA
>URLM01000088.1 GCA_900548775.1 uncultured Olsenella sp.
AAAAGCGGTTCTCGTGACCTGGGCAAACGTCGGCCCCGTTTCACAGATACCGATATAGAAGGGGAGGGGGAAGGGAGGGGGAAGGGAGGGGCAGGGGGAGAGAGGGAGGGCCCCGGGGTCGAGAGGGCCCCGGGGTCGAGAGGGCCCAGGGTCGAGAGGGCCCGGGGTCGAGAGGGAGCCAGGTCGGCGCACTCGCTAGAATGGGACGCGTTGTCGATTTTCTCGGCCGGGGCTCCTTGCGGCCCGGCCGAGGTTCCGCAAGGGAAGGGGTTCACATGGCAGACGAGAACACGCAGGCGCCCCAGGCGTCCGCGGCAGATGCGCCGCGCCGTCCGTACGAGGGCGTGCCCGCTAACGTTATGAGGAGCGTGCCCGATCCGGCAAGCGCGCGCCTCACCTGGAGCGATGGCGAGAGGACCATCGACTACGTGTCCACGGCAGCCCACCTCGACGTGCGCGACGATTCCGGCCGCCTTGAGGGCAAGATGTTCTCGCTCTCGTACGTCGCGGTGGACGAGGAGAGCCAACCCAACGCCGACCGCCCGGTGACCTTTGCCTACAACGGCGGCCCCGGCTCGGCTTCCGTGCCCATCAACTTTGGCGGCATTGGGCCTCGCCGCGTTGAGACCGACGGCACGAACCACCTGGCGGCCTCCGCGCGGGTGGAGGACAACCCCCACACGCTCCTCAAGTACTCCGACATCGTCTTTCTCGACGCGCTTGGCACCGGCTGGTCCGTGGTCGCCGACGACTGCGATCCCGCCACGGTCTTCTCGGTGGACGGCGACGCGGACGCCTTCGCCCGCGCGATCATGGACTGGCTCGAGAAGAACCACCGCTGGTCGAGCCCCATCTACCTCTTTGGCGAGTCCTACGGCACCTTTAGGAACGCCGTGCTCATGAGGCTTTTGGGCGAGAGGTCCGTCAAGCTCACCGGCGTGGTGATGCTCTCGGCCATCTGGGACTGGGTACAGACGCTCCCCGGCGAGGACCTCTACTACCTGGGCATGATGCCCACCTACGCCGCTGCGGCGCAGTTCTTTGGCCGCGCGGGCGAGGGCGTGGACCCCGACGAGTGGTTCGACCGCGCGATGGACTTCGCCGACGACACGCTGGCGCCGGCGCTTCTCCGCGGCGACCGTCTTGGCGAGCAGCGCGAGCGCGAGGTCGCCGAGCAGCTCTCGCAGTTCGTGGGGCTGCCCGCCGAGTTCCTCGTGCGCCATCACCTGCGCGTGGAACTCACCGAGTTCCGCCGCGAGCTTCTGCACGACGAGGGGCGCGTGTGCGGCCGCCTCGACATGCGCTTCTGCTCGGACGAGCCGTCGCCCATGCAGTCGAGCCTCGACTGGCTGGGCGGCGAGGACGCGGCCGACGACGCCGTGGAGGCAAACTGGACCAACGCCTTCCGCGCGTTCTGCGCCGACGAGCTTGGCTACAAGGGGCCCGCTGTCTACTTGGGCCAGAACTGGGAGCGCGTGGGCCACAAGTGGATCTGGCAGCACGAGGTGCCCGGCACGGGCGAGAAGGTCGGCGCGCCCAACGTGACCGGCGATGTCGCGCTCGCCCTGCGCCGCAATCCCACGATGAAGCTCGCGATCATCGGCGGTCGCTACGACGCGGCGACCACGTTCTGGAACGTGGTCCACGACCTGAGCTGCCAGTTCCTCTCGCCCGCGCTCAAGGAGCGCGTGACCTGGATGCGCTACGGCTGCGGGCACATGGCCTACGTTGACGAGCCCACGCTCGCAGCGATGGACCGCGACCTCCACGAGTTCTACGAGAGGGCATGAGACAAAGGGACGTTCCCCTCGTCTCATTGAGAAGGCCGGCTCCCGCGTGGGGGGTCGGCCTTCTCGCGAGGCGCGGCACCTAGAGGCCCAGCTCCCGCGCCGTGATGCCATCCTCCCTACGCGTCACCAGGTACGCGTGGTGGATCTTGGGGTTGCGCGAGAAGTCCTCGGGGATGGTCCTCGCGGTGATGTCCGCCAGCTCCACGCCGGCCTTCTCGAGCGTCTCGATGTCGGGCTTGAAGCTCCGCAGGTTGCACGAGAAGATCGCGCAGCCGCCGCGCGAGAGCAGCCTGGAGACGGAGATGATGAGGTCGGCGTGGTCGCGCTGCACGTCCCAGGAGCTGGTGTGCATGCGGTTTGAGTTGGAGAACGTGGGCACGTCGCAAAAGACGAGGTCCCAGGTGTAGCGGTGCTCGTGGCGGCGGTCGGCCACCCACTGCAGCACGTCTGCCTGGATGAACTCGTGATTGCGCCCGACAAACCCATTGCGCTCCATGTTGCGGCGCGCCCAGTCGAGCGACGGCCTGGAGAGGTCCACCGTGGTGGTGAGCCCGGCGCCGCCGTCCGACGCGTAGCAGCTTGCCGTGCCGGTGTAGGCAAAGAGGTTGAGGAAGCTCCCGCCGGGCGTGCGCTTCATGAGCTCGCGCACCATCGCGCGGGTCTCCCTGTGGTCGAGGAAGAGCCCGCAGTCAAGGCGCTCGGAGAAGTTGACCTCAAAGGTGAGGCCGCCCTCGTCCACGAGGTGCGCGCCGCGGGGCAGCTCCACGTGCCCGTCCCGCCTGCGTCCGAGACGGGTGTCGCGGGCCATGCCGTCGCGCGTGGCGGCGCGTCCTTCTCGCCCGCCGTCTGCGTACTGCGAGCCGCCGCGCGCCCGGGTGCGCACGCGCACGTGCACGTTGGCGGGGTCGACGTCCAGGACGCGAGGCGCTATGGCGAGCACGTCGAGAAGGCGCCTGCGCGCAAGGCCGGCGTCCACGTCCTTCGGCGCGGCGTACTCGGAGACGTAGAGCCAGCGGCCAGGAGTCTCCGAGCCACGGTAGAGGTCGATCGAGACGGCATAGTCGGGCAGGTCGGCGTCGTAGACGCGGTAGCAGCTCACGTCCTCGCGCACCGCCCACTTCGCGCGGAGCTTTGCCACCTTCGTAAGGCGTGCGGCAAACTGGTCGGATGCCCCCACAAGTACGGGAACGCTGCCGGCACCCCCACGCAGCTGCACCAGTGGATGCTCCGCAGAGAGGGACATGGGGTCGTAGCAGCGAATCGTTGCCTCGTCGCGGCCCAAGATCACGTCGATGGCCTCCGCGGGCTCGCCGCCGGCCGCCGCGTCGGCGGCGTCGTCCGGGGAGAGGGCCACCACGCCCGCGCCGTCGTGTCCCGCCACGGCCCCGACGCCTGCCGAGAAGAGCGAGAGCGCCTCGGCCTCGCTGGCAAGGTCGTCCGGCTGGGGCCACGCAAGGTCTGCCACCAGGAGGGGCGAGCCGTCGCCCACGGCGGCGGCAAGCTCGCCCGGTGAAAGGAAGCGCGGCTCGACGTCCATGCC
>URLM01000089.1 GCA_900548775.1 uncultured Olsenella sp.
ACCGAGGTGGGGGCCATGACGGCGGCCTGGGTTCCCGTGTCTGCCACGGCGGCAAGGGCAACGGCGGCAACTGCCGTCTTGCCGGTGCCCACGTCGCCCAGGAGCAGACGGTTCATGACGCGGGGGGCCGCCATGTCGGCAAGGATCTGGTCGGCGGCGGCACGCTGCTCGTCCGTGAGCGAGAAAGGCAGCGCTGCGAGCAGGGCATCCATGTGGGGCCCCAAGACCGTGTGCGCGGTGGCACGAATGGCGCCCAGCTCAATGGCCTGACGGCTGAGAAGGGCCACCTGAAGGCAGAGGAGCTCGTCGTAGGCAAGGCGCCTTCTGCCCTGCTCGGCGGAGGCAAGGGTCTGGGGGAAGTGGACCTCGCGGATGGCACGCCCAAGCGTCATGAGCCCATGACGCGCCACGAGCGATGCGGGCAGCCAGTCCGCAACGTCGCCGACGTCGGCCAGGGCGCACGAGACGATGCGTCGCATCCAGGAGGTGGTGATGCCCTCCCCCACGGGATGCACGGGCAGCACGCGACGGTAGGCGGAGGCGCTGGCATTGGCGTCAAGCACCTCGTGAAAGGGCGCGCGCATCTGCTTGAAGCCGTAGGCGAACTCGACCTTCCCCGAAAGGGCCACCTTGTCGCCGCATTTGACCTGCTCGGCGAGCCAGGGCTGGCCGAAGAAGCTCGCCGAGAGCACGCCGGTCTCGTCAACCACATAGAGCTCCACCACCGTGAGGCGCGGCCTTGGTCGCTTGAGCTCGACCTTGTCGACGGTACCCACGACGGTGACCTCGCTGCCCACATCCGCATGGCTGATGGGCACCACGTTGGAGTAGTCCACATAGCGATGGGGCACATGAAGGAAGAGGTCACGCACACGATGGATGCCAAGCCGCTCCAGCGCCTCAAGACGTGACGAGGTGCCGCGCGACGAGACGTAGCGAAGTCGCGAGACGCCATCGGTGAGGGCAAGCGTCCTGTCTATGCGTCCCGCAGCAGCCCCGACACTCGGGGCACTGCCCGCGGGCGGCTGCTGCGGGACACCCATGGGCGGCTACTCGATGGAGAAGACGATGGGATAGAGCGGCTGCTCCCCGCGGTGAGAGTCAAGCTCGAGCGAGGGCTCGGCGGCCGAGATGGCATCGAGGATCTCCTGGAAGGAGGCATCGTCGAGGTCCTTGCCAGCCAGGATGGTGAGGGTGTCGCCCTCCTCGGCCTCCTGCATGCGGCGAATGAGCTCGACCGTGACGTCCTTGACCGAGGAACCCACAACCGTGATGGCACCGTCCTCGATGCCCATGACGTCACCGGTATGGATGGGTGAGCCATCGGCGGCCTGGGAGTCACGCACGGCGCGCGTGACCTCGCCGCCGCGGACCTCAGAGACAGCCTCGGTCATGGCATCGACGTTGTCCTCGAGGGTGCCTTCGGGGTCCGCCGCAAACATTGCCGAGAAGGCCTGAGGGACGGTCTTGGTGGGGACCACGGCAACGTGCGCGTCCTCGCAGGCAGAGGCTGCCGCCTCGGCGGCCATGCGGATGTTGCCATTGTCGGGAAGCACGATGACGTTCTCGGCATTGGTCTTCTCGACGGCAGCGAGGATGTCTGCCGTGGAGGGGTTCATGGTCTGGCCGCCAGAGACGACAACGTCAACGCCGAGCGAGGTGAGAATCGACGCCTCGCCAGAGCCTGCCACAACGGCAACAAAGCCCAACGGCTTCTTGGGGGCCTTCTCCTCTGCTGCCTTGTCGGCAGCGATTTTTGCCGTGCGCTCGTGGGCCTCGAGGTCCATGTTGTGGATGAAGACCTCGAAAATCTGGCCACGCTTGAGCATGTAGGCAAGGACCTTGTCGGGCGTGTTGGAGTGCACGTGCACCTTGAAGTCTGGGTACTCGCCCACGAGCAGTTCGCAATCACCCATCGTGGCGAGAAACGCGAGCGCGGCGTCGCGGTCGAAGGACTCGTCGTTGGCATGGAAGAGGAACTCGTTGCAGTAGCGGTACCGCGAGCCCTCCCAGTCGTCGTTGAGCTCGATGGCAACCTTGGACGAGACGGCGGCCTTGGCATCAGCGGAGTCGACGGTGGTCTTGAAGTCCGAGACCTCGCCGGCCTTGCCCTCGACTGCGTTCACGAAGGCCTCGAAGAAGGTGGCGAAGCCAAAGGCGCCGGAGTCCACCACGCCGTTCTCCTTGAGGACGGGGAGCAGCTCCGGCGTGCGGGCGACGGACTCGTAGGCCTCGATGACCAGCGCGTCGAGCATCTCCGTGGCGGAGATGCGGGCCTTCTCGAGCTGGTCGGCACGGGTGGACATGTCACGCAGGACGGTGAGGATGGTTCCCTCGACGGGCTTGCGCACAGCCTTGAAGGCAACCTTCACCGAGCGGCGGAACGCGTGCGCGATGTCGGGGGCCGTGGGGTTGTCCTGATCCTTGGCGTCGCAGAGCCCCTCGGCGAGGCCGCGCAGAATCTGCGAGGTGATGACGCCGGAGTTGCCGCGTGCGCCCATGAGCGAGCCGTGGGTGATCGCCTTGGCAATGTCCTCGATGGTGGCGTCCTGTGGGAGCGCCTCCACCTCCTTGACGACGGTCCCAAGGGTGAGCGACATGTTGGTGCCGGTGTCGCCGTCGGGAACGGGGAAGACGTTGAGCTTGTTGATTTCCTCGGCTCGCTCGGCAACGACGTTTGCCGCCACGGGGAAGCACGTGCGGATGACTGACGCGATCATCTTATTTGGACCTCTGTTCTTTCTCTGCGGCGGCCTAGCGATTGGAGCGGAGGCCCTCGATGTGGACAGTGACCTTGACGTCCTCGAGCTCGGCGATTTGCTTCAGGATGAACTTGACCGAGCTGGTGAGGTTGTTCACGACGGATGCCATGTTGACGCCCTGCTCGACGATGACGTGAAGGTCGACGGAAAGGTGCCCATCCGGGGTGACGTCAACGTCAATGCCGCGGCGAAGGCGGTTGGTGGGTAGGAGCTGCGCAACGCCGCCCTGCTCGTCGATGACCGCCATGCCAACGACGCCATAGCACTCCAGCGCGGCATAGCCGGCCAGGTCTGCAATGCAGTCGTTAGACACCTTGAGCGTTCCCGGAACGACACCGGCCATGGGGTCTCCTCTCAAAGCCCTCGCAAGACGAGGACGGTAGAAACGACATAAGTC
>URLM01000090.1 GCA_900548775.1 uncultured Olsenella sp.
ACACAACCACAAGCTGCGAGGACTCCGGGGTGGCGCGCTACCTCATGAGGGAGGGGGCGCCCCTCTCCGCAAGGGTGTAGACTTTCGCCTGACGACCAAGTGGCCCGCACGGGGCGGGCCTTCACACGGCAGTCCGAAAGGAAGACCGCATGAGCGACGTTCTCGACCGATTCCTGCGCTACGTGCAGGTTGACTCCCCCTCAGACCCAGACAACGAGGAGGAGGTGCCGTCGAGCCCGCTCGAGCATGGCATGGCGCGCCTGCTGGCAGACGAGCTCACGGCCATGGGCTGCCAGGACGTGAGCGTCGACGAGCACGCCTACGTCCTGGGGACCGTTCCCGCCTCCGCCGGCGCCGAGGGCCTGCCCGCCCTCTGCCTGTGCTCGCACCTCGACACCACGGCCGACGCCCCCTCGCTGGGCGTGCGCCCGCACGTGGTGCACTACGAGGGCGGAAACCTTGTGGCTGGCGTGGTGGACGGCCAGGCCGTCGAGACCACGCCCGAGCAGGTGCCGGATCTCGCGGGCTTCGTGGGCCAGGACATCGTGTGCTCCGACGGCTCCACGCTCCTGGGGGCAGACGACAAGGCCGGCGTCGCCGAGATATGCGCGCTTGCTGCCCGTCTCCTCAAGGATCCGAGCATTCCGCATCCCACCCTCAAGCTGGCCTTTGTTCCCGACGAGGAGATTGGCCACGGGGCTTCCCTTCTCGACCTCGAGAAGCTCGGCGCGGCCTGGGGCTACACGGTCGACGGTGAGGCACTGGGCGAGTTCAACTACGAGACGTTCAACGCCGCCGAGGCCCTGGTGCGCGTGCGTGGCGTGATGGTGCACCCCGGTTCGGCAAAGGATGTCATGGTGAACGCCATCACCGTTGCCGCCGAGTTCGACCAGCTGGTGCCCGCAGCCGAGAGGCCCGAGCACACGAGCGGCCGCGAGGGCTTCTATCATCCCACGCTGATTCGCGGCACGGCCTCGGAGCTCACGCTCTCCTACATCGTGCGCGACCACGATGCCGAGAAGTTCTCGCAGCGTCAGCAGACGCTCTGCGACATCGCGGAGTTCCTGAACAAGCGCTATGGCGAGGGGACCGTCACCGTGACGCTGCACGAGCAGTACCGCAACATGGCCGAGGCGTTTGGCGAGTGCCCCTTCCTCATCGACAATGCGCTTGCCGCAAACCGCGAGGCCGGCGTGGAGCCCAGCGTCGTCGCCGTGCGCGGCGGCACCGATGGCTCGCAGCTCTCGCTGCGCGGCCTGCCGTGCCCCAACATCGCGACGGGCGGCTACAACGCGCACTCGGTTCGCGAGTTCATCCCCGTTCCCTCGCTCGAGGTCACGGTCGAGATCCTCCAGAACCTGGTTGCCAAGTTCGCCGTCTCGCAGGAGGCCGTCCCGCAGGAGGCCGCTCCGCAGGAAGCGACTCCGCAGGCGTTCGGCCAGACGGCGGCCCGATGAGCCCCGAGGTGGCAGATCTCTTCTCGGTGGCGGCTGCCGTGCTGCCCGTGCTTGCCTGTCTCGTCGAGTGGGCGGGCAGCGTGGGCATCTCGGAGCGGCACCACAGCCACCACGACACCTACGTCATCTCCTCGGCGCTCTCGCGCTCGTTTGCGTTCGCGATGCTGCTCATGGGGGCCATCGGGCTCATGCTCGGTTGGCTCTGCGACATGGGCGGCTTCGATTCCAGCGCGGATGTGGTGGTGCCGTTCTTCTCGGCCTTCGTGATCGTGCTCTTCGTGCTGTGGGCGCTCATGAGGCGCTATCGTGTCTCGCTCTACGACGACTTCATGGACGTGAGGCCGTATCTTGGCTCCGTGCGGACGATTAGGTACGACAAGATCGAGCGCATGGAGTGGCGCGGCGTTCGGTGTGGGACGGGTTTCAGAAGCCTCGAGGTCATCTCGGCGGGGGAGCGGCCGGTGAGGCTTCCGGGAGTGCTGGACCTTGAGCACATCCTCGTCCACATCGACCGCGACGACGCGCTGGTTGGAGGCATGCCACAGCGGCGCTAGGCGTGGGCCTTCTCGGCGCCCCCTGGCTCCGCTTGCATGGGGCTTGCCTGTTCCTGACAACTCTCGCGTTGCGTGCCGTTGGGCACCCCTATGATGGTAGTAAGCTGCCCAATCGCATTTATCCGGGGGTCATCGCCTTGATCAAGCTCGTTCTCTCCGACATGGACAACACGCTCATCCCGTTTGGGGCGCGGCACGTCTCGCCGCGCACCCTCGAGGCCATCCACGACGTGGTCAACGCGGGCATCCACTTTGGGCCCGACACCGGGCGCGACTACGTGGAACTCATGCGCTTCTTCCACATGGACGAGTCCTGCTTCATGACGGGCATCATGTCCAACGGCAAGCGCGTGCGCGTGGACGGGAAAGATGTGAAGACCTACGTCTTTCCCCACGAGTGGCTCCAGCGCATCGCGGACGCGCTCAAGCCGGAGCGCGGAATGTTCCTTGTGTGCTTCCCCATGGACACCAACCTCTTCAATCCCGGCTATGTTGTGGGGGCCTCGGAGGAGGAGATGAACGAGTACGAGCGGCTCGTCCACTTCAACGGAGGCCGCGTGGAAGACGTCCCCGAGCTGGACTTCATTGCCGCCGCAATCGCGTGCAACGGTGACGAGAAGCGCCATGCCTACTGCCAGCGGCTTGTTGCCGAGGCCTGCCCCGAGATGGAGACCGTTATGGCGGTTCCCAACTGGTTCGACGTGCTGCCGAAGGGCGTCAACAAGGCCTCGGCGCTCGACACAATCCTCGACGCCGTGGGGGCTACACGTGACGAGGTCGTTGTCTTTGGCGACTCCGGAAACGACGTCGCGATTCTGAGCGAGGTCCACTATTCCGTTGCCGTGGCGAATGCGACGGACGAGGTCAAAGGGGTCTGCAACTTCCACTGCGGGGCGTCGGCGGACG
>URLM01000091.1 GCA_900548775.1 uncultured Olsenella sp.
CGCTCGAGGGGTCCGACCAGCTCATCCCGCTCTCGCGCGAGCTCGAGCAGACGCGGCGCTACCTCAAGATCGAGAAGGCCCGCTTTGGCGAGGACCGCATTCTGGAGGAGGAATTCGTAGAGCCGGGGTGCGAGAGCCTGCCCGTGCCGTCGTTTCTCGTGCAGCCCATTGTGGAGAACTCCGTGCGTCACGCCATGCGTGAGGAGGGCGCGCTCCACATAGACATCCACGTTGCCGTGGACGGCAACGACGTGCTGGTGGCAGTGGCAGACGACGGCCTTGGCATGGACCAGAAGACGGCCGACAGGCTCTTGGCCGCGGCCTCAAAGCCCTCTGGCGAGGAGAAGGGCACCGGCATTGCCCTCAAGAACGTTGCCGAGCGCGTGGAGCGCTTCTATGGCACGGGTTCCGGTGTGGAGATCATCTCCAAGCCAGGAGAGGGAACCTGCGTGACCCTGCGACTGGGCGAGGCGGCCCTGACGTTGCATAACGGGTCCAAAGGGTAGCATACTAACGGTAAACGGTAGGCAAAGATGCTTCTTTGCGTGTCTGCGGCGGGATGTGTGCCGCAGCGGAAGGTAGGTTGTTGCAATGCTGCGTGCGATGATTGTCGATGACGAGGCTCCCGCCCGTTCCGAGCTGCGTTACCTCCTCGAGGAGACCGGGCGCGTGGATGCCATCACCGAGGCGTCGAGCGCACGCGAGGCGGTCGAGCGACTCATGGAGGCGCGTGCGGACGTCATCTTCCTTGACGTCTCGATGCCCAAGACCAACGGCATGCAGCTCGCAGAGGCGCTCCACAAGCTTAAGAACCCGCCTGCGGTAGTCTTTGTGACCGCCTACAGCGAGTATGCACTCGAGGCCTTTGACGTCGATGCTATCGACTACCTCATGAAGCCGGTGGAGACCGACCGTCTTAACCAGGCCCTGGACAAGGTCCAGTCGCGCGTCAAGCCACAGCCGCAGTCCCACTCCTCGGTTGAGCGCATCCCCGTGGTGAAGAGTGGCCGCAAGGTCCTTGTGCCCATCGACCAGATTCGCTACATCGAGGCCAAGGACGACTACTCCTGCATCTACACGGATGACGACCGCTACCTCTCCACCATCTCGCTTGCCAAGCTCGAGCAGAAGCTCGCGCCGCATGGCTTCTTCCGCGTGCACCGCGGCTACATCGTGAACCTCGAGTACGTCGAGGACGTAGAGGTCGTGTCCAGCGGCATACTCCAGCTGGGCATCAACGGCATTGAGGGCAAGAAGATCTCAGTCTCGCGCCGTCGCGTGGTTGCCCTCAAGCGCGCACTTGGACTGTAGAGGCTGGTGGCTGTGGGGCAGCAGGGCAAGAGAGAGCAAGGCTAGGATGCGCTACGACATCATCTCGGACACGCACGGGTACCTCTCCAAGAGGCTGCTCGACCAGCTCCAAGGTGCGGACACCATAGTTCATGCGGGTGACATCTGCTCCGCGTCCGACTACCGCACGCTCAGCCAGATCGCTCCGGTACAGCTTTGCCTGGGCAACAATGACTGGTCATACGACTTTGGCCCCGAGGTCAAGCGCGTCAAGATTTTCTTCTCGAGCGGGTTGCGCTGGGAGGTCTGTCATTACCGCGAGCGGCTAGACCTCAAGCTCTGCGACATTGCCATCTGCGGCCACACGCATCGCCCGTTTGTCGAGAAGGACCGTGCAACTGGCGTGCTGATGATGAATCCCGGAAGCCCCACCTACCCGCGCTCCGGCGGCCCCAGCATGGGACGCATCATCTGCGAGGAAGGCAAGGTCGTCTCGGCGCGCATTATTCCTCTGGATGTGGGCGAGTAAGCGCCATATCGCCAGCTATCTATTAATCTACGTGTTCTTCTCGTCCAACATCAGCGGCACCACGAGCTTGGTATAGAGCGCCAACCAGATGAGCGATACGCAGAAGCCGGCAATAACGTCGGAGGCGTAGTGGACGCCCAGGTAGATGCGGCTAATGCCGATGAGGGCAATCACCAGGCCAAAACCAATCACGCAGAGCCAGCGCACAAAGCGGTCACGCTCGTAGTGCCACACCATCCAGGCGAGAAGCCCGTAGAATGCCATCGCCACCATGGAGTGCCCGGAGGGGAAGCTATAGCCCGTCTCGGCAATGAGGCGGAACCCATCTGGCCTTGGCCGCTGAACGAACTGCTTGAGCAGGACATTCAACGCAACGGCGCACACTAGGTTTACGGCAGCGCAGGTGCCCGGCCTGCGGCCCGGGGCAAACGCCTCCACTGCCAGCAGCATGACGAGAAGCACCACCGGTTGCGCAAGCTCGGAGATGGACTCCATGTACGGTGTGAGCCACGGTTGGCGTAGAGTCTGAACAAAGAGCAGGTAGGCACCGGAATCGAGCTTGGTGAGCTCGCCCTCGCCAACCTCCTCAAGAAGCCAGATAAAGATGCAGGCCGCAGCTGCCGCAAGGACAAGGCGCAGGTTCTCTCGCAGGAGCCTTCGAAACGTGTGGCCCTTCTCTGCAAGATGTTCGGCCATGCGGGAGTCCTTTCCAGTTCGCGTGATACCAGAAGGGGCGGACGCCGAGAAGGCATCCGCCCCGCGTTAAGCACAAGTCTAGGGCATGCTGCGTAGCGCATGCCCCGCGTTGTCCCTTACAGGTACGCCTCCAGCTCCTTCTTGAGCTCGGCCTTGGGCATGTTGCCCACCATGGTGTGGACGGGCTTGCCGTTCTTGAACAGGATGAGCGTGGGGATGGAGACAATGCGGAACCTGGTGGCAAGATCCGCCTCCTCGTCCACGTTGCACTTGTAGACGTCGAGCTTGTCGCTCAGCTCGC
>URLM01000092.1 GCA_900548775.1 uncultured Olsenella sp.
ACAAGTACGTCCAGGCCTACTTCCAGTACGACTCCAAGAAGACCGGCGGCGTCACCATCAGCCACCTGCGCTTTGGCGATTCGCCCATCCGCTCGCCGTACTACGTCACAAAGGCCGACTTTGTCGCTTGCCACAACCCCAGCTACATCGTCAAGGGCTTCAAGATGGTCCGCGACGTCAAGCCTGGCGGCACGTTCCTCGTGAACTGCCAGTGGGATGACGCTGAGTTCGCCGAGAAGATGCCTGCCGCCGGCAAGCGCTACATCGCGCAGAACAACATCAACGTCTACCTGATTGACGCCATCGACCTTGCCGCCAAGGTCGGCATGGGCAAGCGCACCAACACGGTGCTCCAGTCTGCGTTCTTCTCGCTCGCCAAGGTGCTTCCTCCCGAGGATGCCATCCAGTACATGAAGGACGCCGCGACCAAGTCCTACATGAAGAAGGGCCAGGCCGTCGTCGACGCCAACCACAAGGCCATCGAGGCCGGCGCCTCCGCGTACCACAAGTTCGAGGTTCCTGCCGACTGGGCCAACGCGACCGACGAGCCCTCCACGCTTACGCTTGAGGGCCGCGAGGCCATCGTGAAGCAGGTCAAGGAGCTCCTCACCCCGATCGACATGATGGACGGCGACAGCCTGCCCGTCTCCGCCTTCGAGGATCATGTCGACGGCCAGTGGGAGCTTGGCGCTTCCGCATACGAGAAGCGTGGCGTCGCCGTCATGGTGCCTCGCTGGGATCCCACGAAGTGCATCCAGTGCAACACCTGCTCCTATGTGTGCCCGCACGCCACCATCCGTCCGGTTGCCATGACCGAGGAGGAGGCCGCTGCCGCCCCCGAGGCAATGCGTACGACCGACCTCAAGCTCCCCAAGGGCACCGGCTACAAGTTCACCATCGCCGTCTCTCCGCTGGACTGCATGGGCTGCTACAACTGCGTTGCCATGTGCCCCAAGAGCGACGTCAAGGAGGGCGGCGCCCTCACGATGGTGCCTCAGGAGTCCGAGGCCGATCAGGCCGAGGTCTGGGATTACGCCGTCAACAAGGTCACCGAGAAGAGCGAGCTCGCCGGCGACTCCAACGTCAAGGCGTCCCAGTTCCACAAGCCGCTGCTTGAGTTCTCTGGCTCCTGCGCCGGCTGCGCCGAGACCAGCTACGCTCGCCTCGTGACCCAGCTCTTTGGCGACCGCATGTTCATCTCCAACGCCACCGGCTGCTCCTCGATCTGGGGCAACCCCGCTGCCACCTGCCCGTACACCACGAACGCCGAGGGCCACGGTCCCGCGTGGAACAACTCGCTGTTCGAGGACAACGCCGAGCACGGCTTTGGTATGGAGGTTGGCTACGAGGCCGAGCGCGACCGCGTCGTTGCCATGACCGAGGCTCTGCTCGAGTCCGGCGCCTCCGACGAGCTCAAGACCGCTGCTACCAACTGGCTTGAGGCTCGCAACGATGCCGCTGCCTCCAAGACCACGGCTGCCGCCTTCGTCAAGGCCCTCGAGGCCGCTGGTACCCCCGAGGCAGAGAAGCTCCTGGCCGAGAAGTCCTACCTCACCAAGAAGTCCTTCTGGATCTTCGGCGGCGACGGTTGGGCGTATGACATCGGCTTCGGCGGCCTCGATCACGTCCTGGCCCAGAACCGTGACGTCAACGTCTTCGTCTTCGATACCGAGGTCTACTCCAACACGGGTGGCCAGGCGTCCAAGGCGTCCAACCTCGGCCAGGTCGCTCAGTTTGCTGCTGCCGGCAAGACGACCAAGAAGAAGTCTCTCGCCGAGATTGCCATGAGCTATGGCTACATCTACGTTGCCCAGGTCGCCATGGGTGCCAACACCATGCAGACCCTGAAGGCAATCCGCGAGGCCGAGGCCTACAACGGCCCGTCGCTGATCATCGGCTACAGCCCCTGCGAGATGCACTCCATCAAGAAGGGCGGCATGACGCACTGCCAGGAGGAGATGAAGCGTGCCGTCGATTGCGGCTACTGGAACCTCTTCCGCTTCGATCCTTCTGCGCCCGATGGCAAGAAGTTCTCGCTCGACTCCAAGGAGCCGAAGGGCGGCTACCAGGACTTCCTGATGAACGAGGCTCGTTACGCTCGTCTCGTCAACGAGTTCCCTGGCCGTGCCGAGGAGCTCTTCGCCGAGAACGAGGAGGCTGCAATGGCTCGCTATGCACACCTTCTCAAGCTCAAGGACATGTACGCCGACGCGTAGTGTCTGCAAGGTAAGACCTGCTGCCGGCTAGTCCGTGCAGCTCGAGAGGCCCCCGCCGCAAGGTCGGGGGCCTCTTCTCATGTGCGGCTCCGCGCCGCCTCCGCCGCCCCCCGCACTCCCACTTCCCGTTCTCTATCGGCATGTGTGAAAAAGACCTGGCGTTCGCCCTGTTGGCGAGCATCGGAATTAACGGATACCGATAAAGAATGGGGGGCGGGTGACGGGGATTGGGGGCAGGTGGTGAGGCGGGTCAGTTAGAGGCCTTGCGTGCGGTACCATGGAGGGGCCGCCACGCGAAGCGGTGGCCAACGCTGGTGCAAACGGAGGCAGCCGTGAATCCCGTCATCGTAATCCCCTCATACTGGGCCGAGAGCAAGTCTCGCGGCC
>URLM01000093.1 GCA_900548775.1 uncultured Olsenella sp.
GCGACGGACGAGGTCAAAGGGGTCTGCAACTTCCACTGCGGGGCGTCGGCGGACGAGGGCGTGGCGGACGCGCTGTTCGAGATTGCCCGCGCCACTCGTGCCAACGAGGTTCCGGCGTTTCTGAGGGAGGGCTAATGGTACGTCTCATCGCTGCCGACATGGACGGCACCCTGCTGGACGAGAACTCGCGACTGCCCGAAGAGACCTTCGAGCTCATCGATGCGCTGCGCGAACGCGGGGTCCTCTTCTGTGCGAGTTCCGGCCGGAGGTACGAGACGCTGCGCTGGCTCTTCGAGCCCGTGGCTGACAGGATAGACTACGTGGCGTCTCTTGGCACGCAGGTCTACGCCGACGGCGTACTGCTTGACCGCGAGGTCTTCTCGACGCGCGCGGTGCTGCGGCTCTTCCGCACGTGCCAGGAGTTCGACTGCTTCCACCTGGTGCTCTACGATCGCTCGCACACCTACCTGCTCAACGACCAGAGCAACTACGTGCGCGAGCTCGACAAGGACCTGCCCAACGCCGAGCGCATCTTTGACCCGCCGTCGCCGGACGTGAGCATTATCAAGGCGGCCATCTGCTACGACCGCACGCACGAGATCATGGACATGGTCTACGTGCTCGAGCGCGAGCTGGGTGACGTCTTCTCGTTCATGCCGTCGGGCAACACCTGGATCGACGTCACGCCGCGGGGGATCAGCAAGGCCACGGGGCTGGAGGCGCTGCTGGGCTACTACGGCATTGATAGGTCTGACGTGGTGGCGTTTGGCGACTCGATGAACGACTATGCGATGCTGCGGTACGTGGGGCATCCCTATGTGATGGGCAACGCGCGCTATGCCGTGAAGCAGATTGCCGAGAAGGTCGTGGGCACCAATGTCGAGCATGCCGTGCAGACGGAGATGCGCAGGATCCTCGAGGAGCTGGGGTAGGGCGGCTGTGAAGATTTTGTCCACTCTGTGGAGATGCTGCCCAGTGTTGACCGCAAGAGGTCCTGAGCATATAGTTACTTCTTGCGCTGAGGCGCAATCCATTGCGGGGTGGAGCAGTTTGGTAGCTCGTCGGGCTCATAACCCGAAGGTCGCAGGTTCAAATCCTGCCCCCGCGACCATAGATTCAAACCCTGGCCTGCGAAAGCAGGCCAGGGTTTTTCTTTGAAGGCCGTCGATTCTGGGCGACAGTAACAGTATCGGAAACAGTATCGCGGGAAGACGTCCGGCTCTTTGGTTCCCTTTGCGTGTCTGCGTTCACGCTGCCCTATGCCGTAGTAGTCCACGTCGCTCACCGCCCATGCAGGTTCCCGTGGGCATCCCCGGTCCCGACACTTCTAGCCATTGCCGCTTCTACAATGACGCTGTAAAATTAACGTGTATATTTACAGCACAGGGAGGCGCGACATGCCCAACATCAAGCCGATATCCGACCTCCGTTCTTACACGGCAGTGCTCGACGAGGTGGCGCAGGGATCTCCGGTGTTCCTCACTAAGAATGGGCGTGGGCGCTACGTCATTCAGGACATCTCCGACTACGAGCGCAATGAGGCCGAGAGGACCCTCCTCGCCCAGCTAGATTACGGCAAGCGCGTTGCTGACGAGCGTGGGTCTCTCACGACCGAACAGGTTAAAGGCATCTTCGAGGGACGCTTTGCGCAGGAGGCCTAGATGGAACTCGTATGGTCGCCCGTGGCGGTGGACGATCTGAAAGCCGCGGCCGACTACATCGAGTCCGAGCTCGCAAGCCCTATGGCGGCGAGGAGCCTTGTCGATTCCGTGGTTGAGAAGGCGCAGCTTTTCGCCGACGCCCGGGGGCTGGGATGGTGCTTCGTACTCTCAATGGGGTTGATACGGGATACCGCTACATGCTCAGCGGGAACTGGATGGTCTTCCTGAAGCGATACAACGGACGGGCGCTCGTTGTAAGGGTGCTCTATGCGAAAAGCGACTACATGAGAACGCTTTTCGGGGAAGCCAGTGGCTAGCGCTAGCGCAGTGATGGCAGGCTGCGTGACATAGGCCCATAACCGGAGATTGCAGGCCAGAGGGAGTGTCCCCTGGCCTTACTGTTTTGCAAACGATTTGCTGGGCAACTTTGTTGCATAGACGTCCATCAATGCAGCTCAGTTGCCCGGCAAACCAATCCCCGTTTGCGCCCGTCCGGCTCACCCTTTCGTTGTTACCGGCCTATCTTGTCCGCTGATTGTTTTCGCAGGTGAGGTTTGGCGGAAGCTACGGGCCGGTAACAACGCGCGCTGCATCATTGTCGTTGTTACCGGCTCGTTGATGGCCTGTTGTGGTTACCTGGGAAAACGCTCGGGCGTCGCGACGGCCCGGTAACAAGGCCAATCAATGCAACTCAGTTGCCCGGCAAATCAATCACGTTCATCTTGACAGCCGTGCCCGGCAGCTGAGAAAGTTTCTGTGAAGGCTTACGGCCCACAACGTGAGATTGCCTTACTCGTAAGCTTCTTCATTATGATATGAGGGGTAATCGGGCTGAGGCAGGCCTTGCGCTGCCGCATCAACATCCTGCGGAGAATGACATGGGTTCCAACTGGGTTGTTTGCTCTACTGCTGTGACCTTTGGACG
>URLM01000094.1 GCA_900548775.1 uncultured Olsenella sp.
AGCATCTTGTTGTAGCTCGGGACGGGCCAGTAGTCGTGGCCGCAGACCTTCTCCATGTCATCGACAGCGGTGCGCAGCGCGGTCATTGCGGGGATAACGACGTCGCGGTAGCAGTCATCGGCTGCCTGCGGATCCTCAAGGCCCTTGGCCTGGGCGTTCTTGGCCTCAAGGTCATCCACGGCGTCAGAGATGGCGTTGATGCCGTCGGTGAGGACGCTTACCATCTTCTTCTCGGCCTTGGCGTCGATGCCCAGCTCAGCCTTAGTCGCGACGCTCGTGGCGATGTCGCCGGAGTAGTCGAAGAGGGCCGGCAGGTACATGTGGCGCGTCATGTAGACCATGGTGTTGGCCTCGATGTTGAGAAGCTTGGCGTACTGCTCGGCCTTTGCCACGTAGCGGGCGTGGACCTCGGGCTCGCTGAGGACGCCGTACTTCTCGAAGAACTTGATGTTCTCGGGCTTGACCAGCGCGGGGAGAGCATCCGGCGTGGTCTTGAGGTTAGGCAGGCCACGGCGTGCTGCCTCGGCCTCCCACTCCTCGGAGTAGCCGTTGCCATCGAAGAGGATGCGCTGGTGGTCACGGAAGGTGTGGCGCACGAAGCGCATGGCGACGGTAGTGAAGTCCTCGTCGGCACGGTCGGCAACGTAGTCCACGAAGCGCTCGCACTGCTCGGCGACTGCGGTGTTGAGGATGACGTTGGGATCGGAGAGGTTCTGCTGGCTGCCGCACATACGGAACTCGAACTTGTTGCCGGTGAAGGCGAACGGGGAGGTGCGGTTGCGGTCTGTGTTGTCGCGCAGGACCTCGGGCAGCTGCGGGACGCCCAGGTCAATGGACTCGCGATCGTGGGCCTCGGGCTGCTCCTTCTTCACGAGTGCCTCGACGATAGGCGTGAGGGCGTCGCCCAGGAAGACGGAGATGATCGCCGGAGGCGCCTCGTTGGCGCCAAGGCGGTGGTCGTTACCGGCAGAGGCCACGGACATGCGCAGCAGGTCGGCGTGGTCGTCGACGGCAGCAACCAGGCAGGCGAGAAAGACCAGGAACTGCAGGTTGTCCTGCGGGTCGTCGCCCGGCTCGAGGAGGTTCTTGTTGTCGGCGCAAAGCGACCAGTTGTTGTGCTTGCCGGAGCCGTTCACGTAGTCGAAGGGCTTCTCGTGCTGCAGGCACACCAGGCCGTGGTGGGAGGCGATGAGCTTCATCTTCTCCATGGTGAGGAGGTTGTCGTCGATGGCGAGCGAGCCCTTCTCGAAGATGGGGGCAAGCTCGTGCTGGCTCGGGGCGACCTCGTTGTGCTTGGTCTTGGCGGGGATGCCGAGCTTCCAGAGCTCGTCGTCGAGCTCCTTCATGAACTCGTTGACCGTGGGGCGAATGGCGCCGAAGTAGTGTTCCTCGAGCTCCTGGCCCTTTGCGGGCTCGCAGCCAAAGAGCGTGCGGCCGGTGAGGATGAGGTCGGGGCGGGCCTGGTAGTCCTCCTCCTTGATGAGGAAGTACTCTTGCTCCGGGCCGATGGTGGTGTAGACGCGGTGCGGCTTCTGGCCGAAGAGCGCCAGCAGGCGCTTGGCCTGCTTCTCGAGGGCAACCTCGGAGCGGAGCAGCGGGGTCTTCTTGTCGAGCGCCTCGCCGGTGTAGCTGATGAAGGCGGTGGGGATGCAGAGGACCTCGTCCTTGATGAAGGCGGGGCTGGTGGGATCCCACACGGTGTAGCCGCGGGCCTCGAAGGTGGCGCGCAGGCCGCCGGAGGGGAAGCTCGAGGCGTCGGGCTCGCCCTGGACCAGCTCCTTGCCGGAGAAGGTCATGAGCACCGAGCCGTCACCGTTGGGGGAGATGAAGCTGTCGTGCTTCTCGGACGTGATGCCCGTCAGCGGCTGGAACCAGTGGGTGTAGTGCGTGGCGCCCTTCTCGAGCGCCCACTCCTTCATGGCGTGGGCGACCTCGTTGGCGATGTCGATATCGAGAGGCGCGCCCTCCTTGATGACCTGCATGAGCTTCTTGTAGGTCGGCTTGGGGAGACGCTCCTGCATGTCCTTGTCGGTGAACAGCAGGCTCCCGTATTCCTCTGAGACCTTGTCTGTTGCCATACTGCCTCTTCTCCTGTCCCTGAACTTTCCCGGAGGCACCGTGCGGGGGTTGCTGCTCGCTGGCGCCCTTGTACGCACACCACTGTACCGTGCCTTTGTTTCCCAATGCTGGAAGAGCTTGTTTCTACGCAATTTCGAGGAGGGGAAGGTTGGGGGACAGATGTTGCGGGTTTGCGAGCTGCGATTTGGCGTAGCGCTTCTCGCCGTGGAGTCTTTGCTCGTACGTTTTGAATTCACGCATGCGCCAAAACACGCTTCGTTACATTAATTTGCCACTGCCTGCATCGAACTGGCCTTCGTTACATGGGTTTATAGCAGGGGGCAAAGTAGCATG
>URLM01000095.1 GCA_900548775.1 uncultured Olsenella sp.
TGCTCGACCTCGAAGGTGGAACCGCATGAGGGGCACTTGTAGTCATAACGAGCCATGTTCTTCTTCCTCCGGAAGCTTGGTGCAGATGCTGTATGGTGTCTCGGGCGGGCGCTTTGGCGTCCGGGCCATGGGATACTTTACCCAACCAGGCGGGTTGGTGCCAGCTCGTGCGCTTCTCGCCTTGGGACAACACCGAATCTGCTCGCTACATCGCGGCCAAAGCGCCGCAGGGGAGAGGAACGATGGCTATCAGGGGTGCAATTTTCGACTGTGACGGGACGCTCGTCGACTCCATGCACATGTGGAGTCACGTGATGATCGAGCTTGCCCGCACGCATGGCTGCACTAGCGTTGACCAGTCGTTTTTCAACCGCGTCGAAAGCGTGACCTTGAGGGAGGGTTGCAAGATCATGCACGACGAGCTGGGCATCGATGCTCCCGTAGACGACCTTTACGAGGAGGTCTGCGCCATCGTTCGCCATCACTACTCGACGGATATTCCGGTCATGCCTGGTGCCTGCGACTTCCTCGAGGAGCTGGCGGCAGCCGGAGTCCCCATGGTCATCGCCACATCGACGCCGCTGCGCGAGGCCCGCGTTGCGCTCGAGGCGCACGGCCTCTCTCGCTACTTCATGGACATCGTGACAACGGAGCAGGTGGGCGAGCGCGACAAGGAATTCCCCGACGTTTACATCGAGGCCGCTCGGCGCCTGGGGACACTCCCTGGAGAGACCTGGGTCTTCGAGGACGCGCCCTTTGGCGTGCGCACCTCCAAGCTGGCGGGCTTCAATGTCGTGGGACTCATGAACGACCACGATGGCCGTGATGAGAGGGACGTAAAGCCGTGGTGCGACATCTACGTCTACGGCTTTGCGGAGCTCTCGCTCGCGCTCATCGAGGACTATGCGACCCCCGTGGCCAGCGCGGCGGAGACGGCATCGGCCCTTGAGCCGCTGCGAGCGCTCGTGGTCGACGGCTCGCCCTCGCCGAGTTCCTCCGAGCTGGTCGCGCGTCTCGCCGCCGGGGCAGACTACGTCGTCGCTGCGGACCGAGGTGCCGAGACGTGCCGGGCTGCCGGCGTGGTGCCGGATGCGTACTGCGGCGACCATGATTCCGTCTCGCCCGAGACGGGCGCTTGGGCGAGCGGCCGTGCTGGCCACACCATTGAGTTCCCCTCGGAGAAGTACGCGACGGACCTGTCTCTTGCCATCGACTGCGCGCGTCACGAGGCCGCACGACAGGGGAGGAAGCTTCGCCTTACGGTGACCTGCGCCTCCGGGGGGCGTCCTGACCACGCGCTTGGCGTGGTGGGCCTTCTCGCCGGAGCCGCCGACGCGTGCCCTGCGCTGGTGGAGGACTCCTTCGAGATGCGGATCGTCGCTGCCGGGGATGCGCCCGAGTGGAGGCTTGGCGAGAAGGCCGAGGGCCATACCTTCTCGGTGATTGCCGTGGCTCCGGGGACGGTTGTGAGCGAGTCGGGCATGAGGTGGTGTCTCGATAGGAGGCCGCTCGGGCTTCTCAACGACCTTGGTGTCTCGAACGTGGTGGAGGACAAGGACGCTGCTGTCTCGGTGAGTTCTGGGGCCGTTGCCGCGTTTCTGCTGGGGTGAGGGTGCCGGTCCGGGAGATTGACGCTGCTGAAATGCGCCCTTCGGCGAGGAAATGACGCCGAAGGGCGCGTTGCCGCAGCAATCGCGTACGAAGTGGGGTCTCCGGCGCCGAAATGACGCCGGAAGCTGGGTTCCCGACGGGATTCCGTACGAGAAGGGCCTACCGGCGCCGAAATGACGCCGAAGGGCGCGTTGCCGCGGCAATCGCGTACGAAGTGGGGCCTCCGGCGAGGAAATGACGCCGGAAGTCGGGTTCCCGACGGGATTCCGTACGAGAAGGGCCTACCGGCGCCAGATTCTCTCCGGAGCGAAGGTCCCGTACGCTACCGCGGTGAAAACTGCCGTTCCGGCGAGAAGCGAGAAGTGCCGTCACCCAAGCCCGATTCCGCCACAAAAAAAGGGGCCGCACCATGTGGCACGGCCCCCAAGGGTGCAGTATGTCCCAGAACTACCCGCGGACGAGGTTGCCCTTCTTAAGGCACCTGGTGCAGACGTTGAGCTTCTTGCGCTGGCCGTCAACAACGACGGAGACGCGCTGGATGTTGGGCTTGAACGTGCGAGCAACCGTGCGGTGGGAGTGGCTGATGGAACGACCGGCAACGGCGTGCTTGCCGCAGATATCACAAACCTTCGACATGACCTTGACCTCCAAAGTGCGGCGCTCGCGCGCCCGTTAATCAACAAGCCTTGCAAATATACCACTTGG
>URLM01000096.1 GCA_900548775.1 uncultured Olsenella sp.
AGGCCACGCCCAGCACCGCCGAGAGCGCCACCGCCACGGCGGCCAGCGCCTGGATGGTGTAGGTCATGACCGAGGGGTCGACGTAGGCGAGGGCCGGGGTCGCGGGCACGAGCACCCACACGGCCGCGAGGACGGCGGCGTAGAGCCCGTCGTGGAGCGCGAGCGCCAGTGCCAGCCTTCTGTTTTTGTCTCTCAAGGTTTCGTTCCTTCCAAACTCGAACCGGCGTCAGTGCCAGATGCGCTCTGCATCGTCGTCGGTGATGATCCAGTCGTTGCCATCAAGGTGCCAGTTTGCGAAGTCCTGGGAATCACCCGAGATCTCGTACTCGCGCCAGCTGGTGTCCAGCTTGCCGTTGCTCGTCGTCATGAGGTAGTAGCGCAGGCGGTCTGCTGGGTCATTGCGGTCCTCGATGGCCTGGTTGTACTCGCCATAGTGGTCGAGCACGTCCTGCGAGGCACCCATGCCCTTGAGCATCGTCGCCTGGAGGTCATAGTGGCTTACGGGCTGCTGCGAGATCTGGCAGGGCACCGAGTCTGCCTCGGCAGACTGGGCCGGTTTTACGAAGATGATGGGGGTAGAGACTCCGTTTATCTCGTCCGGCGTGAGGTACCAGGTACCGTGATCCGCGGTGATGACGACCGTGGTGCTGTCGTAGAGGCCCAGGCGCTTCAGCTCATCGAGGTAGGTGCGCACGATCTTGAAGGCTCCCATCATCTGGGACTCCCAGTCGCTCGACTCCGGGACCTTGTTGCCGTCGGCATCCATGACGTAGGGCCAATGCGTGCCGATGAGGTGGATGAAGCGGAATGAGGCGTCCTCGTCGTTGGAGGTAAGGCCGTTCGCCTTGAGCTTTGCGAAGTAGGCCGGGTCGTCCATGGCATAGGGGGTGACGTCAGGAGACGAGGCGCTGGCGGTCGAGACCATGCCCTGGTTGATCTGGTCCGTGTAGAACCAGAAGAACGGCTTGGAGATCCACGGCAAGTCGCGGTAGAGCGCGCATCGGTACAGGATGCCCAGCGTGCCCTGCCAATCGAGGGTCTCCTTCGCGACCTCGGAAGTTGATTCGAAGTTCTCGACGCGCTCTCCCAGATAGCCGTCCCAGCCGTCAATCCAGCCAGCGCTATCGGAATAGACATCCGTCGTGTAGCCCTGGGCAGCAACGTCATCCAAGAAGTAGCTGCTTGTGTACATGTTTGCGAGAAAGTCTGCCGCATCCTCTCCCGGCTTGGGCCGCACGCCCGTTAGCAGGGACGGAATACCATAGCGCGTAGGGATCATCGACCCCACGCTGTTCTGATACCACGTGAAGCCATCCAGGCCGTCGAGCATGGCGGGGTTGTCGGCAAACGCCTGCTTGGCGTCCGCGGTGTCCGTCATGTCCAGCACGAAGCACACCACGTTCTTCTTGGCGGAGACGTCAAACAGGCCCTTCTCGGTGATGGTGATGGACTCTGGCTCGGATTCCGCCTTGGTCACAATGCCAACAACGCCGGCAACCTGCACAACGATGAGAGCGGCACTCAGTGCTGCGGCAGCGGCCCTCTCCACGCGCGGGCGCTTGACTGCAAGAACAACAAGGGCGGTGACGACCATCGCCCATACAAGCAGGCTGATACCAGTGACGGACGCGAACTGGGTCCAGTCCACAAGATTGCCGTCGGCGACGGGCAGGCTCGAGTTCATGAAGAGCACCTGTGCGTAGGCGCCCACGCCAAGGGCCACGATGACGGCGAGAATCACCTCAAAGGCGCGACCGCGGAACGCCGAGAGCACAAAGCCGCTGGCAACGGCCAGGAGAAGGCCAGCCACAACCACGATCTGCCAGACCTGCCGCACGCCAAAGAGCAGGCTGTCGGAGCTGCCGGCAACAAGCTCGAGAGGAGCCACCACAAACACCGTGAGGACGAAAAAGACGCAGGCGAGAAGCGCAAGCACGATGCGGCGGCGCCAGGGGATGCCCGCCGGGCGGCCCGTGGCGGCCCCGCGCGCGTTGCCGCCCGCGGCTGCAAGCGCATCCCGCG
>URLM01000097.1 GCA_900548775.1 uncultured Olsenella sp.
CCCATGTGCGCAAACTGCACAATCGCGTCTGGCTGGACGTCTGCGTTGGCGCCACAGTCGAGAAGGACCGTCTTCTTGCCCGAGATGCCGGGGGCAGCAAGCGTGAGCGCCGGGCGGCGGATACCCTTGATGCGCCCGATGCCAAAGGTTGCGGCCGTAAGCACGGCGCCGGTCGAGCCCGCCGAGAAGAGGCCGTCCGCCTGGCCGGCACGCACCGCTGAGGCAGCGCGCACGATGCTCGAATCCTTCTTCTTGCGCACGGCGGAGGCGGGGTGCTCGTCCATGGCGATGACCTCGGTAGTCACGAGGGCCTCTGCGCGATCGTGGTCGCGGGCGAAGGGTTCCACCACGGAGGCATCCCCCGCCACAAGAACCTTGAGCTCGGGGTCAAGCTCGAGGGCCTTGGCAACGCCTTCGAGCAGCACGGAAGGCTCGCGGTCGGAGCCCATGACGTCAACGCAGATGGTGGTCATCTATCCTCCAAGATCGCTGTGGGGCGCTCGCGCGCAAGATTAAAAAAGGAGGCCGACCCCAGAAGGGACCGACCTCCCAGGCCATGTTGCAGGCATGGGGCTACTCGGTGACAACGACCTCGCGGTCCTTGTAGTAGCCGCAGTTGGGGCACACGTGGTGCGGGAGCTTGGGAGCTCCGCAACGCGGGCACACGGAACGGGCCGGAGTGGCGACCTTGCTGTTGGCCGAACGACGGGTGTGCGTGGCTCCACGGCCCTTTTTCTGCTTAGGAACTGCCATCTTGAACCTCTCTTGCTCTTACACCGCGCCCCTCGTGGAGACGCGGGGCAACTTGACCAAAAATCATGCGTAGATGACTATACCACGCAATTGGGCGTATGCGCCAGATGCGCCAATATCTTCACTCCGCATCCGGTTTGTCGCTCTGGGGCTGCTCGCCAGAAGCGGGCGCATCGCCCTTGTCGTCCTGGGTGTGGTCCAAATCGAGCGAGGCGAGAACCGCGAACGGGCTTGCCTTGAGGCGGTCCTCCTCAATCTGGGCGGCGTGTCCGCAGTCCTCCTCGTTGAGGTTGGCACCGCAGACGGGACAGAGGCCCTTGCAGTCCGGACGGCACAGCACCACGAAGGGCGTCTCCATGACAAGCGCCGAGAGAAGCGCATCCGAGAGATCGATGGTGTTGTCGGCCGAGACGAGCGAGAAGTCCAGCTCGTCGTCATCGTCGTCGCCCGTGTCCTCAGGCTCCTCGAAGAGGTAGTACTCATCGACCTCGCCGCTCACGTCGAACTCCGCGGGGCTGAGGCAGCGGTCGCAGGTGCCCACCACGTGCGTGGTGAGGATGCCCGTGGCGAGGATTCCCTCGCCCGCGTTGGTGAGCATGAGGTCGTAGTCGATGCCGGAGGGCAGCGAGAACTCGCGCTCGCCAAGGGTGTAGGACGTCTCGTCGAGGTGGCCCTTCAGGGGCAGGGTGTCACCTGCCTCCCCCAGGCGCGCGTCAAGTGCAAGAATCACAGGCTGCATGGCGCTTACCAGGGAACGTTGTTCGAAGTGTTGCGCGGGCCGGAGTTCTCGTCGAGCGTCTGGCGGACGCGGGAGACCGAGTTGGTGAGCGACTTGAGGTTTTCCTCGAGGTGCGCGAGCACAGTGTCCGCGTACTCCTCGGCGTTGTAGCGGGTGTCACGCTCGTACTGGGCCGCCTGGTCCTTGATGCTGTCTGCCTGTTGCTGGGCGAGACGGACGACCTCCTGGTCGCCGGCAAGAATCATGGCCTGCTGCTGGGCGTCGGCAATGATGCTGTCGGCCTGCTGCTGGGCGCGGTCCAGCGTCTCCTGCTCCTCCTTGAGGATGCGGCGCGCGTCCTGGAACTCCTGCGGGAAGACCCTGCGGATCTCGTCGAGAATCTCGTACACGTCCTGTGCGTCGACAATCTTCTTCTGGCCGCCGCCGGTAAGCGGGGACTTCGCCTCGTTCACTAGCTGCTCGAGCTCGTCGACCAGGCTCTCTATTTCCTCACCCGGCTGCATCCAGGTCTCCTTTCGAGT
>URLM01000098.1 GCA_900548775.1 uncultured Olsenella sp.
GAGCTGCGCACCCTCTCCCAGCTGGGCATTCACTACGCCAAGAAGGGCGACCTCCTCTACCCCGTGCTCAAGGTGCGTCACGGATACTCCGGCCCCTCAGACGTAATGTGGGGCGTCGACGATGAGATCCGCGCGGAGCTGCGCGCGCTCCTCGGCGCTCGAGAGCAGGACGAGGCCTGGCGAGAGCGTGCCGAGAAGGTCCTCACCCGCGCCGACGAGATGGTCTACAAGGAGGCGAACATCCTTCTGCCCCTGTGCGCCCAGAACTTCTCGGGTGACGAGTGGCTCCAGATGTACGCCGACCTCAAGGGCTATGACCTGTGTCTCATTGAGGACGCAGGCACTTGGGGCGCAGGCGAGGAGTACTGCGAGAAGCGCGCGGCGGCGGCCGGCGAGGGCGCGGACAACAAGCCCGTCAGCGCAGACGAGGTGGTCCTCCCCACTGGCAGCATGACCCGCACCCAGCTCGACGCGATGCTCAACACCATCCCGCTGGAGATCACCTTCGTCGACGACAGCGACATCAACCGCTACTGGAACGACGACGGCGAGAAGAAACTCTTCAAGCGTCCGTCCTCCGCACTCGGACGCGAGGTCTGGAGCTGCCACCCGCCCAAGGTGCAGCAGATGGTGCGCCACGTCATCGCCACGCTCAAGAGCGGCGAGCAGGACTCCGTCGACATCTGGATGGAGAAGGAGGGCGAGCCCGTGCTGGTGCGCTACATGGCCGTGCGCGACCGCGAGGGCTCCTACGTTGGCACCATGGAGGTGGTCCAGCGCATGGGATTCGCACGGGATCACTTCAAGGCATAGGGGGAGCGGGGTCACCTCCGCGCGTCACAAGATAACGAATCAAACAAAAAGGAGAACCACATGAATGAGATCCAGAACGAACTTGCCGGAGCCGCCGTTGCCCTCGGCGCAACCATCACCGCGGCAATGGACGACGCACCCGGCTTCGTCCCCTGCGGGACCCCCGCGCAGGTCGTAATCGACGCCCTTGTTGCCGCTGGTGCCGCCGAGCCCGCCGCCAGCCTGCCGCAGCAGGTCGCGCAGGTGCGCGGCTTCGTCGAGCACGTCTCCGGCCACCGCGGAGTGCCTGCCCACGCCGGGACGGATGTCACCGCCCTCTCCCCCGCCGGCAAGCAGCTTCTCGACGCGCTCCTCGCCTTTGCCGCCAGCGCAAACGCCGAGGCCCTCTCGGCCGACGCCACCTCCTGGCTCTATCGCTCGCTGGCCGCGCTCGAGACCGGCGACGGCGAGAAGGTAAACGCGCAGCTTGCCGCGGCTCCACGCAACTAGACAACGCGCCTTTCGCGCAACTCTGACGTTACAAGGGTGGGGTCCGGGCTAGTCCTGGGCCCCACCTTCGTGGATTCTGGCCGAGAAGCGATTCAGCGGATCCATGCGTTCGTCTTCAATAAACCGCACGTAGACAATGCGCGTCTGTTCATCGTAATCGTAGTAGATACCGTACTTGCCCGCATAGACCACACGAACCTCAAAGGGCAGTCGCGCAGCTTCGTAGTAGGGGTCATATACCATGCCAAGCCCCGGCGCAATGGCAAGCGCATCTAACGCGTTGTTTGCCTTTCTCTTCGCGGACCCTCCAAGGGCTTGGTAGCTCTTTGCCGCACTGGCCGTAAGCTTAATCGAGTAACGTCGTCCTTGGGACATCAGTTCTCCCGGCGAATGTCAGCAAAATCTACAAGTTCTCCGCTCTTCACTTCCTCTTGCGACCTCATCAGCGCGCCATGAACTCGCATCTCGTGCTCGAGCACGCGCCGTCGCAGGTCAAAGGCATCATCAAATGCCTTGGCATCCATCACAACCAGGCTCTCCCTGCCGTTTCGCGTGATGTAGACCGGCTCCTTGGTCGATTCGCACAAATCGTAGATGGCATTCATGTTGCGCTGAAGCTCAGATGCAGTACGTATGTTTGGCATGTCGATGCCTCATTTCTTCAGAATATCTTCTGAAGAAATGATACTACACTGCGTAGCGCG